>JBBRDO010000196.1:0-2829 GCA_038203825.1 Chloroflexia bacterium | reverse complement strand
ATTCGCGGCGGCCTGATGGGCAGCAAAACTATCACCGCGGACCAGGTGAGCGACCTCACAAAGATCCTGAGCAAAGAGCAGTATATAGGCCAGCTGATGGGTGCTATGAAGGCCCCGATCCAGAACTTCGTCAACGTCCTGAACGCCCCGCTACAGGGCTTCGTCAACGTTTTGAACGCGCAGCTGAACAAGCTCAAGGACGCAGGACCCGCAGCAACCGAGACGGTAAGCGAGGTCCCAGCCGAGGCAGCAACTGAGGCAGTAACCGAAACAGAGGCCCCGAGCGAGGCGGCAGCAACCGAGACCGAAGCCCCAGTTGAGGCAGAAGTGGAAGCTCCAGCCGATACCGAGACAGAGTCGACAACCGAAGCATAAATCACGGATCGCGGGCAGATGCCTGCGCTCCAAGCAAATCAAGTAGACCAAGAAAACCCAAGGAGAAATAACACAATGGCAACCCGTGAAGATATTCTAGAATCAATTAAGGGCATGACCGTCCTGGAGCTTTCACAGCTCGTGAAGGACATGGAAGAGACCTTCGGCGTAAGCGCAGCGGCCCCCATGATGATGGGCGGCATGATGCCCGCAGCCGGAGGCGCTGAGGGTGGCGCAGCAGCCCCCGTAGAGGAAGAGAAGACCGAGTTCGACGTCGTCTTGACCGACTTCGGCGCTGAGAAGATCCAGGTCATCAAGGCCGTACGCGAACTGACAGGGCTGGGCCTGAAGGAAGCGAAGGACCTTGTCGAAGCGGCTCCCAAGGCTGTACGCGAAGGCGTAAACAAGCAGGATGCCGAAGCAGCCAAGGCCAAGCTGGAAGCAGCAGGCGCCAAAGCCGACATCAAGTAGTTCTGTTAGCACGATAGTACAGGCCGGGCAGGGAGCGGATCACTTCGTCCTCCTTACTCGGCCTGCTATTTATTACCTTATGCCCAGGAAATACAACGAGTTTCGAGAGCGCGTATGGCGCATGGTGAGGTCGGTGCCTGAGGGAAGGGTCGTTACGTACGGCCAGATAGCCAGGTTGATAGGCTCGCCCAGGTCGGCACGCGCAATTGGCACTGTGCTGAAAGGGACACCGGCAGAGGCGGACGTCCCGTGCCAGCGGGTGGTTAACCGGGAGGGCGGGCTAGCTCGGAGTTATGGTTCGGGCGGCGCGGAACAGCACAGGGACGAACTGGAAGCCGAAGGTGTGGAGGTACGTCCCGACTACACGGTTGACCTGGAAGTGTACCAGTGGTGGCCTGAGGAGCAGGTGTGAGAGGCGTGGCAAGCGGTTGCAAAGAGAGCAGGCGTTTGATATAATAAAGACCGTGCGGGCGTGTAGCTCAGTTGGTTAGAGCGCAGTCCTGATAAGACTGAGGTCACTGGTTCGAGACCAGTCTCGCCCACCCTTGTAGCGGTGTTGTCATATGACAACACCTTTTTTGTTATTTATACTACGAGCACCTCACTGCCGGCAATCAACTCTGGACGTCATGGTACTATTGTCCTATTATTGCCGACCTGACGTCTTATTCGCCGTGCATTCGTGCTATACTACGAAGGTAGCATCTAGCTACATTGCACCATGACATTACCGTTGGACGTCCAGCGCGGAAGGATGCCTGCCGGTAGCCACTTTACTAAGGGGTTATACAACAATGATACTGAGGACAATCCAATCACAGCGTAGACTGGGTTGGCGCAACAGCTCTATCCTGTTTGCCTTAGTAGTTACCATAGCCATCTTAGCTGTCCTGGCTGTTTTCGCCACTACAGCCTCAGCAGGAGTGCCTGCCAAGCTCTCAATTCAGACCCAGGCGGCTGCGGGCAGCACTCCGTCCTCCGCGCCCGTCGGCTGCATACGGAATTGGACTGTTCCTGGTAGCCCCAACCCTGGCTCAAGCAATCAGTTGATCGGTGTGGCGGCCACGTCACCTTCTGATGTATGGGCCGTGGGCAACACCTACACAGCTACTAACTCATACCCCCTGATTGAGCACTGGAACGGCAGCGCGTGGAATGTGGTTGCACCAACCGAGGTACTGACTGGTAGCACTCTCTATGATGTAGTGACAATCGCGGTGGATAATGCCTGGGCGGTGGGCGACATCTATAACAACGGCGTACATCACTCTCTGATACTGCACTGGAACGGAAGTGTGTGGGACCGGGTTTCTAATCCAGGAGAGGTAGACGGGTACGGCCTAGGTGGCATAACTGCTATCTCCGCAAATGACATCTGGGTCGTCGGAACCAAGAGCACCCCCAATGAGGCGCTGACCATGCACTGGGACGGGTCAGTGTGGACCATTATTGCGGCTTCCGGGGTCAATTCGATAGATAGAGTCGCAGCTATCTCGACGAACGATGTATGGGCGGCCGGTGAGGGAGGTAGTGGCACTGTCATGGTTCACTGGGATGGCGCCCAATGGAACTTATCACCAGGCTCTTTCCAGGGATTGCCATTTGGAGTAACCGCCACTGCCACCAATGATGTGTGGGCTGTCAGCACAGACTATAGCAGCCCGACATGGCACGCCTACATCTTGCATTGGGATGGCACAGCCTGGACATTAGTATCAACTGACGATAGTAAGAAGCTTCTGGGGATAACGGCAACATCTGCCAGCGATGTATGGGCTGTCGGCACTGATGGAGTAGGCACGTTTGTCAAGCACTGGGACGGCACTACGTGGTCGATTGTACCCCCACCGAACCCTAACCCGCCTCAGGGGATATTTCTGGACGCGGTAGCCATATCGACAAACGAGTTGTGGGCTGTGGGCAGGCAGAACAACGACAATGACACGCTGACGGCTCGGTATGCTTATGATTGTTTGACACCAA
>JBBRDO010000195.1:0-2880 GCA_038203825.1 Chloroflexia bacterium | reverse complement strand
TATGACCATCTTCTGCCACAATTGCCACCAATGGACCCTGCTCGCGCCCGACCTCGGCGCGGCCAGCAGTGCCGGTGCACGCCCGCAGCCGACCTGCGCCCACTGCTCTGCCCCCTTGCCGCACGCCGAAAGCCGCTACGGACTATGTTCCGACTGCGGGCGGTATCATCGCGTCGATTACGAGACCTGCCCGTTCAAGGTAGAAGGCGCGCTTGTCGGAGCAGACGCTGAAGCAGATCCCACTGTTTTGAGGGAAGCAAACGAGCCTTACACGGTGGAGGCGCAGAAGCGGCGCCCGAAGAAGCGCAGCGATGACTACTACTGGCAGCTTTACTTCGACTATCGAGACAAAGCGCAACATGACTTTGACAACGACGAACCTGATGCCTCGAGCGCTGAGCCTGCCGCCTATAGGGTCAATGGAAGCGACGGACCTGAAGAGCCACCCCACCCGGCAGATATGCCGGAGTACGTAGCAAGCCCTGCCTCTACGAACGGCAACGGCACGAGTGCCCGCAATGGAAACGGCCATGCAGCGCGTTCTAACGGGGTCGATGCTTCCACTCATGCCTCAACCAAAGTAGACCTCGCGGTGTCCGATAGTCCAAACGTGATGCTGTTCGCTGATGCCGAGCCTGCCGCTTCGGTCAAGGAAGACGAGGGACCCACAAGGGTAAGCGCCGGGAACTACAACGAGTTCGAGTACGAACTGATACAGGACCAGTCGCGGTTGGCTCAGGTTGCCGAGTTGCTGGCCACCGAGAAGGTGCTGGGCATAGACACCGAGACTACGGGTCTCGACCCCTACACCGTTGACCTGTTGCTTCTGCAGATCTCCACCGCTGACAAGGTCTACATAGTGGACTGTAAGCGGGTGGTACCCCTTGCGCTCAAAGCGGTGCTTGAAAATCCCGACATTCTGAAAATAGCCCAGAACGCCAAGTTTGAATATGTGATGTTGCGCCAGCAGGTCGGCATAACCCTCAACGGGATATTCGATACGATGCTTGCTGAGCGCCTTTTGACCGCCGGTATCAGCCGTGAAATATCCCTCAAGGCGATATCGCAGAAGTACATAGGCGCTGTCCTTGATAAGAGCGTGCGCGAGAGTTTCTATAAGCTTGCGGCCGTTGGCGACGCCTACCTGGCCCCCGAGCAACTGCATTACGCCGCACGCGACGCCTACATTATGATCCCCATCTGGAAGCAGATGTTGCCCGGACTGAAGAAGCAAGGGCTGCTGCCCGTTGCCGACCTCGAGTTCAAGTGCATCCCTGCTGTGGGCGACATGGAACTGGCCGGCGTGCAGATCGACGTGGTGCGGTGGCGCAACATCATCTCGGGCGTAGCCGTGCAACGCGAAAAGGCCGCAGAGGAATTGACCGAGCTTCTAGCGCCCGCCTCTATGCAAGCCACCATGTTCGGCGTGTCTTCGATCAACCTGAACTCAAATGTGCAGTTGCTGGAAGCGTTCAACCACCTGGGCGTGATTATGCCCGACACTATGGAGTCCACGCTGGTCAAGTACGACCACCCCGTAGTCGCCAAGCTGCTCGAATATCGTTCTCACGAAAAGACGCTGTCGGCCTTCGGCGAAAACGTGCTGAGCCTGATCAATCCGCTCACAGGACGGATACACCCTGATTTCAACCAGTACGGGGCCGACACAGGCCGCTTCTCTTGCACCAAGCCCAATGTCCAGCAGATCCCCTCCACGTCTGACTTCCGCAAGTGCTTCATCGCCGCCCCCGGCTATAAGCTGGTCACCTGTGATTATTCACAGTGCATTGCGGTGGATACGTGGGTGTCCACCCATAACAGTTGGGTGCGGATTCAGGATCACCCTGACGCCATCAGCAAGGGGACATCACCAACTGTCATTTTGACGACCAATCGGCGCTACCGTGTGGAATGCACGCCCGATCATAGAGTGTTGACGAACAGTGGTTGGCGTCAGACGCAGGATTTGCAAGCGGGCGACTGGATAGCCCTGGAAGGTCAAAGCGTAGACGATCGCGAGCTGTTTGACGCTCGATCATGGCTGATGGGCTTCTGGGTTGGTGACGGTTCGCTCCATTCTTCTCCAGGTTCGCTATATTTCGCCAAGGGTGTTGAGAGTGGTGTTGCGGAGTTGGCGGGCTATATCGAAGAGACATTGGGAGAGAAGCCCCGCGAGACCCCTTACAGTCTCTACGTTACTAACCAGCGTCAGACCGCCGACCTGTACCGGAGTTTGTTCCACAAGAAAGACTTGCGTCTCCCGCTCGACCGCATGGAGCACATCACCAGCTTCCTGTCAGGTCTGTTTGATGCGGATGGTACGTCTGGAAAGTTCGGCGTTTCACTCTCGACGCGTTTCGAGGGGCTCGCTCAGGACGTGCAGACTGCGCTGTTGCGCTACGGCATAATCTCCACGGTTGTCAGTGGGATTGCAGGTCGCAATATGGTGCCCGGCGGCAAGTTGCGCTATGAAGTCCGTATATCCGACAGCATAAGCCTGGCTAATTTCGACAGGTTCATCGGCTTCAGGCTGAGCGCGAAGCGTGCCGTGTTCCAGGCATATACATTGCGAGAAAAGCGTGATCTAGGCAACATCCTGCCTATACCAGTAGGCGTTATGCGCCAATTGGGTGTAGAGCGCGTGCAGTATATCAAGAACCACGAACAAAATCGTCCATACACACGTCATAGACTGGCCGGCCTCAAACTTGCAGAGCTTGGGGATTACACACGCTATCACTGGGATAGAGTTGGGTCCGTGACGGAGACCGGTCGCAGTGTAGAGGTGTTTGACCTGGTAGATCAGCCGGAAGAGCGGTTCGTTGCTGCGGGCGTTGTGGTACATAATTGCGAGCTCAGGGTCCTTGCCGAGCTATCGGG
>JBBRDO010000194.1:0-3094 GCA_038203825.1 Chloroflexia bacterium | reverse complement strand
GCCGCCGAGTTCGACTACGCAGGCACGCAGGCTTGCATCGCGTGCCGCGAAGAAGGCATCGAGGTGGTGCTGGTCAACTCGAACCCGGCCACCATCCAGACCGACCCAGACACAGCATCCCGCGTCTATATCGAGCCGCTCACGGTACCAAGCATCGCCGAGATCATCCGCAAAGAGCGCCCCGACGGGCTGATCGCCACGATGGGAGGCCAGACCGCGCTCAACCTGGCCGTGGACCTCGAGCGCGACGGCGTGCTTCAGGAGTGCGGAGTAAGGATGTTGGGCACGTCCACCTACAGCATTCGCATGGCGGAAGACCGCCGCATGTTCGCCGACCTCATGGTGGACCGGGGCCAACCTGTGCTGCCTAACGCATCAGTAACCGACCTGTGGGCGGCGGTGGCTTTTGCCGAGCGCAACGGCTTCCCCCTGGTGGGCCGAGCCGCATTCTGTCTCGGCGGCACAGGCTCGGGACACGCCGCCAACATGGAAGAGCTTGAGACACTGGTGGGCGAAGGCCTGAAGGTCAGCCCCGTCGGCTCTGTCCTGCTGGAGCGCAGCGTGGCGGGCTGGGCCGAGATCGAGTACGAAGTGCTGCGCGACGCCCAGGATAACGCGATCATCATCTGCAACATGGAGAACATGGACCCCATGGGCGTCCACACGGGCGAGTCTATAGTTGTGGCCCCCAGCCAGACCCTCTCCGACGAGGACTACCAGCGCTTGCGGACAGCCTCTCTTGAAATCGTGCGCTCTCTCGATGTGCGGGGCGGCTGCAACTGCCAGTTCGCGCTCAACCAGCAAACGGGCGAGTACGCGATCATCGAGGTGAACCCACGTTTGTCGCGCTCGTCGGCACTCGCGTCGAAGGCTACGGGCTACCCGATTGCGCGCGTGGCCGCCAAGATCGCCCTTGGGTACACACTTGCCGAGCTTCGCAACGACATAACAGGAGCCAGCGCCTGCGCCGAGCCTGCCCTGGACTACGTGGTGGTAAAGCTGCCGCGCTGGCCCTTCGATAAGTTCCGCAACGTCGACCACCATATCAGCATGACCATGAAGAGCACGGGCGAGGTCATGGCGATAGGCCGCTCGTTCGAGCAAGCGTTCCTCAAAGCCCTGCGCAGCCTCGATGTCGGCTCGTCCTGGCTGACAGAAAGCAAAGCCTGGACGCACGAACGCATAGCCGACTGCCTGGCCCGCCCCACCCACGAGCGCCCCGCCGCAGTCTATAACGCGCTGGCCCAGGGCTGGACCGTCGCCGAGATCAGCGCCGTGAGCCGCATACACCCCTGGTTCATCGAGCGCTTTGTCAATATACGCGCCCAGGAGAGTGAAGTACGTGACGCACAGTGGCCATCAGGCGACGGTGTACTTTCAGCAGATGCCGCTTCCGTGCTGGTCGATGCCAAGCGCCTGGGCTTCTCCGACGAGCACCTTGCAAGCCTCATCAGCCATCGAGTCCCATCTGCGTCGCAAGCCACAATCCGCAAGTGGCGCGCCACACTGGGCATCGCACCCACCTACAAGATGGTCGATACATGCGCGGGCGAGTTCGCCGCTTCTACGCCCTACTTCTACTCCACATACGAGATGGAGGACGAGGCCGACGACCTCGCAGGCCAGAAAGTGATAGTGCTGGGCAGCGGTCCCATCCGAATCGGGCAGGGGATCGAGTTCGACTACTCGTCGGTGCACGCGGTCGAAGCCCTGAGGTCGATGGGCGTGAAGGCGATCGTGATCAACAACAACCCCGAAACGGTGAGCACCGACTACCACCTCAGCGACCGCCTCTACTTCGAGCCCCTCACCCTTGAAGAAGTGCTGAATGTAGTTGAACACGAGCAGGATGGCCTGCTGGGTGTGATCGCCCAGTTCGGCGGGCAGACCGCGCTGAACTTGATCCGGCCTCTCACGCAGGCAGGGGTCACCATACTGGGCACGTCGCCCGAATCTATAGCCGCCACCGAGGACCGCCAGCAGATGGCAGCCGTGTGCGAGCAGTTGGGCATCCCGACGCCCGCATGGAGCATCGCCCACAGCCAGGACGAGCTGGAGGCCTTCGCGCCTCAGATCGGCTTCCCGGTGCTGGTGCGTCCCTCCTATGTGCTGGGTGGGCGCGGCATGCGCATTATCTACAGCCAGGAGGAACTGCGCACTTACCTGGGAGGGCTCGGCGCGCGCCTCCGCAAGCACCCGATCCTGGTCGACCAGTTCTTGCAGGACGCCGTCGAAATCGATGTGGACGGCGTGTCGGACGGGCAGGACGTGTTCACTGTGGTCATGGAGCAGCTTGAAAAGGCGGGTATCCACTCGGGCGATAGCTCTTGCGTCTACCCATCCCAGACTCTGTCGCCCGAAGTAGTCGCGACTGTAGAGAGCTACACCCGCAGCCTCGCCCGCCACCTGAAGGTCATGGGCCTAATTAACGTGCAGTACGCAGTAAAGGACGACAAAGTGTACCTTCTCGAGGTCAATGCGAGGGCTTCGCGGACCGTGCCATTCGCCAGCAAAGCCACAGGAGTGCCATTGGCGCGCATCGCCACGCGCCTGATAATGGGCGTACCGCTGTCCGAAATGGCCCTGGCAGGCTTTGAGCCGCCCGCACGCGTATCGGTCAAGGCCGTGGTGCTGCCCTTCAACAAGTTCCCCACGCTCATGCCCGTGCTGGGGCCCGAGATGCAAAGCACAGGCGAAGCGATGGGCGTCGGGCTGACCTTCCAGGCTGCTCTGGCCAAAGCCCTGCTTGGGGCAGGCAGCCCCACTCCCGCCGACACCCTTCCCACGCCGTCCGAACCCATGCTTATAGAGGGCCGCACCGTATAGCGTACAGTTCAGGCTGCCAGCGTCAGTGACCACTCCGCTCGCGGATGCGCTCGTTCGCTCGCTCGACGAGAAAGAGCTGCGCCGGGCTCTGGCAGCGGCGACCTCTTGTTTCACCAGCGAACTTGAGGCATGGGATCCCGCGCTATGCAAACGAATTAAGCCACTGCTTCAGGAGTTTGGCAATAGTGGCCGGAACTGAGGGTTGCGCTTGACCGTCACTCACGGTTCTGTTTGGGTGTGGGCTTGCCATCCTCTAGGTCGTATTCTA
>JBBRDO010000193.1:0-3642 GCA_038203825.1 Chloroflexia bacterium | reverse complement strand
CCGCCGGGGGTATCTATCTCAAAGACCACCGCAGCAGCGCCATCTTGCTCGGCTGCGCGGATTATTCGCTCGTAGTACTGCGCGCTGATCGGAGTTATCGCCAGCTTGAATGGGGCGACGTAGACGAACGAGTTGGCCTGTGCGGCAGGGGAGGCTTGAGCGGGACGCGGCCCAAATAGGCCAGCCACCAGGAGCATAACCATTCCCAGAAGGAATGAGCCCAGGTAGATCACCCGAAAGACAGAAATAAAGCGTGACTGTCTGCCCATAACTGCCTCCTATCTCCCACCGTGTACGGGTGGACGCGTGCATGGGCCGGCGCAAACATATGTCACACTCATTATACTCTTTCGGCTACTTCTCTGCCGCCACCACCCTTTCCAGTGCAGGCTCGTTGGTAGACGCAACAAAGGTGATGATCTTGCCGTCGTGTCTCATCCAGAAGTAGCGACCGTCCTTGGTCCAGAAGTTGCCGCTCTTTTCGTAAGGGGCGAGGGTTTCGTGCATAGAGTCCTCGAACTGCTGAGCATCAACGTCGGTGTCCCAGGTCACTTTGGCGTACACGAGACCTTCTTGCGCCAGGTGATAGTATGCGTACTTGCCGCCGCCCCAGCCATCAGCGCCCTTATTGGGGTCAGTGGCCTTATTCAATTGGAGGATATAGTTGAGGTCAAGCTCACCGAGGGTGTTGCGCTCGCCCAGCTCCCAGGGAGCACCCAGCGCGGGTACAAGATCGGGCATGCTCACGGTTCTCGGCTGATCGATGGGGGTCTGCAGGAACTTCTCAGGGTGCATAATCTGCTCGGTGGAGCGTGGAGGGTCTTGCAGAGCAAGGTTCACAGTGGAGAAGCTGCCGACGTCCATCAGCTTGGTGACAAATTGGAGTCCCACTACATAGGGGAAGATGGTGAGCATGCCCAGGTAGGGCGGGGTCTTGACCTGCACGTCCGGCGATATTTGTCTTCCCTCGAACAGGCTCTTGAAGTCCTTACCGGACATGTGGGTGTACCCCCAGGCATAACCCGTGAGGGTTGCGTCCCCTTCTACGAGGGCTCTGATCGCCAGCACGCGATCACGGTCTGCGACACCTATGGGCCAGATATGGTCGAGGTGGTAGTGCTGGTCCTGCAGGCTGTGAGTGTACTCGTGGGCAAGAGTAACCTGGGCTTCAGGGTTTAACTGGCTCATCTTGTCCGTTATGACATACATATGCGCCTGGGTCGGATCATAGTAACCGAGGATATCGTCGCTACCGAGGTCGGCGCTTGCTTCGTAGAAGTCTATGGAAGGGTTGTCCACCAGCCGCATAAGCCACAACTCCTGCAAGTACTGGCGCACTTCCTCGGGCGAATAGGATGCCTGCATTTCCTGCTTATAGTGTGCGTGGAACTCGCTGCGGGTGAGGAATGTGTTGGGCACTGCGTCGAGGGGTATCAAACCGCGCAAGTCGGCGGCCTGGGCCTCGATCTGTGCCATCTGGTCGGCCACGTCTGCGGGTATATCCTGCGGGGGAGGAGTTGGCTCGTAGGTGGGAGGCAAGGCCACGGTGGGAGCGGGAGCAGCCTCGCCCGAGGAGCCGATGGAAGCCTGGGCGCTGCGCCCGTTCGCATGCGCCTGGGTGTCGGGCGTGGAACCGGCGTGGCTCTGTGATGCCATAATTGCTGCCACGATGATCGCAACAATAAATAAGAGTGGAATGATAGGACTACGACGCATGAAATAATGCCCCCTGCTATAACAATTGGCTAGACTGTACATAATATGATAAGCAAAATGACGGGATTATAATATAGCCCCAATTTCTCATTTTGGGGTTTATTTTGGGGTCTGATCGTACGGTCATAATCACCTTTTGTGCGGGGAGTGGATTAGGACTGTAGGATGGGTGTCTGCTGATGGGCGTCTTCTTGACGGGGTTATTTTGACCGAAGTGGTGTGGCGATCTGCATAGCAATGGGCTGGCGAACTGATTCTTCACTGCGTTCAGAATGACACGTCCCAAAAGGGTTCGCTTTCCTGCCATATCTTTGTTAGCAAGGTACCCAGAATGACAAAGCTAGGACGTGAGATCTCCGGCCAGGATGATGCCAGGAAACGGGGACAAAAGTGAGTTGGCGGGGCGGCTAATACTGACACCAGATGTCAACTAAACTTGGTATAATAGAAGGGTATATTAGAGACAGCAGCGCATAAACAGAGCGAGAGAGAAGCACATTATGACTGAGCTTAAAGTAGTATCGGATTTCATACCGATGGGCGACCAGCCCGAAGCTATAGAGAAACTAGTCGAGGGCCTAGAGGGCGGGCAGAGAACGCAGACTCTGCTGGGCGCGACCGGCACGGGCAAGACGTATGTCATGGCCTCGGTGATCGAGCGGACCCAGCGCCCGACGCTGGTGCTGGCACATAACAAGACGCTGGCCGCACAGCTTTACCAGGAGTTTAAGGACTTCTTCCCGAACAACGCGGTCGAGTACTTCGTGTCGTACTACGATTACTACCAGCCGGAAGCATATCTACCCAAGCGCGACCTTTACATCGAGAAGGACGCCGACATAAACGAAGAGATTGACAAGCTGCGTCACGCCGCGACACGCTCGCTGCTGGAGAGGCGCGACGTGATCATTGTGTCGTCGGTGTCGTGTATCTACGGCCTGGGGTCGCCTGAGGAGTACGGGCGGACCGTGCTGCAGTTGAAGAAGGGAGGGACGGTGCGCCGGCAGCGTATTTTGCGCCACCTGATCGACATTCACTACACGCGCAACGACCAGTCGCTTGTACGCGGCTCATTCCGTGTGCGGGGGGACACGCTGGAAGTGATCCCGGCTTACGAGGAGATGGGACTGCGCGTCGAGTTCTGGGGCGACGAGGTGGAGCGCATACTGGAGTTCGACCCGCTGACGGGCGAAGTGTTGATCGAGCGTACCGAGGCGAATATCTACCCGGCCAAGCACTTTATTACGAACGAGGAGAAGCTGTCAGCCGCGATCAAGGATATCGAGGAGGAGTTAGAGTCGCGGGTGAAAGAGCTGGCCGACGAGGGAAAGATCGTTGAAGCGCAGCGCATAGAGCAGCGCACGCGGTATGATCTGGAGATGTTGCAAGAGACGGGCTACTGCTCGGGCGTTGAGAACTACTCGCGGCACCTCAGCCGCAGGCAGGCGGGCGAACAGCCTTCGACGCTGCTCGATTACTTCCCGGATGACTTCCTGTTGATGGTTGACGAGTCGCACATCAGCTTGCCGCAGGTGCGCGGCATGTTCGGTGGCGACCGGGCGCGGAAGGTCAACCTGATTGACTACGGCTTTAGATTGCCGTCAGCCGCAGACAACCGCCCGCTCACGTTTAATGAGTTCGAGCAGCATATCAACCAGGCGGTGTTTGTGAGCGCGACGCCGGGGCCATACGAATACGAGCACTCGGAGCAGATAGTGCCGCTTATTATTCGGCCTACAGGTTTGGTTGATCCGTCTATAGAGGTCAAGCCGACGAACAACCAGGTGGACGATCTTGTGGAGCAGATCAGGGATCGCGTGTCGAGAGGGCACAGAGTGCTGGTGACGACGCTGCGCACCAAGTTCGCGGAGCAGATATCGGACTACCTGAAGGAAGTGGGGATCAAGGCGCACTATATTCACCACG
>JBBRDO010000192.1:0-3815 GCA_038203825.1 Chloroflexia bacterium | reverse complement strand
CGAGGGCTTCGGGGTGCTTACAGAGATAGACGTGCGAGATACCCTGCGGAAGAAGCTGGACGTAGATTTCCAACAGTATATAATTCTTGGGGCCTGCAACCCGCAATTGGCCTACAGGGGGCTAGAGGCCGAGCACGACCTGGGGCTGCTCCTGCCGTGCAATGTCGTGGTGCATGAGCATGCCGGGGGTGCCGGGGGTTCGCGGGTAGCATTCTTGGACCCTGGCGTTATGATGGGTGTGGCGGGCAATCAAGCTCTGTCACCGGTCGCCGACGAAGCGCGGGCCAGGCTGCAAAGGGTGGCCGCCACCCTCAAGGAGGAAGCTTACAGTTTCAAGTTCAAGGAGGCTGCAAGTGAATCGTAACGATATGCGCTCCGTTCTGACGGTCGTCCTGGCGATAGTTGCTGCGCTCGTGTTGCTCCCAGTCCTCGCGGTCCTATTCATGACGCCCATGATGTCCGGCGGCACAGGCATCACGGGCAATAGCGAAGCGGGGGGGTCCGACTGGGGCATGATGGGCGGCGGCTCCTGGTGGGGCTGGCTGCTAATGCTGCTCTTCTGGATACTCCTCGTCGGCGGCATCGCCCTGGTCGTGACGTGGGCACTGAGGAGGAACACCCCGGACAGCGGTATCGCCGGTAGCGCGACTAGCGGCGATGCGCTGGAATTGCTTAACCATCGGTATGCCAGGGGCGAGATAGATAAAGAGCAGTATGAGCAGATCAAGCGGGACATTTCTGCTCCCTGATTGGCTTGAGAATTCTCTCGGTATGCTCTCGCTGTGTTAGGGTAGTGGGTGCTTACATATCGCTATGAAATCAAGCAAAGTGCTTCCGATCTTCGATGAGCGGGCGCAGATCGCCGAACTCGAGCAGGTGTATGCTAGGAGCACATCGGCTCCTTAAGCAAGAGGTTCTTGGTGCCTACACGGCAGGGCACGCACTTGCCGCACGACTGGTACCTGTTGAACCGCCCAAAGTAGCGACTCATATCCACCATGCACACAGTGTCATCGTACACCACGTAGCCGCCCGACCCCATCGTGCCGCCATACCGGTCCAGCGACTTGAAGTCCATGATCACATCCAGGTAGTCCTCAGGCAGACAACCGCCCGACGGGCCTCCTGTATGGATAGCCTTGAAAGGCCGCTCGTCGGCGGGCCCGCCACCGCCTGTATAGACCAGGTCGCGTATGGTGCGTCCCATCGCCATTTCATAGATACCGGTGCGTTGGATAGAGCCCATGAGGGTGAACAGCTTGGTGCCGTTACCATTTTCTGTACCAATAGCCTTGAACCACTCCGGGCCATTGAGGATGATCTGGGGCACACAGGACATGGTTTCGGTGTTGTTTACGACGGTGGGCAAGTTGAACAGACCCGCCTCGACTGAGCGAGGAGGCTTGGTACGTGGCATGGCACGCTTGCCTTCAAGGCCGAACATGAGAGCCGACGCCTCGCCTGAGATGTAGGCACCACCGCCCATTTCTACGTCTATATGGCAGGTGAAGCCGGAGCCCATTATGTTCTCGCCCAACAGGCCGGCGGCGTAAGCCTGTTGTACGGCTACCTTCTGACGGTTGATCGCCAGGGGATATCCATCGCCTATGTAGATGTATCCCCACGGGGTGCCGACCGCGAAGCACTGAATTATCAACCCCTCGATAATTTGGTGTGGATCGCCTTCGTGCAGTGCCCTGTCTTTGAAGACGTTAGGCTCGCCTTCGTGCGAGTTGCAGATCACATACTTGGGTGTGCGCCGCGCCTTGCGACCGCCCTCCCATTTGACGCCTGTGGGGAAGCCTGCGCCCCCGCGTCCCCTCAGCCCCGAGTCGCTGACGATCTTGATCACCTCGTCGGGCTGCATACCGAAGAGCACTCGCTTCAGCGCCTCGTACCCGCCTCGAGCGATGTAGTCGTCAATCGACTCCGGGTCGATGTAACCCAGGTTGCGCGTCACAATGCGCTGCTGTAGCTTCCAGAAGTCAAGCTCTTTTGCCGCAGGTATCCCCTTCAACCCAAGCTCGGCCCCGTCCCACTCGTCGATGCCATACACACACACCGCAAGGTCGGGCCGCATGTCGTTGCCGCGGATCACGCTTTCCAGCAGCTCCGGCACCTTCTCCGCGGTAATATGAGCGTAGGAGACACGCGGCTGCCCCGACATTATTATGTCAACTTGCGGCTCAAGGTAGTGCGTGCCCATCGGCCCAGCACGGCGCACAATCGCCTTGACACCTGTAGACTTCACCCACCTGCGGATGGTCTCAAACGTCGAGACCGTGCCATGCGACACCGACGACGACCCCCACGGCACGATGATTACAGGCACCTCTGCCTGGCTCATGGTGGCCTGCCGCCTCTTGCGCGCCGCCGCCTGCCTCGCCTCGAACTGCTCTCGCGTGATCTGCGTTCGGGCCGTCACGTCCATGGGGTAATAGTGTGCCACTTCGCTCATGAAGCTATTCCTTACTTTCGTTGTCCGTTGTCAGTAGCTGTCAGCTATCAGCTATCAGTTCTTGCGTGCTGCGTAATCACGTTTCACGTTTCACTCGGTCGTCGGTCGTCTTCTGACAACCGGCAACCGGCAACTGACAACTCAGGCTCGCGATTTCGATCGGGACGCTCCGCCGGGGTCCGGCGTAGGAGGTGTGTTCTGTACCTTGTCCGCCAGTTGAGGCGCTACCTGGGTGGCCGATACCGACTTGGGTGTACTTTCCGGCATGAATCGTTCCACCTCGTAGCCGACGTACAAATCTTCCGACGCTGCAAGGACCCGATGTGCAGCAGGCCATTTCGACCTACGACGCAGCGCGCCCGGATCTGCACATGACGTGGGCTGCCAACTACGATGAGGCCCTGGCCACTATCACCCCCAGTGGCGGGGCCGGGGACGATATGAGCGAAGAGACGCACAGTCCAGACTATACCAAGGATTGAGGAGGCGCCTTCTACCAGGGCCGAGAGGCCAAGCAGAGGCAGGCTACCAAGGATGAGTTGCCGGGCCGCCACCGAAAGGAGGTCTCGCCCCCGGTCCATCCGTTTGACGATCACGCTGCAAGCAGACGTGCCCGCCGAAGCCGCCAGGACGAGCAGCACTCCGGACAGCCCATAGGCATACGAGCTAGCCAGCACTGGGTACGAAATGAGCGTCACACCGCCCAGCCCGAGCGCCAAAGCTACGGCCTTTCCCCTGGTGATCCGCTCGCCCAGGAAGAGCCCCGCGAGCACCAGGGCGAAGAGAGGCTGCATGTTGCCGAGCACGGAGGCGATGCCCGCCCCGGTGCGGCCCGGGCTGAGGAACATTGCGCCGAAACCGATGGTTGTCGAAAAAAGCGCGAGGGCAAGCAGCCACGGCCAGCTCCGGCGGGCGGGCAATAGCGGCCTATGCATGGCGATCACGATCCCCAGGAGGGCCGCCCCACCGATAAATGCTCGCAACCCTCCGTATCGAAGGGCAGGCGCAAACGCGAGGCCAGCCTTTATCGCGGCAAAGCAGACGGCGTAGATGAGCGTGAATGCGATTATGCTTGCGCTGCTTATGTAGGTTGTCATTTGTGTTTGAGCAGCCATGAGGCTTGACCTCTCTACGATTGTAGGCGTGATTGCTGAGGTGCACCTGAAGTGATGCTGTTTAGTTGCTGAGGCTCGGCACCAACCGAGCAGCAGCATCTGTAACTACTATGTTAGAATAGTGTATAGCGAGAGCAAACACAAGGAGGCGTATGCTGAACATGACAGGTCTGACGACTGGCTCAAGCTCCGGCCTGATAGACACAGTGCTGATAGTGTGGTTCACACTGACGGCGTTATCG
>JBBRDO010000191.1:0-3912 GCA_038203825.1 Chloroflexia bacterium | reverse complement strand
ATCTTGTCGGCGTCCAGCACGGTGCTGACCCGCTGGGCAACCAGGATCATTGTCGAATCACGCGTGGTCTTCCGCAGTGCCATGCGCAATTTCGCATCGGTCTTGAAGTCGAGCGCCGAGAAGCTGTCGTCAAAGAGATATACTTCGGGCTTGCGGACCAGTGCCCGGGCTATCGATAGCCTCTGCTTCTGACCGCCCGACACATTCGTGCCGCCCTGCGATATCTCGGAGGCGAAGCCATCTTTCATGGCCGTGATGAACTCTGTCGCCTGGGCTGTGTTTGCCGCCGCCTCCACTTCTTCCTCGGTGGCGTCGTCCTTGCCGTACTTGATGTTATCAGTGATTGTGCCTGTGAAGAGCACCGCCTGTTGCGGCACAAAGCCGAGCTTGGACCGCAGTTCCTCCTGCGTCAACTCGCGTATGTCCACCCCATCCACCAGCACCGCGCCGCTATCTACGTCATAGAATCGCGGGAGCAGGTTCACAAGGGTCGACTTGCCCGCGCCTGTCCCGCCTATAATGGCTACCATTTCGCCCGGACGCGCCGTGAAGCTGATGTTCGATATGGCGGGTTGCTCGGCCCCCGGATAGCTGAATGTAACGTCGCGGAACTCCACTACACCGCGCTCAGCCGTTGCGTGCCTGGGTTGCGCGGGGTCGTTGATCTCGGCTTTCATATCCAGCACTTCGTTGATCCTGATCGCCGATGCCTGGGCACGCGGTACCATCACGAACAGCATCGAGAGCATCAGCACCGCGAACATGATCTGCATCGCGTACTGCAGGAACGCTATCAAAGAGCCAACCTGCATGTCTCCGTTGTCTATCCTGATTGCGCCGAACCAGATGATAGCTATAGAAGTGATGTTCATGATGAACATCATAACCGGAAACAGAAGGCCCATGATGCGGTTCACTTTGATTGCAGTGTCTGTGAGATCCCTGTTCGCTCCCTTGAATCGCGTCTCCTCGAAGGAGAGGCGGTTGAACGCCCGGATCACCCTGATGCCTGTGAGGTTCTCGCGCAGCACAAGGTTCACCTTGTCCAACTGTTTCTGCAATGTCTTGAACAACGGTATGCCTCTGGAGGCGATAAGCATTATCGCGCCGATCAGCACCGGAATAGCTACCACGAGCACCAGCGACAGCGTGGCGTCCTTCGAGACGGCCATGATGATGCCGCCGATGCCGATGAGGGGCGCGTAGATCATCATCCTCATGATCATCATGAGCACCTGTTGCACCTGGTTTACGTCGTTGGTGGTGCGTGTTATGAGGGTGGCTGTGCCCAGTGTGTCGAACTCGTGGAGCGAGAAGCCCGTAACCTGCGAGAAGATGTCGCTGCGCACGTCCCTGCCCCAGGCAGTTGCCGTTCTCGATGACAGGAAGGCCGCGAAGATCGAGCAGGCCGCGCTTCCCGCAGTCACGAGGAGCATGAAGCCCCCGATGCGCCATATATAGTCGGTGTCGCCCCTGACGATGCCCACATCCACAATGTCTGCCAGCAGTGTAGGCAGGTAGAGGTCAGCAAGTGCCTGGATGAATATCAACAGGATGATGCCGCCTACTACAATAGAATAGGGCTTCAAAAACCTGAGTATCTTAATCATGTATCGAATCTCCTGATAAACCTTGTATTTCTACTGGACGTTCGCTTGCCCGGGCCCCTGGAAGTAATCTGACACCCGCACCAGCAGGTCCGCCAGTACAAGGCTATCTTGCTCGCCCAGATAGTTCACGAGGCCCGTTATCGAAGTCAAAAAGTCGTCTGATACCTGTTTCAGCATGATCTGCCCTTTGCTCGTCAGACTGACCCTGACCACGCGCCGGTCCTCTTTGTCCATTTTCCTCTCGACATACCCCTGCTTTTCGAGGCCGTTCAACTGCTGAGTGACGCTGGGCGGTGCCACGTTCATCAGCGTGCTTATATCTGAAACCTTGGCCCCCGCTTCATCCTCTTCGCCGGCCTTCCAAATGTGGAACAGGGTACCTATCTCGCCCCTCGTCAGGCCGCCAAGCGGAGCCTGCTGCCAGCCGTGCCGCCTGAACCGCACAAGCACGTCAAGCAGCTTACGCGCCGTTGCATCTACACTCACGTCCGTTTCTATCATTTAGTCTCCATTAAATCTTATGCCAACAATGTGAGGAAATTGTGAGCAACATATGCAAATCTGCGCACATCCCCCTAAACAATTAGCTAGGCCAGTTAATAGTTAACCAGCCTAGCTAATTATAGCGGCACGATACGATGATGTCAATACATCGCAAGTCTTAATTCTTGCTGCTCTGTTTTCAGTATATGAGCGCAGAATACAGTCTCACAGGCTATACATCCGGGTAAAAGCAAGTGCCCTCAAGCTCGAAACCGGCTTATCATACAGCAATCAAGCAACTAGTAGTGTGCCCGGATAACCCTTAGAGGACACCCAAGCACTTCTTTCAGTTTCTCCAGCGTTTCCGCGCTCAGTTCGAGCGTCCCATATACGCTATCAGGATCTCGCACAAAGGGTTCGTATAGTTCAAGTACGAATCGTGCGAATCCAGCAGGCCACTCATACTGGAGATCATTCAAAGAAGTTTCGGCATGGCAGCAGGGCGTATTTACGCTGAGGTCTGTGAAACGCCTTTCATAAGCTTTGTTCATTACCTCATGCCACCATTGGATCACAAGCTCCGTTGGGCAAAATGGGCATACAATTCGCTCGAAGTTCTCACCCTGAGCTACGAACTCGACATACTCTGTAACCCTTGCAGTAACCACGCTAGCTGGGTCGGGAAGCAGAGACTGCAATAACGTCATTGCTTGTTCTTGTGACAACGCAGCCGGAACAAATTCAGGGTCAGTTGGTATGAGCAGTATGACGCTTGTCGACAACGTTCCTCTCCCTTCATTCCGACTACAGAAGAGTTCACGTCCTCTGTACCTGTCTAAGGCCGGAGCAACGTCTTTATGGAGCGGCGCTCGTCCATGGCGGCGTAAGCTTGCGCCACCTCCTTGAGGGGCAACTCAAGGTCGAAGACGCGGCCCGGCTCGATAGTGCCCGCGAGTACGTCCTTCAGCAGTTCCGGCAGATAAACTCGTACAGGCGCTACACCTCCACCGATATTTACGTTGCTGCCGAACAGTTGCCCAATAGGCAGCTCCGGCCCACCCGCAGGCACACCAACATAGCCCACGCGCCCGCCCGGTCGAGCCGAGTTGATAGCTTGCTGCATCGACTCCTTCGTGCCCACGCACTCCAGCACGGCGTCTGCCCCTATGCCGTCGAACATCTCTTTTATCTTCGCGACGCCTTCCTCGCCTCGCTCGGCAACTATATCGGTCGCACCGAATGCACGGGCCAACTCCTGGCGGTCGGCGTGGCGGGACATCGCCACGATCCTCTCAGCACCCAGCCTCTTAGAGGCCAGAACAGCACATAGCCCCACCGCGCCGTCCCCGACGACCACGACCGTGCTGCCGCGAGTGACACCGCCCGAGATCGCGGCATGGTGGCCTGTGCCCATAACGTCGGACAAGGTGAGCAGGCTCGGCACCAACGCCGCATCAGGCTGACCCGGCACTGCCACAAGGGTGCCATCGGCCAGCGGCACGCGCACGGCCTCGCCCTGACCGCCATCAACCGGCAATCCAAACTCGTCGTTCCCGCCCCAACCTGCGCCATGCAGGCAGGAGGTCGTGATACCGTTGCGGCAATTCACACAGGTGCCGTCACTGATGACAAAGGGCGCGATAACGAAATCACCTTTCTTCACGCGGCTGACATCGCTGCCGACTTCCTCGACAATGCCAACAAATTCGTGGCCAATACGTCTCGGGCTGGTAACCGGGAACACGCCACGGTATGGCCATAGGTCGGAACCGCAAACACAGCTCGCCACCACGCGCACGACAGCGTCTGTCGGCCGCAT
>JBBRDO010000190.1:0-4070 GCA_038203825.1 Chloroflexia bacterium | reverse complement strand
GTCCGTGCGGCGCCTTTGCCTGTAGAACTTGCCCTGCGGAGTCTTGATGTAGCATCTGCTTCGCTCGAAGTTCATGCCGCCCGAGTAGTTGTCGACCTCTATGGCATAGATCCCGCCTGGCCCCACCAGTACCACGTCTATATCCTCGTTCTCGGTCGGCAATACGAAGTTGCGGAAGATATACCAGCCGGCGCCCAGGCTGTTCACCAACGAGTTTACAACGCGTTCCTCGCCTTCGCGGCCTTGCGCGAACGTGGGCAAATGGGTCCAGCGGCTTTCCCAAAGATACTTGCTGCCGTGTACAATCACCGGCCCGACGGGCGGGGTTGCAACTTCGGCGGCTGCCCTTTCTGTTCGGTCGAATTGGAAAGCAGGTGAGGAAGGCAGAGTATTGATGCGCATCTGTGCTGCTATGGCTATTTCGTCCAGGGCAGAACTTGTCCCTGCGCGATCCTCGAGCGCTGCAAGCCCGGCCCTCTGAAAGAGGTGTGCGGGCGGCAGATCGCCGATGCGTGCCTGAGCTTCCCTGGCGATATTAGCCAGTGCGGTGTCTGAAGGTTGCCGGTCTTGCAGGGTTACTACCTGACGTATGTTGGCGGACTTCCTTGCTACCATTAGCAGCGCCACCACTGCGAAAAGAACCAGGATCGTAAAATACGCGAGTTCTACTGTCAGTCTGTTATAAAGAATGGGGTCCATTGGTACAGTATGCTCCCTTAGCTATCACTTGAAAAAAGCCGCGTTTGAGATATGCCTTGCTTAGGCTATGAAAAGCAAAGCATATTTCCTTCTACCTCAATAATAGTGTGACAGCCCTTTTGGCACAATCCCCCAAAGGTACAATCTGCTGTCCCGTACGTCCTACCACTTTACTGCAGGCTTACGCGCCTCCTGGTCCTAATACCTTTTGAAGCGAGCAACCTCTTGCTCAAATGCTTCGACCGCTTTCTCTACGCCCCGCTCTGATCGGACGCGTTTGCCCACGACTGCTGCGCGCTGCTTCATCCGGGGGTCGCTCGTTGCCTGCGTGATCGCGCTTGCCAGCCGTTCAACCGTCAGGCGATTCTGCGGCACAGGCTTCGGCCCAACGCCCAGCCGCGCCAGTCTATCTCCCCAGAAATACTGGTCGGCGAAGAAAGGAACCGCGAAGGAAGGCACCCCGCCTTTCAGCCCCGCGCCGGTGCTGCCCGATCCGCCGTGGTGGACCACTGCCTGCATGCGCGGGAACAGCCATTCGTGCGGGATGGCCTCGACATGGTAGATGCTCTCGGGCAGCCGGTCACCTGTCATTGCGCCCCACCCACTCAAGATAATCCCGCGCTTGCCCGCTCTTTGCAGCGCCTCCACGACAATCTGCGTGGTCCGCACCGGGTCCTTCGTGGTCATACTGCCGAACCCCACATACACCGGCGGCTCACCTGCCTCAAGAAACCGCAAAAGGCCCTCAGGCGGCTCCCAACCTTTCGGCGCGCCGAGATACCAGAAGCCCGTCACATGCGCGTTGTCCCGCCAGTCGTCCGGCCGAGGCACCAGCGTCGGACTGTACCCGTAGAGCACGGGTATGTTCTCTCTATCGGCCAAGCTGTAGAAGCCCTCGGCCGGCATCGGCGGCAGACCGAGCCGCCTGTTCCACTTGTTCATCTCCTTCTTGAAGGTCTGCCCGAACAGTTGCTGTGCCACCACCAGGGTGGTCCAATTGTAGATGGGGTTCCAGGTGCCGAAAATGGGGGAAGGCTGGAGCGGGAAGCGCGTCGTTCTATTCATCGGCTGCAGAAGCGCCAGCATGCCCGGAATGTTCTTCTTGTGCGCGATGCCGTAGCCCGTCAGCGCGAAGTATGCGTAGACAATCGCGTCCGCGCCTTCGCAGGCTGCTAACGATGCGCGGAAGAACTCGTCGGCATAACCCGAGAAAGACTTGCCGAACGTGCGCGCAAACAGAAGCGGATTGGCCCCGCTGCCCGCCACTCGCTTGCCCTCTGGCGACTCCATCATCGAGCGGGGGCTGCCTGCCAGCGGCTTGAACTCCAGATCGTGCTCTTCCACGAAGTCCTTGAAGTCAGCGTGCGTGGCCAGGATCACATTGTGGCCTGCCGCCAGCAATCCATGCCCCAGCGCCACGTACGGCTGCACGTCACCCCGCGATCCCACCGCCATCATCGTTACTCTCACGTACCATATCCTCCGCCAGTTTGTTAGGAAAATCACAAGCATTATAGCATAAAAGTGTTTATACTAGAGGTCAGGAACGGAAATTACGACTGATACAGGCTGCATGAGGTTCGATCTATATAGTAAGCAAAGGAGCTATAAATTGGCCGCAAACGATATCACTATTATGGCCGTACACGCTCACCCTGACGACGAGGTGGTGTTTACGGGCGGCACGCTGCTGGCGTACCACAGGGCCGGGGCGCGCACCGTGCTGGTTACCGCGACGGGTGGAGAGGAAGGCGAAATACACGACCCCGACCTCGACCCCGACGAGGCACGCCCCCGCCTCCGCGAGATTCGCCTGGGCGAGCTGCAACGCGGCGTCGCCCTGCTCGAAATTGACGACCTGGAGCTACTTGGCTATCGAGACTCGGGAATGGCCGGGACCGATGCCAACGCCAACCCCACCAATTTCCATAACGCCGACATGGACGCCGCCACGCGAAAACTGGTGGCTCTCGTCCGAAAATATAAGCCGCAAGTCATGATCACCTACGACGAGAATGGCTCCTACGGTCACCCCGACCACATCATGTGCAACAAGGTCACGCACCGCGCATTTGACCTTGCCGGCGACCCCTCTTACGCGCCGGAGCTAGGAGAGCCCTGGATCCCTTTGAAGCTATACTACACTCACTGGAACGAGGAAGGCTGGATCAAGGCGCGGGAGATATACAAAGAGCGCGGACTGGCCTGGCCCTGGGACAGGGAAGAAGAGGAGAAGCACCCCGATCTCGACCCTGAGCACCAGAGCGTCGAGGAAGGCGTGGCCCAGGAGATAGAAGCGATTGTCGAGGAAGCCGAGAACAAGCCCGCCGAGCAGGAGAAAGCACCGGAGTACGTGCCGCCGCCCGTTACCACTCGCATAAACGTCTATTCCGTTCTAACCGAGAAGCAGCAATCCATGCTCCAGCACAGGACCCAGTTCAGCGCCGATGGCCTGTTCCAGACGATGCCGGAAGATATTCGCCCCCTGGCCTTCGGCGAAGAGCACTATAGTCTCGTTGCGAGCCGCGTTTCCGCCCCCGCGCAGGAAACGAGCCTGCTTTCGGGCCTGACCGAGGAACCGACCCCGCTCGATGAGCCGGCCGGATTCTAGCCGGACTGCCTTACATGTGCACTCAACCTCCGTCAGGTACTATCGCAAGGATACGACTAAAGACCTATTGTGTCCTCTCCACACATCTGCTATATTACAGATACAGAGTTAAGATATTCATCTAATATCTGCAACTCATACTTCGGCACAAACGATAACTCAAACCTGCACTGAAGATGTCATAGAAGTTTCGGGGCTTCCTGTGTCTGTCTTTCCGGGTAGCTGAAGGTTATCTCACACGGCGCAACGGGCGGCTTTCGGGCCGCTTGTTGCTTTTAAGCGGAGGAAGACCGCTCCCTGGCTCACGCGTGCGTGGTGTATAATGAGCGCAGTTTCCCTCCCCAAGCGGGACCCAATACCACTACCAACCCACTGGAGGTTTTCATGAGGATCGCGCTGGATGCAATGGGCGGCGATAAAGCGCCGGCTGAAACTGTGGCGGGCGCTGTACTGGCGGCTCGGGAATACGCAATAGAGGTGGTGCTGGTGGGCCAGCCCGACGCGATCAATGCTGAATTGGCGAAAGCCGACACTGCAGGCCTCTCATTGCCTGTAGAGCCTGCCGCCACCGTCATCTCCATGGATGAGCACCAGCCCTCAACTGCCTGGAGAAGGCAGCGCGACTCCTCCCTCTCCGTGGCTCTGCAACTGCTGGCCGACCACAAAGTGGACGCCGTGGTGTCGGCGGGCAACACGGGCGCGGTGGTTTCGGGAGGCACGTTCATTCTGCATCGCATGGAGGGGTTCGATCGCCCCGCTC
>JBBRDO010000189.1:0-4130 GCA_038203825.1 Chloroflexia bacterium | reverse complement strand
TGGTAAGCGTGCCTTTACCCAATTAAGCGGATTGCCGGTAAAGGCACGCCTTATTGCATGAGGTTATTGTGCGGGCATCAGAAAGGGCTTATAATCATGGTGCCCTACTGTTACTCTTTATAGTGGCTCAGACCACGCTATCTGGAAATACCAACAGCTATGAACACTAAGAACAACCCCACTCGACCTGTCAACATCAATAGCGCAGCCTCCAAGGGGCAGGCGCCGCCACGAAAGCCCAGGAGCCTTACATGGCTGTGGTGGCTACTGGCGGCGATCATCATCCTGGTTGTTGTAGTGCCGTCGCTGCTGGCCGAAGCGATTACGGATTGGATGTGGTTTGGAAGCCAGGGTCTCGCCGATGTGTATACTACGCGGCTGTGGTTGGCTCTCGTGGTGTTCGCGGGCGGGTTTGTGATCGCGTTGGCCTTTTTGCTCGCGAACTGGCTAATCGCGTGGCGAGCCTCCAGGCCTGAGACGCTTTACGAAGGCCAGAGGGATCCTCTTCCGCGGAGCGCCATGCGTTGGGTTATTATTGTCGCTGCCCTCGTGCTGGCCTTTTTCATGGCCGTGGTTGTGGCGGGTGAGTGGCCCACTATTCTGCTATATCTAAAGGGCGGCTCTTTCGGGCAGACCGATCCGCTTTTCCATAACGACATCGGGTTTTATGTATTTGAACTGCCTTTATACAGGTTATTGCGCGGGTGGATGCTCGTCTTGCTGGTGCTGACCGCAATTGGTGCGGCGGCCATCTACCTGATGAGCAACTATGAGCAGTTGGCCAGGCGATTTTCGGGCCAGGTCACAATGGCTCCGGGAGGCAGGCGTGTGACCATTGCTCCCGGCCCACCCTTCAAGCTGCCGCAGGGCGTAGAAGTACATATGACCGTGCTGGGTACGATCTTCCTGTTGCTGCTCGCCGTGGGCTACTGGCTCGACCGCTATGACCTGCTCTACTCGTCGCGATCGATAGCTTATGGCGCGGGCTATACTGACGTAAACGCCAAGCTGCCTGCGCTCACTATCATGCTTGTCATAGCGCTCGCGATGGCTGTGCTATTGTTGATTAACGTGCGGGTACGGACCTGGAAACTGCTGGCGGGAGCGCTTGGACTCTGGTTGTTGGCGTTGGTGCTTGTAGACAATGTCTACCCGGGGATCATTCAGCAGTTTGTGGTGAAGCCCAGCGAGTCGCAGCTGGAGACGCCCTTTATTCAGAACAACATAGCTGCCACGCGCGCAGCCTTCGGACTGGACAAGTTTCACGAGCAGGAGGTGCCTGCGGTCACTTCTATAACGCGGGCGCAGATAGACGAAAATCCTAACATTACGAATAACATCCGCCTGTGGGACTATCGCCCACTGCAAGATACTTACGGACAACTGCAGTCATTGCGCTCCTACTATTCGCTGGATGGAGTGGACATTGACCGCTATACGCTGAGCGGGGTGCAAAGACAGGTGATGCTCGCCCCCCGTGAATTGAACTCAGACAACCTGGCGGAGAGCATCCGCACATGGGAAAATATCCATTTCCGCTACACGCACGGCTACGGGCTTGTAATGTCGCCGGTGAACCAGATCGAGGGCGAGGGTTTACCCAAGCTGCTGATCAAGGACATTCCACCTGTATCGGATCAGCCTGAGCTACAGGTGACCAGGCCGGAGATCTATTACGGCGAGTCTACTGACCAGTACGTGTTTGTCAATTCGTCGGCCATACAGGAATTCGATTACCCGGTTGGCGACGCGAACAAGCTAACACGCTACGAGGGCAAGGGCGGCGTAGCGATAAATGACCTGTTCACGAAGATACTGTTCGCGGCGCGCTTCGGCGACGGCAACATCCTGATTTCGTCCTACGTTACTGATGGCACGCGAGCACTCTATCACCGCAACATCAGGGACATGGTGCAAACACTGGCGCCTTTCCTGCTCTATGAGGCCGACCCTTACATGGTGCTGTCGGGGGGCAAGCTTTACTGGATCATGGACGCTGAGACCTATACAGATCGCTACCCATACTCGACGCCATTTGACGGCTCCTCGCTCGGTTACAATTACATCCGTAACTCGGTCAAGGTGGTAATTGATGCCTACGAAGGCACCGCTACATATTACGTGATCGATCCCACCGATCCGATGGTCAATGCCTACAGGGGCATCTTCCCCGACCTGTTCAAGGACATTAGCCAGATGCCGCCGGGCCTGGTTCCTCACCTGCGCTACCCGGAAGGGCTGCTGGACGTGCAGGCACGGATGTACTCTACGTTCCATATGACCGACCCACAGGTCTTCTACACCAAGGAAGACGTGTGGGCGCTGCCGGCCTCCAACTCTCCGGGGCACACAGCGAGCACGATTGTTCAGCCTGAGGCTTATTATGTCAACATACAACTCCCCGGCGAGTCGAAGGTTGACTTTATGCTGATACAATCGTTCACGCCTAACACGAAGGACAACATGATCGCGTGGATGGCTGCCAAGGGGGACCCGAACGACTACGGAAAGGTAGAGGTGATACGCTATCCAAAGCAGGAGCTGGTGTTCGGACCCAAACAGATAGAAGCGCGCATAGACCAGGACCCGGTTATCTCGCAGCAGTTAACGCTGTGGAGCCAGAGCGGGTCGAACGTGATCCGGGGCAACCTGCTGACGATACCGATCTCGAACACACTCCTGTATATAGAGCCTTTGTTCCTGCAAGCCACTAATAGCAGTTTCCCGGAGCTGAAACGGGTAATTGTGGCGACGGGGAACAGCGTGGGCATCGGAAGCGACCTGGGCGAGGCCCTGGATGTTGCGTTCAAACTGAAACCGGGGCAGGTGATACCGGGCGACACGGGCGGCACACCAAACGCGACGCCCGTGCCTGGTGCTACGATCCCGGTGGGTCCGACCGCTACGGCAGGAGGCACACAAACCACGCGCACGGCCGAACAGATAACACAGTCGGCCCTCGACCACTATAATCGCGCCCAGGACGCCCTGCGCAACGGGGACTGGACGATATATGGGCAGGAGATCGACGCTATGAAAGCCGATCTCGACGAGCTAGCACAGCTAACCGGAGTGCCCATCCCGACGACAATACCGTAGGAAATGACGACAGACGCTAGTTCGCTACGCTCATCGACGGACGACCAAGCAAAGTCGTCCGTCGTCTGTTGTCTGTCGTCCGTCCAAGCAGGCACGACCTCCCGCCATTTGTTACAATTGAGACAATATTATGCAACCGCCGGTGCACATTCTCGTTACATCTATAGAGATTGTCCCGGAGGGATAGAGTGTTGGCAGTGGCTATAGATGAAAAAGGCTGGGTGAGCCGAGCGCGCGAGGGAGATACGGCGGCGTTCGAAGCGATATACAGTCGCTACGAACGGCGTATCTACGCATTCGTGTACCGGCTCATGGGCAACGCTGAGGATGCCTACGACCTGACGCAAGACACCTTCGTCAAGGCGTACATGGCCCTGCCGCGCATCTCGGGCGACGCCGACCTCAATCTCTCCGCATGGCTGCACAGGATAGCATCGAACGCCTGTATGGACGTGCTGAGGCGCAGGAAGCTGATCAGGTGGCTGCCGTGGGAGACCTTCGATACGAACCCGGCGATGGAACCGACAGCGGACGACGACCCGGTGGGAGAGTACAACCAGGCTGAGACATCGAGCGAGGTGCAGGTGGTGTTGAACAAACTCACGCCCAAGCACCGCATGGCTCTCGTACTCAAAGAGTACCAGGGAATGTCGTGCGACGAGATCGGGGAAGTGATGGGCGCAAGCAGATCGGCTGTAAAGTCGTTGCTCTTTCGCGCCCGCGAAGAGTTCCGGCAGGCCTATCTAGCCAAGTACGGGCAAACCCCGTACGCTGACGATCGAGGTTAGGCTTAGGCAGTAAAGATGACGAGAGAAGTTTATCTGAGACGAGAGAGCAACGAGTTAGCATTAGCAAAACGGAGCAAATATTAAATGGACTGCACGGCCATCCGGCCACTAATTTCATACTACTACGACGGAGAAGTAACGCCGGAAGAAAGCGCGCTGGTAGAGCAGCATCTCGCTGGGTGCGAGGACTGCAGGCGCGTACTGGCAGAGTACCGCATGATCGGCAGTGAAATGCGCGACCTG
>JBBRDO010000188.1:0-4355 GCA_038203825.1 Chloroflexia bacterium | reverse complement strand
GCCGAGTGGATCAGCAGGACCCACAGCCCCGTCCACCTGATCACCCACTTGCAGCGCTCCGTCCCCCTCTCGCTCTACTATTTCCTGGACGGCGCCCTGAACCTCGTTATTAACTCCAAAGGCCAGCAGATCGTCGATTTCAACGTGGGCGGCGAAATACGCAAGAAGCAAATGCGCGCCAATCGCCGCGGCCCCTTCCTCGAAGAGCCCTCGACGGGCAGAGAGCGTACAGAGCCCACCCAGCGCGAAATCGTTGAGGCCCTCGAGCGCGAAGACCTGCTGCCCGCCATCTTCTTCCAGTTCTCCCGGCGCGACTGCGAGGCCGCCGCCGATGTCTGCGCCATGATGCGCCTCTCTGCCGTGCACAACCCCGAGACCTTGGCGCGCATCGACGCCATCCTCACCACCTATCTTGAGCGGCTGTCGCCCGAAGATCGCCGCCTCCAGCAGGTGCAGCAGCTTGTCTACCTGGCGCGCCGAGGCATCGGCTACCACCACGCCGGCCTCCTGCCCATCCTCAAGCAGCTTGTGGAAGAACTCTTCGGCCAGACCCTCATGCGCGTGGTCTTTGCCACCGACACGCTCGCGCTCGGCGTAAACATGCCCGCTCGCACAGTCGTTATCGGGCGCATGAGCAAGTGGGACGGCGTGAGCCGGCGTCCCCTGATCCCCAACGAGTTCCAGCAAATGGCGGGCAGGGCGGGCAGGCGCGGCATAGACGAACAGGGCCATGTGGTTGTACCCTACTCCCCCTTCGTGACCTTCCACGAGGCTCTCAACATCGCCACGGGGCAATTGCACCCGGTCGAGAGCGCCTTCACTATCCGCTACAACACCGTCCTCAACCTCTGGGAGAATCCAACCCGCGCTGACCGCGACGCCGAGGATGATAGCACAGAACCGGACGACGAGCAGTTCTCAGACGCAGAAGTAACGGCCCCACGCTCGGAGGAGCGTGTATTGCGCGTGATGCGCTCTTCACTCCTGCAATTCCAGCAAAACAGACGCCTGCGCGATCTCGAAGAAACCCTTGAAGAAGAGGAAGCGCGCCTCGCAGAGCTGCCGGTGGGCTGCCTCATCGGCTACGAGAACGGGGAAGAACTGCTCGACGAATATGAGCGCCTGGGCCGCGTGGTAGAAGAAGCGCGCCGCCGGGAGAAAAAGCTCGAACAGAACCTCTCCTTCCTGCAAGCGCAAAACAGAGGCTTACCCTGGCAGCGCCCCGAGCGCGACCAGGTTCGCCGCGCCTTCCGCACTATGCAGCCCGGCTCCATCGTCCACCTTGAGAACGCCGGCTGGGCCATCTATCTCGGGCGCGGCCTCGGTGCCGTGGTGGGCCTCTTTCTGGAGCTCGGCTCCCAGAGCGAAGACGCAGCCGGCACGGCTTCCCCTCTGGGCGAAGTGCTGGCCCTCACCGAGTATCGCCGGATTAACTTCCTGCCCACGCCCGAAGTGTCTCTCCATCTGCCGGAGACCCTTACCACGCTGGCTGTACCGCCTACCATGCCCCTGGATCACGTGCTCGCCGCTGAAGAGCTAAAGGTCATGCAGGACGAAGCAACCGCCGCGCTTGAGAACCTGCCCGATCTCGAAGAGTGGATCAGGGAGTACCGCGCCACCCAGTCTGTCCAGACGCGCAGCGCAGCTGAACGAGCGCAGACAGAGCTTGCACAGGCACGCCAGGCAGTGACCGAAAGCGTAGAGGCCGAGCGCGTCCACGTCTGCCACTTGTGCACTGTCCGCAAAGAGCACAAGCAGATCCGCAGGCAGCGGGCTCGCCTCATGCTCGACAGGGATAGCGCCGAGAAACGCCTGAGCGAGAGGAGCGCCTACGAGGACACGCGCCTGCAAAAGACCCTGCGAGGTCTGGTGAACGTGCTCGTGCGCTTCAGCTTCATTCGCAAAGGCAACCTGACCCACAAAGCCAAAAAACTGGCCGACATCTTCGACTCGAACGCGCTCATGATTGTCGAGATGATCGAGGGGAACTATCTCGAAGGCCTCCAACCTGAGGACCTAGCCGAGGTGTTTTCGTGGTTCGCCTATGACCGCGACATCGACTTCCCCAACCGCCTGCTGCTTCCGCGCTTTATCGTGAACCTGAGACGAGAGCTGGACGACCTCCAGAATGCCATCTTCCAGGCCGAGCGCCGCCAGGATCTTCGCCTCACCCCTGGCTACAACCCCTTCTTTTATGGCGCAGCTAGGGCATGGTGCAAGGGCACATCGCTGGGCGATATCCTGGAATCGGTCGATATGAGCGAGGGTGATCTTGTGATGACCTTCAACAAGACGCTGGACATAATGCGCCAGGTGCGCGACATGTTCAACCATCAGGATCCCGAGCACCCAATCCTACCGGTCCTGCGTCAAGCCGACAAAATGATGCGTCGTGGCGTCGTCGAGATGGCCTATACCATGGGCTTTGGCCCATCTGAAGAAACCGCTGCACCGGCTGAAAATGGCGCGCTCGCCTCAGAAAATGGAGAACTGCCTCAAGTGGAATAGATACGGCAGCCCTGTGGCTCCCTTTATTTATACGCTTCGGCCGCTTTCGACACGATCCCCACGAAGGCATCCCTCGATAGCGAAGCGCCGCCTACCAGCGCACCGTCGATATTGGGTTGGCGCATGAACTCCACTATGTTGGCAGGCGTGACGCTGCCTCCGTACTGAATTCGCAACTCCTCAGCAACCGTCTTGCCATTCTGTACGCGCACGTGGTCGCGTATCTGCTGCGCGACGTGGTTTGCCCCCTCAGCCGTGGCGGGTTGCCCCGTGCCGATCGCCCAGATCGGCTCATAAGCGATCGTACACGTCAGAGCGCCCTCAGTTGGCAGGCCATGCAGCGCGGCGCTCACCTGCCTGTGGATGACTTCAACCGTATGGCCTTCTTCCCGTTGTTGCAGGTTTTCTCCAACGCATATTATAGGCTTCAGGTTGTGCTGAATGGCGGCCTCTACCTTCTTGCGAACTTCCTCGTCTGTTTCGTGGAAGTGCTGCCTGCGCTCCGAGTGCCCCAGGATCACATATTCGCATCTGCCTGCCAGCATATGCGGCGAGATCTCCCCGGTATAGGCCCCAGAGTCTATCCAGTGCATATTCTGCGCACCCAGGTAGAGGCTCGTCCCCTTGAACAGTTCGGCGAAGACCTCGATTGAGGTAAATGGAGGGCAGATGACAATGTCAACGCCTTCCATCACATCCAGGTCTTCGAGCATGGAATCCATCAGTTCAAACGCTTCGTCCGGGTTCTTGTGCATCTTCCAGTTGCCGGCAATTATCGGTTTTCTCATTTAGTTGGGCCCTGGCGCACGCCGCGCGTAGTAGGTTGTGTCCTATGCTTCCGCTTCTGTTGCTGCCTCGACCTCGTACCTGGCATCATCCCTGGCAGCCGAGCGCGCACGCAGGTTGTCCAGCGAAAAGATTGAGCGTACGAAGAACAGGTGCACAGCCATTGCGAGCAGCACGACGTCGCGGATAATGGTCGGCAGGTCCGCCTGTTCCTTGCTCAGGAAGTCGCCCACCGGGCCGAGCGCGCCCAGCACTGCCACCCCCACCGGGTTCGCCTGCGGCCCGCCAAAGCAGCCGCAATCTATGTTCAGGCCCCGCAGCCATGCCTGGGTCAGCGCTATGGTGAAGATCACCATCATCGCGCCCGCTATGACAGCGGAGAAGCGCGTGAACAGCCCGAAAAGTATCCAGACGCCCACCAGCACTTCGAGTATAGGCATCCCTATCGCCATGGCCTCCACGATAAAACTCGGTATCGGCAGGCTGTACTGGTTGATCGCGTATCTGACGGCATCGGGCACTCCGATCTTGGCGATTCCCGCCAGCAGGAATATTCCGCCCAACGCCAGCCGGGAGATGAGCGTGGGGTAGGGCCCCGCCAGGAAGCCGGCCAGCCCGGTGCGCGCCGGCGCAACGTAGCCCTCCGCGTCCGCATCATCCGCTCCCCATTCGGCATCAGGTGTTGTTATGTCCGCCATACAGTCACCTCCACTGCAAAACTGCCGCAGTTACTTTATTAGCCCGTCCAGCGTGGCCGCTATTTCATCTGACGAGGGCACGTGATCCGTGGGCGGTTGAAAGGCGACTTTGCCGGCTTTGTCTATTATGTAGATGCTCGGATAGCCCAGGATCCCATAGTCCGCGGTCGATTTCAGGGTCTTGTCGAACAACATTGGGAACGGCACCTTGAACTGGTTTCGGAACCATATCAGGTCGTTCGTGGTCACGGGGGCCTGGTCGTCGTGTCCCCTTGGAGTGGCGTTTATGTCCATGAACTCTACGCCCTTGCTGTTGTAAGCGTTGTACAGGTCGTTCATCGCGGGCGCTTCGTCCTGGCAGTG
>JBBRDO010000187.1:0-4370 GCA_038203825.1 Chloroflexia bacterium | reverse complement strand
GGTTGCAATAATGGTATGTTACCAGTATCTATCTTCCAGGGGATCTGATTCAAGGCGTGGGGGCTTTTTCGTGTTGAGGTAGCTTTGCAGGATGACTGCTGCGGCTACGGCATCTATTTGTTGGCGTGCCTGCCGGGGTTGTACGCCCGAATCCTGCAGTATGCGCTGGGCCTCGACTGTAGTGAGGCGCTCGTCCCAGTAGACGACGGGGAGGCCGGTTAGCTGGGCCAGCAGGTCGCCATACTTGCGCGCACGCCTGGACATCATGCTGGGGTCGCCGCTCATGTGGATGGGGTCGCCCAGGATGATAAGCTCAGCCTCAAGTTCTCCGGCGAGTTGGGCTATGTAGGCTACGTCGACATTCAAAGACACAGCATGAAGGGTTTGCACAGGACGCGCCACGAAGCCGAGCGGATCGCTGACCGCGATGCCGATGCGCCGTTTGCCTATGTCGAGGGAGAGAATGCGGGTCATGGCTAATTCTTAATTGTGAATTCTTAGTTCTTAGTTATGGGAGGCTTGTTCCGCGACTTACGATCTATGACTTACGATCTACGACTCCGCCTCGTAGCCGATCCATTCTACACCAGGCACGTTTTGGAAGCGGCGGGCCATCACCTGCATGGCGGGGGGGTTGTTGTCGACCAGGATGAAGCGGCGGCCGAGAGCGTGGCAGGCCGCGCCCGTTGTGCCACTGCCCGCAAAGAAATCGAGCACGAGGTCGCCAGGATTAGAGGAGGCAACGACGATGCGGCGGAGGATAGCGAAGGGCTTCTGAGTGGGATAGCCTGTCTTTTCCCGGCTGTTAGTGGGGACTATAGTGTTGAACCAGGTGTCTGTGGGGGTCTTGCCGCGTGCGGCTTTCTCGGGGCCAACGAGGCCGGGAGCCATGTAGGGGATGCGGTCGAGGTCGCCGGCGTTGAAGGTGTAGTCGCGAGGGTTCTTCACGTAGACGAGGATGTTATCGTGCTTGGCGGGCCACTTGCGGCGCGTGCGCGCACCATAGTCGTAGGCCCAGATCACCTCGTTGAGGAAGCATTCGCGCCCGAAAATGCCGTCGAGCATGACTTTGCAGTAGTGGACCTCGCGGTAGTCGATGTGGAAATAGAGAGTGCCGTTGGGCGCGAGCAAGCGATACGCCTCCTCCAGCCGAGGTTGGAGAAAGGCCAGGTAGTCGTCAAAGGAGTCGCTGTAGGCCTGGGTGGAGAGGGCAACGGTGGAATAACGGCGACCACCGAAGCCTGTCCGGTCGCCCGTTTCTGAGCGCGAAGTGCTAAGCCTGGTGCGGGTCTGTGCGCGGCCCGTGTTGAAGGGCGGGTCAATGTAGATGAGGTTGGCGAGACCGTCGGGGAGCGATCTCAGAATAGGGAGGTTATCGCCGAAGTAAATTTGCCCGGCAAGTTGGGGGAGCGGAGAGACGGAAGCGGGTGGCAGGGGAGTAGCAGGAGGGCTGCCGGTCACCGCTGCATACCCTGCGCGCTGCTGTCGGGCTGGGGAAGGGGGGCGGTGGTGCTGATGTTGCCCGTATTGTTGATATTCTTTGCCTGGGCGATAGAGATGCGGGCGGGGTCGCTTGGCAGCTTGTCGAGGTTGAACCACAGCACCTTTGCGCTGATGGGGCCCGCGGCGACATAACCACCGTATTGCTGGGTGATGAGGCTGCGCGCCTGCTGGATGTCTTTGCCCTTTACGAGGTCGCGGATCTGCCCGGCGAGCAGGGTGGTGAGGGTGTACTTGACGTGGGCCGAGGCATTCACGTTGTACTCGACAACGCCCTTCTCGCCATTCAGGGAGGCCAGAGTGGGAGAGGTAAAGGTAATGCCCGCGAGGTCGGTTACGGGGCCATAGTTGGAAGGCTCATTGGACTGCACGTAGTCGTACACGGCCTGGCGCAGGGAGTCCTGCATTTTGCCTTCATCGTAGGTGTAGGCTTTCGCTACGCCTGAAACGATTACTGTCAGGGAGTCGCTATCTTCGTTGGCGTTGTGGCTCTTCTCGACCTTTGTGTCTTCCAGACGGATCGTTTCGGTGATAAGGTGCTGGCCCACTGCTACGTGTTCGAGGATAGCACCGCTCACCTGCCCCTGCACGCGTGTGGTCAGGTCGGTGACGAGCTTGTCGATGTCAGTCTGGGCGACGGTTTTAATAGTGTCGATGGAGCCGCCCTGCATGGCAGAGTTGGTGTAAGAGAGAATGCCTTTATAGGTGCCGGTTAGCTTGCCGGCAGGCAGATTGCCGTCGGGGCCTTCGATGGTGGCGATAATAGGTACGTCACGTGAACCGATCTGGTTAGCAAGCACGAAGGTGCCGGGCACGGTTGCACCCTGGGTGGTCTGGACGACTACGCCTTCCGCCGTCTGGAAGCTGGCTCCCTGAGGAACGTCGATAGCCTGCTGACCATTATTGGCGAAGTGCATGGTACCCTGGGCGAATCCGCGCGCCACTTGCCTTGTCCCTGTGGTCGATATAGTCTCGGTTGCTGAGATCGGTCGGTTGATGGTGTTTGCGATTATAGATGCGGCGCTGACCTGGTTCTGCAGGGGCTGCGGTCCCGGCATACTGAGACCGGCAGCCTGCGCGCCCGTTACTACTACGCGCACGGGCAAGGCGTCCCAGGTTTTGCTCTGGGGGATGACTGAGACTGTACCTTCGGGCAGATAGATGTAGGCGTAGACCCCGGCAGCAATGGCGCCAACCAGCAGGAAGAACCCCAGTACCGCGAATATGCGGCCCAGGCGCATGGGTCGTATGCCGCCGCTGTAGCGCCAGCGCCGACCATTGCTGTAGGCTTTGCTGTCGATGACGGCAATGCGGGCTTTGGCTTCGTCGGCCTGGAGAGCGAGGCCGCCGGATTGAGGGGAGTTAAGGTCGGGTATCTGGGTGGGCAGAAGCTGGCCGCTCTGGCGCTGGCGAGTGCGAGGGGGCGGTTGGCCGGGGCGCGCCGGAGAGCGTGTGGCAACGGCAGCGTGGGCAGACATGCCATCGCCGGGCATGCTGAGCCATGTGGAGGTCGTGAGACTGCCGGAGGTGGTGGGCTTCTCGATAGCAGTGTAGATGGGAATAACAGGCGAGAGCACCCAGTCGGGCGAGCCGGGGGTACCGAGCGCGAGGGGAGCGGTGGGCTTTTCGACTGTGCCCGGCCCGTCGCTTGATTCGCCATTGTCAAAGGAAGGGTCGCCCGCGAGAGCAGGGTGGTCGGCGGGTGGGGAGACTATGTAGAAGCCGAGCACCCGCGCCAGTCCGGCGATGGTCGGGTCGGGGGTGGCGACAGCGACGCGCACCTCCCGGCGCCACTGAAGCTTGCCGAGGGCAAGGAAGTCCTGGGTCGAGTGGAAAGCCTGCGCGCCGCGCGGAATCACGAGGATCACGTTGGGCGTGCGCTGGAGAGCGTCCTCTACCTTGTCGCGTATCTGCGCAAAAGAGTCGTCAGGCTCGACCGCCACGTATTCAGCAGTGTGAAGCGTGGGGTCAAAGGCTTTGTCCTCTTGTTCTTGGGGTTCCATGTAGGGTGAGAATCTTCCGGTTGTGGTTCGAAGCTACAACGACACTACCCCGCAAGGCGCTTGTGGGGTTCTTCATGCTTCATTATATACCCGGAAAAGGGATGTGGAAAATAGGGGGATAAGAGGGGGAAGTTAGAGGACACCTCCTGGAACCCCGGCAGGAGAGTACTCCTGCACCTCCTTGTTAGCTGGGTGGAACACGGGGTGTGGGACACGACTAGAAACCCGGTTTGAGAGAACCCCTGCGCCCTCTTCTTTAGTGGGGGTGGCTGGGGGTTCAGCGGCGGTTGAAGCGGGAGACGAGGATGCACCAGGTGAGGGAGACTATGAAGGCGCCTATGCCGGCTGTTACGAGGGGAACGTGGTCGAAGGTGGGTTCTGTGGGAAGTGTGAAGGGGAGATGGGGGCGCACAACCTCGATTGCAAGCACTGCTCCGCCCAGACCGAAAAGGATAGCACCGACGAAGCCAAGGGGAACGCGACCACCCGCAAAGAGATCGGAGAGCCAGCCTGCTATGGCCGCTAACACCAGCAGTACGAGTATGCGCGGGATGTCGTCTATTGTGAAGTGTAGGTTCATGCCGCTACCTGTTTCCTTTGGCCTGTTCGCAAATGCGTCAGTTACGAAGGTGTGGAAAGTATGTAGGCGAGTATGGCTTGTCAGCCTTTGGCGGAGAGTAGATGCACCAGCTTTTCTACTATGAGGCGGGCGTTGTCGCGTTTGGGCTGAGGCGGGAAGTTGGTGGTGGCGCCGTCGGCGGCGATGAAGGTGAGGGCACTGGTGTCGGAGCCGATGCTGGCTACTGCGTCGTTGGCCACTATCATGTCCAGTTTCTTCCTGTGCAGCTTCTCGCGGGCGTTTTCGAC
>JBBRDO010000186.1:0-4480 GCA_038203825.1 Chloroflexia bacterium | reverse complement strand
TAGGCTCTTATCTTGCCCTTGAACACCTCGGTATCGAAGCCCTCTGCGTGCTTCCTGATCGCCTGCGAGTCATACCGCCTCTCGTCGAACCTGCTCACAGTCTCTGCAAGGCATTCTGTTGTTTGCGTGCCGAAGAACTCGCCCGTCACTCCCGGCACAACACTCTCTAAAGCTCCGCCCGCTCCATATGCTATCACGGGCCTCCCCGATGCTTGTGCCTCCAGGGGCGTGATTCCGAAATCCTCTTCACCGGGAAAGACAAACGCTCGGCAGCCCGCGTATAGCTCTCTCAATTGCGCATCGCTCACTGGGCCTACAAACTCGATGTTTGGCCCCGCGTTTGCTCTCAGCTGACTCCTTTGCCTGCCGCTGCCCACCACCTTGAGCGGTAGCTTGAGCTTTGTGAAAGCATCAACCACTATGTCCAGCCTCTTGTACGGTATCATCCGCGACACCGCCAGGAAGTAGTCGCCATGCGTGCCGTCGCTGCGCGGCTTGTACAGCCCGGTATCCACTGGAGGGTTGATTATGGTCGCTCTCCTGCCGTAGCGCTTGCGTATCCGGCCCGCCACTACACGCGAGTTTGCTATAAACGCGTCTACCCGCCGCGATGAAACTTCGTCCCAGAGTCTAACATACGTCATCACAAGCGGCAAGGCAATTCTTGCTCGCCTGGCCCACTGCTCACCCTCCACGTAATCATGATAGTTCCAGGCAAAGCGCATCGGCGCATGACAATAGCACACGTGGAGCGTGTCGGGCTTGGTTATAACACCCTTTGCAAATGCGCTGCTGCTGCTAAGCACCACTTTGTACCGGGAGAGATCAAACTGCTCAAATGCGGTAGGGTACAGGGGCAGGTAGAACTGGTGCAGTTCGTTTACCTTGGGCAGGCGCTGCATGAAAGATGTATGTATCTGCCATCGGCGGTACTGCTCCGGCATCTTTTTGGGTGCATAAATGGAGGTGTATACAGGCGCCGCAGGGTACACATCGTGCAGGGCCTCAAGCACACGTTCAGCCCCGCCGTACTGGTTCAGGTAGTCGTGCACAAGGGCTATATCTGATTGTGACCTATGAGTTGGAGATGGCGGGTTGGTCATTTGCTGCGTATTAGTGCGTCGCATGATGGTAATCGCGTGAGTATCGGCTGTTCTATGCACATTGCCCAGCAATAAAACAGTTAAAGCTGTCTAAAGTATTGAAAATAGGCTCAACATGCGCTATAATTACAGTGAGACAAGATCCCCACAGGCCTATTCGATTGCTTATATAAGGTACATTGTACAACAAAAACGTAAGGCGCGCGGTTTATGTGGGTTTGCACGCCGGTACTAAAACGGAGGAATGTAATAGCATGGTTGCTGATACCACTATAACCCAAAAAAACACTAACTCAGGCAGCGACGAGTACCAGTACGGTTTCTCTCAGCCCGAGAACTATGTATTTAAGTCGCGCAAGGGCATTGATGAGGCTGTCGTGCGTGAGATTTCCTATCTAAAGAGCGAACCGGCCTGGATGACTAACTTCCGGGTGCGTGCCCTCAAGTTGTTCGAGGCCAAGCCGATGCCCCAGTGGGGTGGTCAGCTCAACAACATCAACTTTGATGACATATTCTACTTCGTGCGGGCCTCCGACCGTAACGACTCCACGTGGGACGACGTGCCAGACGAAGTAAGAAACACCTTCGACCGCCTGGGCATCCCCGAGGCCGAGAAGAAATACCTCGGTGGCGTTGGCGCTCAGTACGAAAGCGAGGTCGTCTATCACTCTTTGCGCGAAGACCTCCAGAAGCAGGGCGTTATTTTCACCGATATGGACACCGCGCTACGCGACTATCCCGACCTCGTGCGCCAGTATTTCAGCACTATCATACCCGCAGGCGATAACAAGTTTGCCGCGCTCAACTCTGCTGTGTGGTCCGGTGGCTCGTTCGTCTATGTGCCCGAAAATGTCCACGTAGATGTCCCGCTGCAGGCCTACTTCCGCATCAATGCAAAGAACATGGGCCAGTTCGAGCGCACGCTTATCATAGCTGCGCCCGGCTCCTACGTCCACTATATCGAGGGTTGCACAGCCCCCACCTACTCGACTGACTCGCTTCACAGCGCCGTCGTAGAGATCGTCGTGCAAGAGGGCGCAAGGGTTCGCTATACCACCATCCAGAACTGGTCGCACAACGTTTACAACCTTGTGACCAAGCGCGCCACCGCCTATCGTGACGCCACGATGGAATGGGTGGACGGCAATCTCGGCAGCAGACTGACCATGAAGTATCCAGCGGTATGGCTCATGGAGCCGGGCGCAAGGGGCGACGTTCTGTCAGTTGCATTCGCCGGCAACGGCCAGCATCAGGACGCGGGCGCCAAGATGGTCCACCGCGCACCCCACACAACCTCCAACGTCGTGTCGAAGTCCATCAGCAAGGGCACCGGTCGTGCCAGCTACAGAGGTCTCCTCGAAGTAGCCGCAGACGCCCATGGCTGCAAGGCCAACGTCAAGTGCGACGCCCTCCTGATCGGTGAGGACGCCCGTTCGGACACCTACCCCACAATTAACGTAGCCAACAACTCAACCACCGTCCAGCACGAAGCTACAGTATCGAAGGTGGGCGAAGATCAGCTATTCTACCTGATGAGCCGTGGCATCTCCGAAAACGAAGCCACAGCCATGGTAGTCAACGGCTTCGTTGAGCCAATCACCAAAGAGATACCTCTGGAGTACGCCGTAGAGTTGAACCGCCTGATCGAGCTTCAGATGGAAGGCTCCATCGGCTAACAATTACACTTCGCAGAACAGTAAAGAGGACCTACCGCGCGGTAGGTCCTCTGCTTTTATAGAACTCAAGACAAAAGGCCGCCTCGATAATGGGGCGGCCCTTTGCTGTGTTTGTGGCGGTATGTTAGTTAGGGTTTGAGTGTAGAGTTGTACTCGTCCAGGGTGTCGTTAGCTTTATTAGCTGCGGCATCCAGGGCGTCTTTCGCGGTCGGAGCGCTACCTAGCAGGTACTGCTCCATCGCGCCTTCCACCAGAAGTCGTGTGCCCGCGAACGTGCCAAAGACCGCGCCCTGCGTAGCGGGGGTAGTCTTGGTGCCTCTTAGCTCATCTACGGCTTTCTGGAACTGAGGATACTTGGCCATCGCGTCTTTCATCAACTGCTGATCATAGGCTGACTTGCGAGTTGGGTAGTAGCCTGTGTTGGAGGCGAAGAACGCCTGTATTTCCGGGCTGGCGACGAACTTAACGAACTCCCAGCCGCCTTGCTGCTGATCCGTTGTACCCTGATCAGTGATCCACAGAGAAGCACCGCCGATGATTACTCCGCCCGGTGCGCCCGCGGGCTTGGGCAGGTTGGCCACGCCGATGTCGACCTTGCCGCCTGCTGCTACTGCCTGTGAGCTCCAGCCACGTAGCGTAGCGATGCTCTCAAAGGTGATGGCTGCATCGCCTCTGCTGAAGTTGGCGCCCAGTGTCGTGCCGTTGGTAGTTCCGCTAGCGCGCCCTACGCTGCGTCCTATGCCCTCGTCCTGCAAGGTCTTCAGGAAGTTGAGCCAGTTCTGGCCTGCCTCACTGTTGAACACAAGCTTGGTGCCGCGTGCGGCTCCGCGCCCGTTGTCCGGGTCCAGGTAGACTGAGTTCTGCGTTGCCATCTCCTGCTCGAGGATCCAGCCGTACAGAGTGAAGTCCACACCGCTCCTGATGATCTTGCCGCTGGCGTCCTTCTTGGTCAGTTTGCGGGCTGCGGCGATTACCTCGTCGTAGGTCTGCGGTGGGTTGTTCGGATCGAGTCCCACTTCCTTGAAGGCGTTCTTATCGTAGTACATGACCGGTGCCGAGCTGTTGAAAGGCATTGAGTACAGCTTGTCGTTCACCGTGTAGTAGCTGCGTACCGCCGGCTCAAGATCGTCCAGTAGTGCTTGCTGGTTGTCACTCTCGATAAAATTCTGTACCGGGATGATGCGTTTCGTGTCTATCATCCTCTGCGTGCCGATGTCGTATATCTGTACCACGTTGGGTAGATCGCCGCCCGCCAGGGTGGTATTCATCTTGTTGATCGTGCCATCATAATCGGGCTGCTGTATGCCTTCTACGTAGTACTTCGTCTGGCTCTCGTTGAACTTATTCACCACCTGCTGAACTATGCCACCGTTGAAGCCCGTCAGGCCATACCAGAATGTGATCTTGGTGGATCCCGCGGCCTGTGGCACCGTTGGGAAGGGTGTCACAGTAGGCGCAGGGGGCTTGGTGGCAGCGCTTGCCGGTGTGCCTGTCATAACAGTGCTGACGGTCGGCGTGCTTCCTGTCATGGCTGTGGTGGCAGTCGATGCTGCCATAGCAGTGGTGCTGGTGGGTGCTGCCATGGCTGTGGTTGCAGTAGCTGCTGCCATAGCAGTGGTTGCCGTAGGCGCAACAACCGTAGCCGTTGAATCGCCACCGCAGGCTGCCAGCATGCCGCCCATGATAAGCGTCACCATTGAT
>JBBRDO010000185.1:0-4548 GCA_038203825.1 Chloroflexia bacterium | reverse complement strand
TCCAGTGGGGCCGATCATCGTTGCGTCTACTTTGAACTCGCTCGCGGCCGCTTCGACGCCGGCTTTGATCTGCGGTGCGAACTCGTTCGACACGTCATGATACGAAACGCGAATGTTGAGCTTCTCGCCGTTCTTGACCTTCGTCGCTATGCGCTCGGCCAGCTTGAACGGTGCGGCACTCGAGGCGGTCGTCGCGGTGGCCGGGGCAGTGGTCGCGGGGGCCTGTGCTGTTGTGCTGGTAGGCGCTACCACCGCGCCCGTCGTACTGGTTGGTGCAGCCGGCGGCACGACCGTGGGCGTCGCGGCGTTCGAGCCGCATGCCGTGAGCAACGCCATAACCATCGCTAGTAGAGCTATGGTGTGAAATCGTTTGAATATACGTCGCATTTACCTTTCCTCCTGAAATTTGATACTCTCTCCGTTGAGCAGTAATGGGGAGGGACATGGCTGTAGTCGCATCAGGTGCAGCCCCAACGTGGCCTCAACGTGGCCTCAACGTGGCCTCAACGCTTGACATGTAGTTCTAGTCTGCTGGATGACCGGTCCATGCTATCAGTCTCTTCTCCTTGGGCTACTAGTTGTAGTCTCGGGCCTGCCTGCGCCCGCCTATTTCTGCGCGCCACGGCGTGTCCATTTGTCCACGCCCACCGCAAGAATGATCACGGCACCGATAACTGTGGTCTGCCAGAAGGGTGATACCCCGGTGAGCACCAACCCGTTACGCAGCACACCAATAATCAGCACGCCGAATACGGTGCCGAGAATGGTGCCTTCACCTCCCGACAAAGCGGTTCCGCCGACGATTGTGGCCGCGATCACGTCGAGCTCCAGCCCGATACCTGTGCGGCCCGCCTGGCCGCTCGGCAAGAAGGCCAGGCTCAGTATGCCCGCGAGGCCGCTGAGCAGGCCCATCAGCATAAAGGCGCCGATCTTGGTGTTGCTCACTCTGATGCCCGCGGCACGCGCGGCGCGGGCGCTACCACCCACCGCGTAGACGCGGAAACCGAACGTGGTGCGCGCCAGCAAGAACCAGCCAAGCACCGCGACCACCGCGAAGAAAACAAGCTGCATCGGTATCACGTCGAACAGCTTGCCCTGGCCGAGATTAAAGAAGGTCTGCATGTCGGCAGGGTTGCCGCCGAATGCGGGGTCAACGGTCACAGGCTGGCCGTTGGTCAGCAAGAGCGCCACGCCGCGCACCACGTTGAGCATGCCGAGAGTGGTGATGAAAGAGGGTAGGCGCCCGTAGGTGCTGAGGAGGCCGTTGAGGAGGCCCATCGCGCTCCCTATCGCCAGGCCGATCACTATCGCGGGCAGCAGCGACCACCCGCCCACGAGCAGCATGCCTGTGCTGAGGCCGGAGAGTGCGTAGATCGAGCCGACCGATAGGTCCACCTCAGCTGAGATCAGTACGAAGGTCATCCCTACGGCCATTATGCCGAGCAGGGAGACCTGCCGCCCGATATTCAGCAGGTTCTGCACGTTGAGGAACTGCGGCGCGGCGAAGCTCAGGTAAACGCACATGAGCAGCAGCGCCACTACAACGCCCGTTTCCCTGCCCGACACCAGCCGTCGCCAGCCCCCTGTCCGGGCGCTGCCCTGCGGGGCCAGCACTGCCACACCGGTAGAGCTTGATGCTACCTCTTGCCCCACGTCCAGGTCACCTGCGCTCACAGAGCCAGGTATCCCACCTATATCGTCCATCTCGTCGGCGTCCTGCTCCATGCCCGACGCAATCGAGTTTCTGCCCATTGCTATGCCCCTGTTCGGTAAAGCTGGCTGCTGGGTTGGCTATGGTTCCAGAGGCGTAGAAGCTACGTCCTCTCGTCCTGAACCATCGGAGACCGGGTGTTTGCGGCTTATCGACTGTGCTTTGTCGATCATCGCCTGGGCCACCCTTACGATGTCCTGGCGGTCTGCGTCGGTGGCCGACCTGATTTCGGCTGCTACAAGCTGGTCACACCGGGCGCGGATGTCGTCCGCGGCCGGCACGTTCTCGGGGTCCAGCTCGCGCAAGACGTTGAGCCATTTTGTGCCGTAGTGGGCGTGGATGGTCTCGTCGGCCCAATCGAAGTCCATGTCGTGCTGGCTGACCCTGTCCTCGTATTCGCCAAAGGCTCGTGCCCGGCCTTTCTTCTTACCGATGTTCTTCGTCTCAAAGTACGAGAGCATGCCCAGCCTGTAGACCGGCCTCTGTCCTTGCGCGCTGTCGTAGATATAGGTGCCAAGGGGTAGCTCGCCCGGCTCGAAGCCCCACGAAGTCAGCCGCTCGTAGCCCATGCGGAAGTGGCGGGCCTCATCGTATGTCCAGCGTGCCGCGTCGTGCACGAACTCCCAGCCCAGCTGCTCGGCGAAGCCCTGTAAGATGGCCCCCGCCGTCTCGACGGCCCAAGCCTCATTGAAGTGGCTGACCGCGCTGCGAAGCTGAAGCTGCACGCCTTCTCCGTAAGGAAACGTGGGATCGATTACGTCGGGCCAGTAGTAGCGGCAGAGATGAAATCGCGGATCGCGAGCGGCCACCTGGGCAAGCTGGAAAGGCGTGCGCCCGGGTAGATCTGCCGCGGAACCTGCGGTGTGTGGCTCCTCAAGGGAAAGGCCACCGACCGCGTCGAGGCGCGCCTGGAGAGAGGCTACCCACGCCTCGGCGGCGGCTTGCCCATGCTCGTCGAGGGTTGCAAGGTCCTGCGCGAAATGGGCTAGCTCGTGGAGTTGCTGCTGAATCTCCTCTACCGCCACTTTCAGGAAGCGCTTGCTCGGACCGTCGGCGATTTCGTCGGCGTGGTCGAGGTAATCCTGGTAGACGCTTGCCAGCGTGGGCTTGAACACCCTCTCCAACGACAGCACAAAGGCATATGCATTGGGCGCGTCAATTGCTGCCTGGAAGATCTCAACCACGGGCGCGTCATCCGCCGCTTCCATGAGGCGGCTGGGGAAGCGCAGTTCGAACACCCGCTCGCGCAGGGCATCGGCTGCCATAGAGTCCTCCCACAGGTGCCTCGGCAGGCCCCACTTCACCTCAAGCTGAGGGATGGCGGCGAGCCAACCACCTTGCGCCACGATCAAGGCCTGCTCGCAAAAGAAAAAGCGCTTCAGTATGCGCGCGCTATCCATGCGCAGCCACAATGCTCTCGGATGGGTACCCGGGAGATAAGCCTCTGTATGCAATGCTGCCTCCTTCTGGCCGGTGAGAGAAATGTCTACCTGCTCGAGGGCTGTGCCTGGCCGCGCACAGTTCGAGCGTCTAGTGTTGTATGTCGCTCATGGCCCGGCTGGTCGACCAGCACGCCCAGCAGCTCTCTTGAACTGCCAACCGCCCAGTGCTCCTGGGTGCGCGTAACCACGGCAGACAGGCGGAAGTGGTCTCCTCTGAACCACACCTCCGAGAACTCGACAGGCGTGTCGTCCTGGAGGTAGACTACCTGCTCCAGATACATGACGGGGTCACCGGGAGATATGCCGAGCGCTGCGGCCACCTTCTCGTCGGCGGTCCGCGCCTCAAACAAGCGCCGCCCCCAGCCGAGTTTCAGCTTGAAGTCGTTTTCGAGCGACTGGAAGAGCCGGTATTTAGTAAAGTCGATCTGCTCGATGCCGGGGCAGATGTCGCAGCGGACGTGGTTTTGCAGCAGGGCGAGAGGCTGGTCATGTACAAGGCGAACCCGGGTTAGAGAGAGCTCCAGAACATCGGCGGGCAGGGAGAGGAGAGACGCGATCTTCTGGCTGGGCTGCTGGACAACCTTGCCGAGCACTCGCGTCTCGAACTCTATGTTCTTGCCAAGGAGCTCTTCGGAGAAAGCAACAAGACGCTCGGCGAGCCGCTGCTCGATCTCCAGGGAAGAAACAAAGGTGCCGCGACCGTGGATGGTGGTGAGGAGACCTTCGGAAATAAGCTGGGCGATCGCTTTGCGAACCGTGCCGCGATTGACTGCCAGCTCAGCGGCGAGGTCGTACTCGGAAGGGAGCTTGTAATGCTGAGGCCACTGGCCCGAGGCGATTTGCGCTCGCATCCAGTCCTGTATCTGCTGAAAGATCGGAATAGGTGCCGACCGCTGAACCTCTAGCACAACGCACCTCCTCAGCTCCGAGAAGTCGAAGGACAATTGTGGTTGTCTATAGACAACCATGAACAACTGAACCAGTCTAGCATAGTATTAGCTGGCTGTCAAGGGGTGGAGGCTGGCATCCGGTCATAAATAGCAAGGAGGGAAAGTATGATCTAGAATCAACTGGCATTCGGTCATAAGGGATCCAGGGCGTCTTTGCCGAGGAGAGCAGCCACAGCACAAGGCATGCTAGGGGAAGTGTCAGAACTCAGCGCACACAATCTCTCCTGCGATGCTTTGGGCGTTCTACCTATGGCTGAACTGCGGCAATTGCATGCTGTTAGGCCGCCATCAGCAGCTATTGCAGGGAATCGAATCTCTGCCGTAACATCCGCCGTTGTTCAGCCAAAGGCACTTTCTCCTTTGGCTTGGTTCGGGATCGAAAGTAGTCTCTCTGCTCATCGAACGCTGTGCAAAATCGTGATGCCGAATCGAAGTGGCCAAATCC
>JBBRDO010000184.1:0-4783 GCA_038203825.1 Chloroflexia bacterium | reverse complement strand
CACGCACATCTATCAGTTCCTGCTTCTCCTCAGGGCACCGGCCGGTTATCCTGTTAGTCCACCGGTTGAGCGCCTTGCTGGAGAGTTAACTGTTCAAGGCGAGGTTTTGGATTAATAGTGGGTTAATAGTGGCAACAAGATCTACCCGACTTTGTCCAGGCCGGAGGGATGGTATCGGGGTAGAGAAGAGATATCGGGCGTCATCAGGCCAGGGAGCACATAGATCAGGGCAAGCGCTAACAGGCCACATGTTTGCGGGACACGCGCGTCGACCTCCCTATTCCACAGGCAGAGTAGGAGCGCTCCAGAAGAGGCTCAATATGCTAAGAAGCTATAAGGTTGTATCGCGAGAGGGAGGAATGGAGAGACTGCCGGTGTAGGTTGTGCCACGGCACCGGTTGGCACACGTTATATGCGTCAACAGACTTAGGCTCTTTCCTACGGGTTCAGCTTGGGCTTCATCAGGGTGAGGCCGAGCCAGATATACCAGACCGGGTTCACCACCAGGCCCGCCACGGCAGCAGGCAGCAACAATGCAAGGTTGTTGGGATCGAGTATGATCAACCGGCCCAGATAGATTAGTACAAGTAGTGCGCCCAACAAATAGCCTACGTAAGGGAGAGCCTTCGGGAAACCTGTGGTGCGGGACATGAGCCAGGCGAGGCCCAACAGCGACAACCCAGCGATTCCGAATGTGAGCAGCCCGCGCGGGTCGATCTGACTGGGGAAGTCAGTCGCGCTGTTCGGAGGTGGGTTGATGGCGTTGCCCAGGTCGTAGCCCGCATGAACAGCCGACCCCAGAGCCGCGGTAACGCCGACAAGCAGCCCAACCTGGGCTATCCCAGGCTCCGCAGCTTGCACGCGGCGGTACAGCGCCACGATTACAACCGTGGTAGCCAGGGCGCCAAGCAAGAGACAGATCGAATAGAGCAGCTGGTTCTTGAGTATCACAAAGGCGATCGAATAGAGCAGGCCAAGCACGCCTGCCGCAATCGCTGCCACCCCGGCAAACCGGTCGAATGACATCGACCCGGCGCCTTCCATCTCCATATCCCTCGCCATAGTTGGACTTGCCATTGCTTTGCTCCTTATTGTTGCGAAAGCCTGACTGGTAGCGCGCCTGAGCCTGGAGTATAAGCAAACTCAAGCGCGGAGGTACAGAGAAACAGTTATATATCGATAATAGAACATTAAAGCAGGATGTCAGCAGGATGTCAATAGGTTGGTGGAGCAAATTCAAATTGACTATTACACCCAGTTCTACGGTCTGGACAATTCAGACGCGCTCGACTACGTCCTCTGGTTATTTGAGCCCGGCGAGATGAGCGAAACCGCGCCGTTACAGCCACGTCATAATAGATATACAGAGGAGCGCGGCGGATCAGATCAGCGCTCTACTGGCCCGGCGCAAGGTTTCAACGTGAAAGGGTGACGTGCTTCGCAGAATGTCTGATCACTGGCATGCCACCAATTTGTCACCAAAATGGAAGAAGCAGCCCCAAAGGCTGCTTCTCCGTGCTTAGGATTTGGACATCCTGGCGTATTGTGCCGAAGGTAGCCTTCAACACCTTGCGCAAGATGCCAGCGGCTCTCGGGTCCCGCACAAACACGTCAAACTCATCGAGTTGACGTGACGACGACGTGTCCTCATCACCGCGAATAATCGTGACGTCGCATGGTCCGTCATGGGCTTCCGACCAAAGGAAATAGCATATGCCCCCCTTGACCTCAACATTTGGAAAGACTTCTTTTGAGACAGGGAAATCGACCAATCTGAGGACTTTGTGTGAACTGAGCATCTCCCTGCGGAACTCGTCGAGCCCGCGTCCGCCCGCGAGCCAACGGGATGGAACCACCATCGACAAGTACTTTGGCTCCAACTTCCTCGCTTGTTCAACGAATAGATGATAGATGGATGAATCGCTCGTACCACCTGCTCCGCCCTTCATCTGATATGGCGGGTTTCCGATGATCACATCGAATTGCATATCGCCTCCAAACAATTCTGGTATTCGGGCCTTGATGTCATCTGTGTGGATGAACGCATAAGCATAGTTCTCGCGTTCGGCCTCACGGTCCAAGATCACGCGTGGTGCGCCACAGAAGACACATTTGGTATCATTCCATGTGTGTTCGGTGCGCTCAAACCAGATGTTGCCCGAATCGCTGGCGAAGGATTTGGCAATGGAGTGCTCGCCGTTCGCATGCTTCGAGCAATAGACACTTCGCCGCGCAAGTAGGCTTGTGAGTTGCGTGATACCAATGCCGAACACCTGCTTCGTGAGGATGTGATTGACGCGTCGCTCAAGGTCCGGCATCTCGCCCGCCAAGCCCTTGTTGAGTCGGCTGGTGATCTCGCGCAGGAAGACGCCCGTCTTGGTGCACGGGTCGAGGAACTTCACCGCCTTATCCGCCCAGATGACCGCGCCGCCGTTGGCCGCCGTTGGCCGCCGCCCACGCCTCGGCCAGAGTGTCCAGCATGCGATTCGCGAGCTCCGGCGGCGTGAAGACTTCGTCGTTCGAGAGGTTCGCGATGCACGTCAGTACATCCGGGTTGCGCCCGCGCAATGTAAAGCTGGCCTGGGTGCTCATACGGCCTCCTTCGAGGGGTCAGCAATGGCGGCGGTGGCCAGATCACTTACCGTCATTGGCCGGTAGATGGTGCCTGTCGGCGTCAAACTCTCGTGCCGGTGGCGCTCAGTGGAAAACAGGTTCGCCTCGCCGATTGACGACGACTGGGTCAAATTACCCAGGAGGAAATCGCGCCGCTGGAACTTGCCTTTGCCCAGGTAGCCCCACTCCGCAAAGGCGATAGGCTGATCGTCACTGGTGCGCATCTTCAGGGCATCGCCGTGGATAAGGTTCTGCGACAGGACGTAGAAAGCAGCCCGATAGAGATCGTCCGACTCCTCGAGCTTCAGGTAGTCGGCGAGGACCTCCAGCAAATTTGCGCGGCACTCGGCGATGTTGTCCTCCAAGAGCTCGATCCCGTAGGTGCACATAACAGCGAGAAGGGCGTAGTGCCGCTTTTCAAAGGCGGACTTCCCGAACTTGAGTTCGACGGCGGCGAGCTTCCGTTGCAGTATGCGGACAAGGAAGTTCCCACTTCCGCACGCCGGCTCCAGGAAGCGGGAGTCAATACGCTCCGTTTCGTCCTTCACTAGGTCGAGCATAGCTTCGACCATCCAAGCGGGGGTGAAGACCTCCCCGTGGTCGGCGACGCGTTGTTTGGACTTGACGTAGTTCATGGGCTGGTGCACCTCGGGCAATGTTTCCTCCTAGCAACTGCGGGCTGATGTTGTTGTCAGGCGGGTTGCTGCCTATTCCGTCATGTCCCTCTCATCCGAAATCATCTTACCGAGTGCGCTGCTCTGTGGCGAGTACGATTCTGACGTCCAATCAGCACCGGCAAGGCGCAATGACATCTCGCGGGCACGCTGGGCGCACGAAAAGTAGATGTTCGGCAGCATTCCTGGTTGATACGTGGCGTTGGGGAAAAAGGACGTGAAGTGCAGCGTGTTCTCCCGATAAACGTAGCTTCCAAAGCCATAGCCTAATGGCTTCTCGGTTAGCTCACTGCTGTTGAGTGACAGCGCAAGCCTCACGCCCTCGAGGTCTGACTCAACTGCGACGGGAAACGACTGCAACACGAGAAGACCGTTGCCGTACCAGGGATGGGGTTGATCGGCCACCGCCTGGCACAGCGATGACTGAGCACCGTATGGAAGCTCCACAGTGAACCCTGCACCTCCGGAGGTCGCGAGCAATGCGGGGGGCTGATTCATATACCCGTCCACAGCCTCCTGAAACTCGGTTGGAGACCACTTTGACGGCTGTTTACCCAAGGGGATAATCAACGTTGCGGTAATCTCCGCCATCTCGTCGGGCACAGGGCGCGTTCCGTGACCTGGAGGGCCGCTCAGCGCCTCCTGCGCACCCAGTGCCCTTGCCAGTTCGGGACCGACAGTCCGTGCTTCACCGATCTGCAAGACAGCCGCAACGCTGATAATCGGGTTCATCCAATGACTGATGCCGTCATCAATTCTCACAAGCGATGCCAGACTCAACGTCTTCGTCTGCACGTCGTAGACCGGGCCCGACATGCTTGCAAGCGGCATCAGGAGGGTATTGATGTCCGCGACTTCACGATCACCCAACTCCAGAGAGCGCAACATCTCGGTTCGAATTGAGACGAGATAGCCCTGCTCGCCGTCCGGTCCAATCTCCTCACTGATCACCTCCACCGTTTGCGCATTCTTGTCTGCCCACCACCGGAATCCCTTGGGTGTCCGCACTGACCACTCAGGATCGACCTTCAGCTGCTCCTGGGAGAGCCACTCTAGTGTCCTCTCACCTGCGTTCATAATCTATGTCCTCCCACCTAATAGTAGATACGGAAGATATTCGTATCTACTGTCCGGGGCATTTTGCTGCCATTCTAAATAGACAATAGCTATCTCGTCATCGAGTGCTACCAGAGGCGCTCGGGCAGGCGGAACAAGTGCAGGGCCAGCATTAGGAGAGAGCCTACGACGGTAACACTAGCAACAGGCCAATCTGTTCGTGCCAAAATTGTGCCAAAGATGGAAATAGAGACTATCATAGCCCCCATTTCGTGCCTATCATTAGAACGTTGTTGCTGCTGGTGCCGAAGGTGGGACTCGAACCCACATGAGGCTACCCTCACTCGCTTTTGAGGCGAGCGCGTCTGCCATTCCGCCACTTCGGCTTGCTTTACTCGATGTGTAGGTCTATCGCCATTGGAAGCGATTCAGCTTCCCAG
>JBBRDO010000183.1:0-4848 GCA_038203825.1 Chloroflexia bacterium | reverse complement strand
GGTATGATACGGTGCTGGGCTACCGTGGCAGGCACGAAGCCGACCCAGACGAGGGGCCACAAATCGTAGGGTGGGAAGGAGAGGGTCAGAAGCACCCCGCTCAGTGCGGCCAGGCCCAGGCCCAGAATTATCCGTAGTGGTGTACCCATAGTGCTTGCCTCTTTTTCGAGTGGCGGGCTTCAGGAGGCTGCTTGCCATGTTCGGCGATAACAGACTCGCAATGGGCATGGGCCTTTTGCAGCAGGGCAGGGTCACAGGATGGTAGAGGCCTGGCGGGCATAGCCTGGTGTCTGCCCGCTTCCGCCGACGTTAGCGAAATGCGCTCCCAGGTACGTTCCGAGGTTCTAATCATGGTACGCCTACTGACCGTCCGCGCTGTTGCGGCAACCGGAACGTTTTCTGCAGGCAAAGCACTGCGGCGGTCTACTTACCGACGATTATGTTGCCCGAACGCAGGCCAGGCCATAGTATTTCAGGGCCGCGGTGCAGGCACGGCCCAGTCGTAGTGTAATTGGCCCCGGTAGAATTCACGGTATAAGTAGGTAGAAGATTGGTAAAAGTTCAACTAGAGATCACTTTGCCCGGCAGGCCATTGGATAGGCATGAAATGACAGTGAATTGGGCCGGGAGAAATACCGGTCGGATGCGTGGAACAGCCCTTGCGCCGCGGGGGGCAGGTGGAGAGGGCGCAGCGTGAACGTCACCGGTCGCTTGCGAATGGTGGGGATTAAGACCTTGCCGGGCTTTCAGCCGTAGCAGATGCGCCTTCAACCGACTTGCCCGCAGCGACGTGTGCACTGAATAGACGCCTTTCCAGCCTCATTGCGCCCCACACCAGCGCGAGCATGACAGGCACTTCAATGAGGGGGCCCACTACAGTTGCCAGCGCCACGGTCGGGGAGAAGGCGGTGATGGCTATGGCTATGGCTATCTCGAAGTCGCGCCCGGTAGAGTTGAAGGCAACCGCCACAGCGTCTTTGTAGTTGAAGCCCAGGCGCGCACCGACGACGAGCACCACAAAGAACATCACGACGAAGAATATCGCCATCGGGATCGCCATCTCTACGACGATCATGGGGCGGGAGAGGATCAGGTCACCTTTGAGGGAGAACATCACTATAAGAGTAAAGAGGAGGCCCAGGATAGAGAGGGCGTTCAGGCCTGGCTTCAAGCGCTCCATCGCCGGTTCGCCACCACGTCTGGTGACCAGCTGGCGGGTGAGCACCCCAGCCACAAGGGGTAGGCCGAGGTAGAGTACCACGCTCTCGGCCACCACCCACACGTCGAAGTTGACGTTGCCGAGCAGCAGGCGAGCGTACACCGGGATCAGGATCATCTGGATAACGGAGTTGAGAGCTACGAACACCAGCGCCATGGGGGTGTTGCCCTTGGCAAGGTAGGTGAAAATGATCACCATGGCTATACACGGCGCCAGGCCATACAAGACCAAACCGGTGTGGAGCTCAGGATCGCTCACGAAGATATTGGCGAGCAGGAGCATGAAGAAAGGTGCGATCAAGTAGTTGAAGAATGCGACGACAGCCAGCTGCTTTGGCGAGCGGAATGCCACACCCACATCATTCAGGCGCACGTTGGTCATGGCGGGATACATCATCAGGAACAGGCCAATAGGCACGCCCAGCGAGATGGCGTTGGGCACCGAGAAGACGAAGGTACCGGAGAAGATGCTCTTGATGGCGTCAATTGGCGGGGTGAGGGCGAAGTCGGATATGTTCAGCAATTTGCCTATGGCGATGCCCACCGCCATGCTGAAAAGGACGAAGAAGGGAAGGAGGCGGCGGTCCTCCAGTTTGCCGAGCAGCGTCTTAGCAGTATTCATAGCGGGTAATGCCCCTTGCTTTAGCTATAGGGCTATGGGGATACACACGCATCTACGCAGTAGGCCATCTGAAAGACCCCTATTAGATTGTCTTAGATGGGTGTTGCTCCATGAGAAAAACATTTCTCTATCGTATATATCCAACGAAGGCGCAAGCCACTGCCATGAGTAAGATGCTTGAGGAATGTCGCTGGCTGTATAATAACACGCTTTCCTACCGCAAAGATGCTTACGAGCAGGAAGCGCGTACTGCGGGCTGGTACGAAACCAAAGCCCGCATACCCCTGCTGAAACAGGCTCGACCTACACTGAAGGGTGTGCATAGCCAGGTATTGCAAAACGTCACCCAGCGTGTAGAGTTGGCATACCAGGCCTTCTTTCGCAGGGTGAGAGCGTATAAAGCTGCTGTGGCCAAAGGAGAAGAAGCACAGAAGCCTGGCTACCCTCGCTTCAGAGGATATGGACGCTATGACTCGCTGTGCTACCCTCAGTACGGCAGCGGCGCTAACCTTGTGGGCGCTGCGCTGCACCTGTCCAAAGTTGGGCCTGTCAAAGTAGTATTGCACCGCCCACTTGAGGGTACTCCTAAGACGGTGTGTATAAGACGGAGCAGCACAGGTAAGTGGTACGTCACCATAGCGTGCGAGTGGCAGCCTACTGCTCTGCCCGTGTCCTGTGAGCAGGTGGGAATAGACGTTGGTCTCAAGACCTTTGCCACCCTCTCCACAGGAGAGGAGATCGCAAACCCGCGCTTTTTTCGTGCTGAGGAGAAGGCACTTGCTAAAGCGCAACGTGTACTTTCCAAGCAGGACAAGGGCACCCCAGCCCATGTGAAACGCAGGAAGGTTGTGGCCCGCGTTTACGAGCGCACCCGCTGGCGCAGGGACAATATCTCTCACCAGCACTCTCGTAGCATTGTCAACCGATACGGGTTGATAGCGGTTGAAGATATTGAAGTGAACCGAATGATACACAATCACTGTCTGGCTAAGTCCATCTCGGATGCGGCATGGTCGGGGTTTCGCAGTATGTTGGCCGTCAAGGCAGAATGGGCCGGGCGTCGTTTCATAGCTGTGAACCCTGCTTATACCAGCCAGACGTGTAGTGGTTGTGGGCATAGGCTTGCTTCCGACAGAAGGCTGGGTCTCTCTCAAAGGGTATTTGATTGTCCTTGTTGTCAGTTGCATATTGATAGGGACCTCAATGCCTCTGTGAACATTCTTGCGTTGGGAATACAACGCATCGGTACACCCGTAAGGGCTAATCCGTAGAAGCCCCGCCGTTTACGGCTGGGGAGTAATCACAGTTCATGGTATTCGTCTCCTGAATTCTCAACTTGCACATTCTCGGCGCGGTCAGAGGAGGTGGTTACGTCGGATGTGCCTGGCAGAGGGTCGGGGCGCAGAAGTTCTCCGGGCAGCGCCATGCCACAGCACCCGGCGATGCGCTCATGCCCTTTGTCGGGACGGGCCAGTCGCTGCAGGCCGAAGTTTAGAGCGACGAGCACCAGGGCGAGCAGCGCAACCCAAAGCAAGAACTCCAACACGATTCTCCTTAAAAGGACGAGCGCGAGGGCGCGCACGAAGCTTGTCCGGACCGGATGCGGGCGGGATCAAAGAAAGTATTGAACACCTGGTTCAGCGCCGCAAGCGCAGTCTGATCGATCGAGTAGTGTATCCAGCGAGCATCGTCCGGGTCGCGGCGCATAAGGATCAATCCTGCTTCCTGGAGTACACGCAGATGGTGAGAGACCAGGTTGGGGGCCATGTTCAGTTTCGCTCCCATGTCACAGTTGCACTGCTCACCTTGCATCAGTAGGTCGACTATACGCAGCCGGTTAGGCTCGGCCAGGACCTTCAGCCAGGCGCCCAGCGTATCGAATTTCGCCGGTACCGGAACGTCGATGGGTTCAACCGCCCTTTGGTTAGAGGTATATGTCATGGGCTTCTCTGTTCCCTGTTATTGTCCTGATCGACTTCAGACTGATCAGGTCCTGATACTTCAATGTGCATTGAATTATATCAACCCCGGAGCGATCACGTCAAGCGTGATGGTCGTGCACGTAGAGATCCGAGCACATGCTAGAGTACAAGGTTGAACAGATAGCCGGTCATGGTTATAGCCACTGCCAGCACAGCGATAAAGGTCAGGATCAAGGGCAGCTTCAGCACACGGCGAAGGATGATCATCTCAGGTAGGCTCAGTCCTGTTACCGCCATCATAAAGGCCAGCACCGTGCCGAGGGCTGCGCCCTTGGCCATGAGGGCTTGCACCACAGGTATCACCCCTGCGGCGTTTGAGTAGAGCGGCACTCCAAGCACCACCGCAGCAGGCACCGACCACCAGGCGTCCTGGCCCATGATGCCCACCAGTGCGCTCTCGGGCACGTAGCCATGAATTGCCGCCCCCAACGCGATGCCCACTATCACGTACAGCCATACCTTGCCTACGATCTCCTTCGTGGAGCCGAGGGCCATCTCAATGCGTTGCGACCATGTGGGCCTGCCCAGGTCGAGCATACCCTTGCCGGCCTTGATCTGCCAGACAAAGTCCTCTACATACCTTTCCAGCTTTAGCCTGCCGATGACCACCCCCGCCAGGACAGCGATGACGAGCCCGGAGAGCATATATAGCCCCGCCACCTGCCAGCCGAACATGCCGAAAAGCATCACGAGAGCTACCTCATTGACCAGAGGCGCCGCCACCAGGAAGGAGAAGGTGACGCCCAATGGTATGCCCGACTCGACAAAGCCGATAAAGAGGGGCACCGCAGAACATGAACAGAAGGGAGTGACCACCCCCAGCCCTGCGGCCATTACGTTACCCACGCCCTCGCGCTTGCCGCCCAGGAAGGCGCGAGTCTGCTCAGGAGAGAAGAATGAGCGGATCATGGTAATCAGGAAGATCATGCCACCCAGTAGCAGCAGGATCTTGGGCACGTCGTACAGGAAGAAAGCTGCCGATGCTCCAAGTTGTGAGCCGTGTGCCAGTCCCAGTAGATCGTATGT
>JBBRDO010000182.1:0-4923 GCA_038203825.1 Chloroflexia bacterium | reverse complement strand
TCGGGGCTGTTGTCGCCGTAGAGGTGGAGGCTCTTGAAAAGGGTGTCGGCGGCTTCTTTGCGGAAGGCTTTGAACCCACACTGGGTGTCGTTGAACTGGGGGAGAGCGACCAGACGCACGAAAGTATTGAAGACTCGGCCCATGAGGTGGCGGTAGAATGGCTCATCGAAGCGGGAGGAGCCTTTGCCCTCGCGTGAGCCTATGGCTATGTCGTACTTGCCCTCTAAATACTTGAGGAGCTTCTCTACTTCCTCAATGGGGGCGGAGAAATCGGCGTCGGAGTAGAGGACGTATTTGCCCTGCGCGGCCAGCATACCGGTGCGTACAGCATAGCCCTTGCCGCGGTGGGGGTTCCTCATGACGCGGAGGGTTGAATGCGGGGTCGCAAGGGGGGTTGCCTGCGCGAACTGCTCTGCGAGGGCTGCCGTGTCGTCTGAGGAGCCGTCGTCAACCACCAGCACTTCGTAGGGAGTGCCTTTGCTCTCCAGGTATTCTACTACGGTCCGGAGTGACTTGGGCAGACGGGTGGACTCGTTGTAGGCAGGAATAACGACCGACAGGAAGATATCGGACGTTTGAGGACCGCGTTTATTCGAAGCTTGCCGGGGCTTTGGATTGTCGCCGGATTTGGTGTTGTCGGTTTGCGGTGTACCGCTAGTCATCGGGACGTGGGGCCTCTGTCTCATGAGTACGCGCCCATTCCAGCAGGGGCGCGTTGGGGAGAGTATAACACAGGAAAGTATGGCGGCGCAAAGTTTGCAGCCGGGCATTGGGGCAGGGCGAGGTGCCTCTCTGGTATACTTTTCAGTGGATCTCGTAATGCAGGGAGTGAGCAATGGAAAGGCGCAAGCGAACGGCGGGAGTGTGGTGGATAGTGGGGGCTGCGTTCCTCGCGATCTTCCTGTTGGTGGCGGTAAGGCCAGGCCGCGTAGCAGACGCCCATGGACCGGTGGGCGCGGTTGGGTATGGAGTGGGCGGTGGTACGGCGACAGGCACGCCTGCGTCGACCGCCACGATCACAGGCACGCCGGGCTGTACGCCGGTGTGGGTCGAGAAGGCGCACTATCCGGTGGGCATCATGGGCGAGGCGGTGGTCCCTTACGGCGGCGGACTGTACGTGCTGGGCGGGCGCGACCAGGATTATGTTAACCGGGCAAGCGTGTTTCGGTACGATCCCGGCACTGCTAGCTGGACACAACTGGCGGATATGCCAGCGATACGCAACTGGGCCAGCGCTGTTGAGGTTGGGGGCTTTATTTATGAGGTGAACGGGTCGGATGGTGGGGGAGCGCTGAATACCGTTTTCAGGTATGACATAGCGAGCAACACGTGGAGCATCATGCCGAACACGCTTGCCGCTACTTACGGGCAGGCCGTGGTGAGCCTGAACGGGGACGTCTACAGGATCGGCGGGCTGGACCCGCAGGGTGTTTACACGACGTCTGTGGAGGTGCTGGGCAGGGGGTTTGTGGCTCCGCTGCCGACGGGATTGGCCTGGCCGGCTGCGGTCGCTCTGAACGGGTACATCTACGTGGCAGGTGGTAGTCATGATGGTATCTTCGGTACGACGACGTTCAGGTATGACCCGACGAGCGACACGTGGAGCGACGGGGCGATAGCAGAGTTGCCGGAAGGCAAGGCTTTATCGGCGTCGGGCGTGCTGAACGGGCAGTTCGTGGTGGCGGGAGGCGGCAACGACTACAGCACAGCGTTTGCCTGGGACCCAGGGACGGACGTTTGGTCGAGACTGCCGTCACTGTTGTATCCGCGCTTCAATATGGCAGGGGGCGTAGTGGGGGATACCATGTACGTGGTGGGCGGGGTGAACACCTCGGGGCCCAGCGACATCAACCAGGCTTACACGTTGGGTCAATGCGTATCACCTACTGTTACCCCCATAGAAACCGCCACACAGCAACCGCCGCCTTCGGCTACGGCGACAGCGTGCGTACTTGGGGTCATCGGTGACCTGCCTCCTGACAGCCCGTTCTATGCTTATGCGCGATGCCTGATTTGCAGGGGGATCATGAGCCTTTACCCGTGCGGCGGTCCCGGCGAGCCTTGCCCACCTTATAACGTTACATATTTCCGCCCCAGCGGTCTCAGCACGCGTGGTCAACTGGCGAAGGTCGTGTCGTTGGCCGCGGGTTTTAGTGAGCCGGTGAGCGGGCAGACCTTCGAGGATGTGCTGCCCGGCAGCACGTTCTATGTTTATATCGAGCGCATGTCGGGTAGGGGTTTGGTTAGCGGATACCCGTGCGGTGGCGCGGGCGAGCCTTGCGGGCCTTTGAACAGACCGTACTTCCGACCTGGGGTTCATACTACGCGTGGGCAGCTGACGAAGCTGGTATCTAATGCGGCGAACTTTGTGGACCCGCCGGTGGGGCAGACCTTCGAGGATGTGCTGCCGAGCGCGACGTTCTATACGTTCACCGAGCGCCTTGCCAGCCGGAATATTATGGGTGGGTATCCTTGCGGTGGGGTGGGAGAACCGTGCGGGCCGGAGAGCCGGCCGTACTTCCGTCCGGCGAATAATGTTACGCGGGGGCAGACGGCTAAGATAGTGTCGAACACGTTTCTGCCTGCCTGCTATACGCCGTGACGGTGCTGTATAATTAAGCGGACTAACAAGCAGGAGGGACAGGGCGGTAATGCCTATCTACGAATACAGATGCGCCGGGTGTAAGCGGCGAGTTAATATCTTCTTCACCAGCTTCAGCGCGGCTGACCGCAAGACTGAGGCCGGAGAGATCGAGTGCCCCAACTGTGGGAGCAAGAATCTTTCGCGATTGATGTCGAAGGCATACGTGGTGCGCGGCGGTGACGGCAGTGAGGGCGGTGGCGAGTTCAACGATGCTGGCGACATGGACGGCATGAACGGGATGTTCGATGGGTTGGATGATGCCGATCCACGCTCGGTTGCACGGTGGGCGCGGCGTATGCAGGACAATATGGGGGGCGAGATGAACCTCGGCCCGGAGTTCGATCAGGCTTTGACGCGAATTGAGTCGGGCGAGGACCCTGACAAGGTGATGGAGGACATGGACCCGGCTGCGCTCGGGGGAATGGGGGAGGGCGGCGAGGATGGGATGGACGATTTTGGCGGGGATGACGACTTCTAGTGAAGCGTTATAACAAGCGGTAGGTATGAAAGAAGCGCGGTCATGCCGCGCTTGTTCGTAGTCCGGGATGGGGGCCTATTGGAGCATAAGCTCGAAGTGGACCTGGCTGCCTTCTTCGGCACCTGTGCCTGTGAGGCGCGTCCAGAGATGCTGGGCGAGCAAAAGGCTCTGTTCACCAACGAGCGCAGTGGCTACCGCACCGGCTACAAAGCCGAACCCCAGGCCGAGCAGGCCAACCAGCAGGTAATTGCCGGTAACAGACTTGGGCGCAATGGCCACGCTGATTGCGGGGCGCTTGGTATTATTGCCTATGTTTAAGGTTCCGTGTTGCGTCTTGACTTGCATTAGTTCCCCCGACTCATCATTGAGCGTGTGCCCTGTGGTACTATTAGCAGGCTCTATGCCATGAACGGCGAGCGCCGATTACTGGACAACCAGTACGGGCGTCGCTCCCGTCCAAAGTTGCTCCAGCTTGTAGAAATCGCGTGTGTCCTGGTCGAATATATGAACCAACACGTATCCATAGTCCATTAGCACCCATTTGGCGTCAACCAGGCCTTCTACATGCACAGGGTTTACGCCCATTTCGCCCAACTTTTCATCCACTTCACGCTCTATTGCTTTGACGTGGCGGTCGCCTGTGCCGGTGCATATCACGAAGTAGTCCGCGATGATCGATAGTTTGCGAATATCCAGCAGGACTATGTCTTCGGCCTTGCGGTCTTCAGCTATTTCTACTACTTTATGTGCTAATTCATTTGCTTCCAGTGTGAAACCTCCGATGTTCTCTTTCGCGCATACGACTCGTCTCAGGGCAATTATAACATAATGGAGGTGAGGAAATCTCTCAAATAGGACAGGACAACCACTTGCGGTGGTTGTCCTGCGTGCTTTCTGGCGGTATAGATCGAGTAAGACTATCTCAAGAGCATCCAGGCCGCGAATGCATAGAGGGCAATGGCGATCAGTATCAGAATGACGGCGCCTATGTGTACTCTGCTGAGAAGTGACTTGCCGTTCACCTTCATCCTGACTGATTTGTCTGCGTCTGAAGAGAGGAGAGGGCCGGAGGACGGGCCGCCGTCTATGATTGTGGTTTTGAGCGAGTTGTTGAGCTGACCTGTTCCGAGTGGGCCAGTGGCTGAATTTGCTGCCTGTCCGAGGCCACCGGTGCGTGAGCTGAGCGAATCAGACAGTCGTTCGCTGGGGGTGCGCCCCATGGTGAAAACGCCCGTGTCGAGGGAAGAGGTCGTAGAAGTTGAAGAGGAGGTATTGGGAGAGGCTGTTTCGGCGATTGCATGCTTACGCAGGGTAACCCACCTGAGGCCGAGGTTGGCCTCTTCGTTCATTGGGTCGAGCATGGCAGCGCGCTGGAAAGCAGCTTCGGCCTCGTCCAGGTTGGGGCTGGTACCACCGAGCCACACCCAGACATCGGGTGCATCGGTGTAGCGCGTTGCCAGCGACTGGAAGATGCGGTACGCGGAAGCCTTGTCGCCGGATTGGGCGGCGCCCATGCCGAGCGAGATTTCTTTCTGTACTTCAGGGTTCGTGCCCGCGGGTTGGTTGGCAACAGCTGTTGCGTTTGAACCGGTGCTCATGTTTGAATACCTCATTGTGTGGCTTTAGTCCAACGTGGCGTCTGATCGGGAGAGTGCATGTCGTGATATGACCAGGGTCTTAGCTCAGGCACTATCTACGCTCAATATACAGGAGCCTCGACCAACTGGCAATAGTTTGCGGGGAATATTGGGACTAATGTACTGTTTTGAGGGCTACGTGGAGGGCGATGGTGACCATCCGG
>JBBRDO010000181.1:0-5013 GCA_038203825.1 Chloroflexia bacterium | reverse complement strand
TAACGGTAATAGTGGCGCTCCTGCCGTCCCGAGTATGCCCGACACGGGCATCAACAAGAAACCCTGATCTCGGAGAAACACCATTCTATGCGCTCGAAGTTGAGCATAGCTTTTTGCGCCCTGCTGGTCTTTGCCCTTCCCATTATGGGCGGCTGTGGCAGCGCGGGCGGATCCACCGAAACGGTGCGCGTTGTCGTCACGCCCGTGCCATCCCCCACGCTTCCCCCCGAGGCTATGCCCACCCTGCCCCCCGTGACCTACACCGTCAAAACGGGTGACACCCTTTCAGGCATCGCTGACCTCTTCGGGGTCACAGTTGACGATATCGTCCGCGCCAACAACATTGCCGACCCCAATTCGCTGGCTCTCGGCCAGGTGCTCATCATACCCGGACGAGTGCCCACCCCCGCCCCAACCATTACCCCCTCCGGCACCATCACCACCACGCAAATACCCATCACCGGCACCATAACGGTCACCATAACCGCCACAACCGTGGTCACAAGCTCTCCCACCAACGTCCTCCCCCCACCCGACGTAACTCCTCCGCTAGGCCCCACCACCGGTACCAACCCGTAGACGCGAAGACGGACGACCTTAGTTGGTCGCCCGTCGTCTGTAATCCGTCGTCCGTCGTCGACTATCTCAGTTTGCGCCCACTTTGCTCGCCTGTCCGCTGGTCTCACCAAACGTAATACGTAGCTCTCCGTTTTCCAGTTTGGCTCCGCCCACATGAAGTAAAGCTAGTGCGCGAGGCAGAATGATATTGCGCTTGTAGTCCCCCACCTGCACCACCAGTTCGTCGCCCGTCTGCAACAGGTCGATCTGGTTCTTGGTCGCAAGGGGCAACGGAAACTTCAAAACGTATCCGGCGCCGACCTGTTCTATGGTCTGCACGTTCCCCTTAAAGAACAGCGTCCCAGGGTCTTTCCCGCCAAAGAGCGCGTCGCCCATCTTGCCCAGCATTTCCAGGCCTACCACTTCTCTATCGAAGAACGGTACATCAAAGATGGGGATCGGCGAAAAGCACTCCTCCACCAGCGTGTGATTGCGCTTCTGAATATCGTGCCACATATCGAAGTATTGCCCATCCACCGACGAAGGAAATATGCGGTTGCATACAATTATGTCCGACGTGTAGCCGAACAACGATAGATATGTATAGGTGCGCTGGGCTTCTTTCACCACCATCTTCTCAGCATTCAACACTATCCGCACCGACGTCATCGACTGGTCGGCCAACAGCCCGTGTATCCTGTCCAGCTGGGTCAGCAACTGCTTGATCGACTCGAACACGTCGTCCTGAGGCATCGGCATATCGGTGACCGCGCGTGCCAGCGGTCGTATCAGCTTGGCGGCCTGCCTCTGCAGCGGAAACAGCTTCTGGAGCCACCACCGCGCAATCTCGGGGAACGACAGCAGGCGCAATGTATCGCCCGTTGGCGCACAGTCAACTATGATAGCATCGTACAGGCCCGAATCGTAATGCTTCACTATGCGCACAAGCCCGGCCAGCTCTTCCGCGCCCGGCAAAACGGTCATCTCTTCGGCAACGACTTCCTCCATGCCGCGCCACGACAGGAGATCGCCAAGGTACTTCTGGAGGGTTAGCCAGTGCGCATCTACTTCATGCAGTACAGAGATTTCCTGCGCCCAGAGATTATCTGTCACCTTCGTGGGTTCGCTACCCAACGGAACGTCAAATGAGTCTGCTAGAGAATGTGCCGCGTCGGTGCTCATAACAAGCGTGCGATGACCGAGCCTGGCGAGGCCGAGAGCAGTAGCGGCAGACACGCTTGTCTTGCCCACGCCCCCTTTGCCCGTGTACAGAATAATCCTCATCTTCCCTCACGATCTGTGCATACAAATAAACGCCGGCTAACCGGCCGTCAATTCTACAACTCAAGTAACTATCCAAAACAGGCGCCCCTGAAGAGCTACCATTAGCAAGTATAGAAATGCGCCCCCCAAATGTCAAACACCTGCGTGCGCCCCAACCCCCACCAACCGCCCTCCACACCCTCTCCGTTTCTCACCGCCACCCAACTAACAGCATAGGTGCGCAGTCCCTTGCCCGGTCACCGGAGGCGCTCCAAGGGTGTCCCCTCTACTCTCCTTGCAACCCAACTAACCAAGTAGGTGCAGGGTCCTCCCCTGCCGGGTTACCAGGAGTGTCCCCTAGCCTCTATCTTCTCTCCTTCTCCCCTCCCTTCAGGGAGAGGCCGGGGTGGGTCTCCCCCAGCCTCCGCTCCCCCTTGCATATTGGACAAATAAGTTTCACAGTGGTATCATGATACCCCAGGAGGCATTGCGCACAGGAGTAGAATCAGAACGTAGATCCTAGCGTAACTGCCACATAACCCGCCGATATACAAGGGGAGAGCAACGTCATGAGCGACGAGACCACCCGGAACACGAGCGAAGACTCGTCGGCAACCACTGGAAGCACTGGAAGCACCGGCACCACTGATAACATAGACTGGGCAGGCGAGGTTGAAACCACCTTGCGGGCAATGCTCGGTTTGCCGGCCCAAGTACTTGCCAACGTTCTACCCGACGAAACCGTCCAACACCTGAAAGCCGCCGGCAGAGAGGGCATGTTAGCAGCCTATAGTCTCTGGCGTAACATCGACAAATCCGTAAAGAACCAGTCTGGAGAGAAGGTCCGCAAACGTATAGAGGTGGAATAAGAGGTAGCAAGGAAGATGCCCAAATCTACGACCCGCCACGACGATAACACTGCAGAGGTGCAAAAGCCACTGGCAAGAGGCCGCAAAGCGAAAGACAACGGCGGCAATGGAAACATGGACACGCCCAACACTGAGCTCGACACCGCACTGCATTCAGACGCCACTCTTGACACCCCGCCTGCCCCTAAGAGCACTGCCGCGCGCAAGAGCGCTTCCGCTAAACGCGCCTCCAACGGAAACAAATCCATCTCCCTCCTCGAAGACGACCCCTCGGTTTACGAGGAAGACATTGCTTACGCCTCCAAAGCCGATCGCGATAGCTCCTCCCTCGATGACCTCGATAGGGCCGAGCGTTTCGACCTGAACGATACCCAGTTCAGGAATGGCAACCGTTCGGTCGATAACATAAGCATAGTCGAAGTCATAGATGATACCTACGACAACCTCGGCCTTACCGACGAGGCGTCCATTCTCCCCAAGTTGGCCCGTGCAATTTCGCGCCCCAGGCGCGCCGGCCGAGCAAATCCGTCCGAAGTCTCCGTAGAAGGCGCTGATGCGGAACATGAACCTTTGGTCGTGCTCGAAGTCGAGTTGGAAGCGGTCGACGACGTCGACGAGGAAGAGCCCGATCCAGTAGAACTGGCCGATGCCGCCGTCGAAGTCGAAGTCGTAGAAGTCGAACATCCCGAAGAGCTCGAGCGCTTTATCGACCGCGTCCTCAGCATGGAAAGCGTCTCGGTTGACGACCCTGTCCGCATCTACCTCCGCGAAATAGGTCGCACAGCCCTCCTTAAATCGCCCGATGAAAGCGCCCTCGCCGAGAAAATGGCCGTAGGCCACAGGGCAGCCGAAGAACTGGAACAAAAGGGCCTAAACCTCAAGCTCCTGGAAGACCTCAGCGCACGCCAACCTTTAGGAGAGGAAGAAAGCCGTATCCTGGCCCAGGACGAAACCCGCACCTCTATCCTGGCATACCGCGAGGGCAAGGCCGCCAAGCAAAAGCTCGTACAGGCCAACCTGCGCCTCGTAGTCAGCATTGCTCGCCGCTATATAGGGCGCGGCCTCTCCCTCCTCGACCTGATACAGGAAGGCAACATCGGCCTCATGAAAGCCGCCGACAAGTTCGACCACCACAAGGGCTTCAAGTTCTCCACCTACGCCACCTGGTGGATCCGGCAGGCCATCACCCGCGCCATCTCCGACCAGAGCCGCACAATCCGCCTGCCTGTCCACGTAACCGAAATGGTCACGCGCCTGCGCCGTGCCGCACACGAGCTACAACAAAAGCTCCTGCGCGAGCCGACCGAGGAAGAACTGGGCCAGGCACTCAATATGCCCGCCGAGCGCGTCCGCAAAATACTCGACATGGCCCGCCACCCCGCCTCCCTCGACGCGCCAATGGAAGAAGGCGAAGATAGCTTCCTCGGCGACTTCATAGAAGACGAGCGCACCGGTGGCCCTGAGGAAGAAGCCTCGCGCCAGATGCTCAAAGAGCAGGTGGACGACATCCTCCGCAAGCTGACCGACCGCGAACGCCTTATCCTGCAGATGCGCTACGGCCTGACCGACGACCGCCCTCGCACCCTCGAAGAGGTCGCCAAAGAGTTCGGCATCACCCGCGAGCGCATCCGCCAGATAGAGACCCGTATCCTCCGCAAGCTCCGCTACGCCCGCTACGGTGCAAGCAAGCTTCGCGGCTATCTAGACTAAGCAACAACCCTTGAAATGAGAGTAAGATAGGCAATGCGCTAATACCCGCTTGCCTATCTTTCCATGGGAATTTGACACAGGCAAGAGCCGCTCACAGGATTTCACCACGCACACAAAGGACCCCCACTCATGAGATTCCTAGCTCGAAGAAACACCCTTGTAATGGCATTGGGTGTCTTGATCTTGCTGGCTCTCCTCGCGCTCGGCTACACTCTCCTGGCCCCCCGCACCACCACAAACTCCCCGCCCGCCCCTCAGAGCAATATCGCCCCCAACGACTGGCCCGCCTACATGTACGACATGGCGCGCTCCGGCTTCAACAGCCAGGAAACCCACCTCTCGCCCGACAACGCTCCCGCCCTCCATCTCCTCTGGAAGCAAGCCCTGGGAACCAGCCTACCTCTTGCTGCCCAGCCCATCGTCTTTTCCAACACCCTCTACATGGGCTCGTGGGACGGCCAACTCTATGCCCTCAACGCCGCCGACGGCTCGACCCTCTGGAAGAAAGACCTCGGCACCACCACCTCGAAGCTCTGTTCTCCCCAGACCGCCGGCATCACATCCGCCCCGCAGGTCACTGCCAACGGCCTCTACATTGGCGGTGGCGACGACA
>JBBRDO010000180.1:0-5063 GCA_038203825.1 Chloroflexia bacterium | reverse complement strand
TTCAATCACAAGCAGCCCGGCGGCGTAACCGTGCTGCCCGCATCAGGCGACGTGGGGGCGCAGTTTACTCCTGCTGTAGGGTGGGCGCAGGCCGTGCAGTACCATGTCGAGAGCATGGGCGAGGAGGAGTACAGGGGCGCGGTGGGGTTAGCGCATGCAGGCGACGGCGCGACCTCCACTAACGGCTTCTGGAGTGCGATTAATATCGCGGCACAGCACCGTCTGCCGTATATTATGCTGATTGAGGACAACCAGTACGCGCTGTCTGTGCCCTGGCGATACCAGAGCGCCGCGCCGTCGGTGGTTGATAATTTGGCCAGCTTCCAGGGCATACGCATACAGTCGGTGGAAGGTGGGGAGATCGAGGCGCTGTACGGAGTAATACAGAGCGCAATTGCCGGGGCGCGCAAGGGAGAAGGGCCGCAGCTAATACACGTAAAAGTGCCGCGATTGACGGGGCATAACTGGCAAGACCCGGCAGCTTATAAGAGCGCCGAGGAAAAAGCAGAGGATGCACGCCGCGACCCATTGGCGCGCCTGGTAACGTGGTTGCAGGACGAGCGGGGAGTGTCTGCGGCTCGGATCGCGGAAATGACGGAGCAGGCTACAGCGTTTGCGCTAGAGCAGGGGGAGGCCGCCTGGATGCAGGGGCATGAGCCACAAGGAGCGAGTGCGCTGGAGCATTTGTTCGCGCCCTCAAGAAACGTGGTGGAGACCGCGCCCGTAAAAGAAGGGCCGCGTCTGACTATGCAGGCGAGCCTGATCAAGACGCTGGACGACGAGATGGCGCGCGATCCGTCCGTGCTTGTATTCGGAGAGGACGTGGGCGCGTTTGGGGGAGTGCACCGACTGACGGACGGGCTGCAGGCCAAGTACGGGGAAGAGCGCTGCTTTGATACGAGCTTGAACGAGGAAGGGATCGTAGGTAGGGCTGTGGGCATGGCGATGTGTGGGTTGAGGCCGGTGCCGGAGATACAGTTCCGCAAGTACGCCGACCCGGCACACGAGCAGATTGTGGACGCGGGCAGTCTGAGGTGGCGCACCAACGGGCGCTTTGGCGGGCCCATGGTGCTGCGAATTCCGGTGGGTTACCAGCTTATGGGTGGCGACCCCTGGCACGCGGTGTGCGGCGAGGCGATGTTCGCGCACTTGCCGGGGTGGCAGATCGCGTACCCGTCGTCGTCGGTGGATGCTGTGGGCCTGCTGAGGACAGCGCTGCGGGGGGATAACCCGGTGGCATTCCTCGAGCACAGGTTGCTGTACCGGTTCAGGGACGCCAACGCGCCTTACCCCGGTGCCGACTATATAATCCCGTTCGGCAAGGCCGCGAAGGTACGCGAGGGTGACGATGCCCTCATTGTGACCTGGGGCGACACCGTGTATCGCTCGATAGAGGCCGCGAAGGCCGTGGCGCAGAGCACAGGGGCCGAAACGCGCATACTTGACCTGAGAACGGTGGTCCCGTGGGACAAAGAAGCTGTAATGGAAGCGGTGAAGGAGATCGGGCGCGTGCTGATCGTGCATGAAGATACGATTACGTGCGGCTTTGGGGCCGAGATAGCGGCGCAGGTAGCTGACGAAGCGTTCGCCTATTTGGACGCTCCTGTAAAGCGCGTGGCGTGCGCCGATGTGCCCTCGCCGACGCACCAGAATCTGTTTGATGCGGTGATGCCTACGTCAGAGAAGATCAGGGTAGCGTTGGAGGAGTTGGTGCGATTCTAGCGGAGAAACCGCAATCTCGGAGTATTGACGATACTGTATGTACGGTATATACTGTATATACAGTATCGTTTTATTTAGGGCAGTAGATGAGGGGAAGGGAACTTGATATGGTAATGCAGAAAGTGCGGAAGTCGGGCAACAGTTACGTTGTAACCATTCCAAAGGACGAGATGGAACGTCTGAGCCTGCACGAAGGCGATATGGTTTCGCTGGACGTGCGCAAGGTTGAGTACAGGGTGCAGATGGACCCTGATGTACGGGCAGCCTTCGAGCGTTCGCTGAAGAGCCGTAAAGAGGACTACGACTACCTGGCTGATAACTAATAGCAAAATGAGAGGCAGTATCCCATGCGCTACCCCAGCGTATCAGACATAATGGCGCTGCACGCGGAGATAATGAGTCTGTATAACCAGACGTCGCTATTGCGGGATAAGGGCGAGGCAGGCATTGAAAGTGCCATAATGCGGCCCCGGATGGCTGAGTATTATGAGAGCGCGGACCTCGCCAAGCAGGCAGCCTTGCTGATCCTGGGCATAGCGCAGGCGCATCCATTTGTCGATGGCAACAAGCGCGCAGCCCTGGCGGCGGGTGACGTCATGATCCAACTTAACGGCTACATAGTGCATAGCGAGCATGAAGAGTTTGGTAAGCGGATTGTAGCTGCCATCACAAATAGCGATAAAGGCGACGATGTCCTTGAAGGATTTGCAGATTGGATACGGTCGAAGATGAAGCCTCTATCGGTGAAACCCTGAAACGTATATAGTATTAAGGACCGCACTAACGTTGAATGCGGTCCGTAGATTGGTTGGAGTAGGGCTGGAAGGTTATCGCAGCCATGAGGACAAGGAAAACTGAAAATGGACAATAAGACAGAGGCAACAAAGCAAGAGACGCAAGAGCCCGCGATTCACCCGGGAACGGTCATAGGGCACGTACACCTTAAGGTGTCAGACCTTGAGCAAGCGGTCGATTTTTATACAAAGGTGCTGGGGTTTGAATTACAGGTTCGCTATGGTAAGAGCGCGGCGTTTCTGTCGGCAGGCGGATATCATCACCACCTGGGCTTGAATACCTGGGAGAGCCTGGGCGGGCCGCCTTCGCCTCGCAACCACGCGGGGTTGTACCACTTCGCTATCCTCTATCCCACCCGCGTGGAGTTGGCACGTGCCTTCCGTCGTGTGTTGGAGCACGGCGTGCAGATAGACGGTGCATCTGACCACGGGGTGAGCCAGGCTATATACTTGCACGATCCTGACGGCAACGGCATCGAACTCTACTGGGACCGAGACCGCTCGGATTGGCCTATAGACAAGGATGGCAACCTAACTATGGGAAGTGATCCGCTGGATTTGCGCGATTTGCTGCTGGAGCTGGTGAAGGAAAAGTAGCGCGCACTAACTACGAATAAGAAACATGGGCAGGACTTACTTACATGGTCCTGCCTTTTGATTCATAGCTGATCCTGGGATCGACTATTGCGTACAGTGCATCAGCCACTATGTTCGCGACGGCCACTATCATCAGCATGATCAGCAATAGTGTCAGGGCGAGCGGATAGTCGATGGGGAAGTAGCCGATGAGGGGGCAGGGGGCAGGGTCGGTTAGCAGGGAGTTGTAGGTTATCAGGCACCCACCTATTGAGCGGAAGAATGCCTTGCCTACACCCTGCAATGCAAAGACGGTTTCGACCACGATAGCCCCCGACATGAGCACCGGCACCAGCAGGGCCACTTGCGTGATCAGAGGGATCAGGCTATTGCGCAGTGCGTGCTTAAAGATCACTTTGTAGGAGCGCAGGCCCTTAGCCCAGGCGGTGCGGATGTAGTCCTGGCTCAGCACATCGAGCAGTGCAAAGCGCGTATGCCTCGAAACCCATGCTATCTGCGGAAGCGCAAGAGTGAGGGCAGGCAACGCAAGGTGGGTGATGCGACTCCATAGGTCGTCATTGCCCATGCCCCCTGCCGGTAACCACGGCAGCCAGTCCCACCCATTCTGGTCGTGGAGGCTTTTGGGTAGGATCGCAAGGAACATGATAAGCAAAAGGCCGATTACGTAGGATGGTATGGAAAGGCCCGCGAGAGAGAAGAAGGTGATGGTGTGGTCCAAGGGGCTTCTCTGTTTGACCGCGCCGATCACTCCGAGGGGTATTCCCAACAGCAGGGCGATAAGGAAGGAAGCAGAAAGCAAGACAAACGTACCGCCCCACCGGCTCGCGAGTATGGTCGTGATGGCGGTACCGGTCGCATAAGCGGTTGAGGTGCCGAAGTCGCCGGTGAGCATGCCTGAGCCGCGCAACCGAAAGCTACCAATGCCTATATCTATGCCTTTCTGTATCACAATGGGTTTGTTCTGACTGTTATAGCCCTTAGCGGACGTATCATTGGGGTCGAACAGCCAGACGAAGTAGTTGAGAGGCCAGGGGTTGCTCAGCTTGTAGCGCTGTTCAAGGTCGGCGAAATCTGCGCGAATAAACGCGAGGTCGGAACTGTGGTCGGTGCTCTGTGCATCACGGTCGAGTATTGCTTTGTCATAGTTGTATTGCGATTGCGGGCCACTGGGCATCCACATCACGAGCAATGTGTATATCAGGAGGCTGGCTAGAGGCAGAAATACGATGCTTTGCAGGACTCTGCGTATTAAGTAGGTGGTCATGAGCTAGGTTCCTTCGAGGTGGGTTGTCGTTCGGGGCGTGATTTTCAGGAGTGGCGGCGCGGGTCAAGCACGTCGCGCAACGCTTCACCAATGAAGTTAATGGAGAGCACGGTGATAAGGAGAAGGGCGCTGGGGAACAGCACCAGGTAGCCGCGTATTTGCTGGAAGGGATTGAGGTTTGTCATGAACCAGACCTGGTCCTGGTTAGATGTAAGTAGATTGCCCCATGTAACTATGGTCGGGTGCAGAGTGTCGCGGATGCCGAGGCCGAAGTAGGCGAGCATGGCTTCCATAATGATGAAATCGCCTACGGCGAACATGCCCGCCACCAGCAACGGAACAATAGTGTTCGGGAGCAAGTGCCGGAATATGATGCGAGGTGCGCCCGAGCCGAGAGCCTGCGCCGCCTCTATAAAAGGTTGGGAGCGCAGGGATAAAACAAGGCCGCGCACCATGCGACTGATTCCCATCCACCCGAACAGGACAAAGGCGATCATGATGGTAGCGAATGCGGCTCCCCAATCCTCGGCGAAGTGGGGGCCGGTGGACGTGTCGCGTATGAGCCTGATCACAATGATATAGGCAGGGAGAATGGGGATACCCAGCAAGAAATCGGCTATGCGCATGACGATGGTGTCGAGCCAGCCGCCGAAATAACCTGTGGCTGCGCCAACCAGGAAGCCGAT
>JBBRDO010000179.1:0-5089 GCA_038203825.1 Chloroflexia bacterium | reverse complement strand
ACCAACAGAAACTGGAAGCGCTACAAGCTCTGCTGCATCGTAGCCCTCGTGATTTCAATAAGGAAAGCAGCTTATGGAGTTTGCAGCTGGCAGCTATTGTAGCTCATGAGCAGCACCTGACACCTTATGTGGTCAGTATCGAGACAATACGCAACGCTCTAAAGAGGCTGAATGTCGGCTGGCAGCGGGCTAAACATTGGATCACCAGCCCTGACCCTGACTACGAGCATAAAAAAAACGATTACGGCGGCTGATAGAGATGGCTGTGCCGAGAGGGTGGGTATGAGCGAAGCGGGGGCGGCTACCAGGATGAAACATGGTGGAGCCGACTAAAACAGCCCAATTTGCATAGCTGGTCAAAAGAAGGGGAAGAGCTGCGCTTGCTTGAAAAGGAGCGAGACAAAAGGGACAAGAAAGAGGTAGACCCAATAGCGCTTTGCTGCTATGGCATGTTACGAGCAGACAACGAGAAGATGATGGTGCGCTTTGTAGAGGGAAGGCCGGTGAGCCAGGTGACACTCGATTATCTGGAATGGGTATGCGAATGTCTGGCAAAGGAAGGCAAGAGAGTGCTGTTGATGATCTGGGACAATGCAAGTTGGCACGTGAGTAAGACGGTGCGAGCATGGCTGCGCTCACACAACCGCTCAGCACGGCTAGCACAACAGAAGGGAGAAGCCGCAGTGAGGATAATGCCTTTCTATTTGCCGGTAAAGAGTCCCTGGTTGAACCCAATAGAGCCGAAGTGGCTGCATGGCAAGAAGGCAATAGTGGAGCCGAGACGCCGACTGAGCGCTGACGAAGTACGCACCCGGGTCTATGGCTATTTTCGCTGTAAGCCACTTGAGCCCCTTATTCAAAAGCATCTGCCTTGAACTTGCACTAGGCTCTCACGCGCCGCCATACCGTGAGCAAATGGTTCACAAATGAACCAGGGACAACGAAAGCCGCAAATTAGGGACACTCAAAGTTGCGCGCAGGTGTCACCTTCAGTTTTGGATTGCACTGATTTGCGGTCTTGAGTTGCACTGGTTCACTTGTGAACCATTCTGCGCAGTCCTTGCCAGCTCTCGCTTGCCAATCACTCCGATCTTATTGACCCTCTTACGGCAACGCTGTTTCAAGACCGAGCCATAGATCGCAGAGCATAGACGAAACGAAGTCCACGCCGAAGTAGCGCAAGTAGCGGCGGAACACATCTCAAATCTGGGGCGGCTGGGCCGTCGCCAGGCCCCCTTCTCTGGCGCGCACAATGGCCTGGGCGCGGTCGGCAACTTGAAGCTTGCTAAAGATATTGCTGATGTAATTGCGCACGGTCTTGGGACTGAGCGCCAGTTGCTCGGCGATGGCTTGGTTGTTCGCCCCCTGGGCCATCAATCGCAAGACCCTGCGTTCACTCTCGGTTAGCTCCGGGAAGATCGTCGGCGGTAACGGGGCTTTGGCATCAAGAAAGGTCATCATGCGCGCGGCGATAGCCGGACTGAAGATCGCTTCCCCCCGTCCTACCGCCAGGATGGCGCGCATGATATCCTCGTCCTCAGCATCTTTGAGCACATAGCCGCGTGCACCGGCCCGCAGTGCGGCGAACACCGAATTATCGTCCTGAAACATGGTGACCACCAGGATCCCGATGTGGGGGCTGGTATGCGCAATCTGTCGAATCGCGGTCAACCCGTCGCCCCCCGGCATGTGAAGGTCCATCAGCACCACGTCCGGCTGGAGTTGCTCGGCCAATCCCACGGCGTCGCTACCTGTCGTCGCTTCGCCTACCAGGGTGATCTCCGTCATGGCCGCAAGAAGGGCCCGCAAGCCTTTGCGAAATAGAGGGTGATCATCGGCGATCAGAACCGTCAACATTTCCATCATGAGTAGTCCTCCCTGATTGTCTCCTCCGTGCGGGACGCCAACGGAATACGTGCGACGACTTCTGTGCCACCACCCGCTCGACCCATGATGCCCAAGCGGCCGCCCAATTCCGCCGCCCGCTCGCGCATGGACACCAACCCTATCCCTGCGGTCCGATCCGCCGGCACCCCGACGCCATCGTCGCTGATCGTGAGCGTGAGGGCACTGTTCTCGAGGATCAGGCAGATCGAGCAGTGAGTCGCATCGGCATGTTTCGCAACGTTGTGGACCGCTTCGGAGGCGATACGATAGATGGCGACTTCGGTGGCCGCCGACAACGGTGGCAAGGTTTCCGGAGCGTCAAGGGTAAACGCAACCCCTAGGACCGTATCACCAAGATTGCGCAGCGCACCGATCAGCCCGAGTTCATCAAGCAGCGGTGGCCGCAACTCGTACACCAGCCGTCGAATATCCCCCGTTGCGCCCCGCAGGTCTCCGCGCAATTCATCAACCAACGCTTCCGCCTCTTCAGGTTGCTGGCGAATCTGCCGCTGTAGCATGCCCAGTTGCAGCCGCAGCGCCGATAGTGTCGGGGCAAGCCCATCATGTAGGTCACGCCGTATACGCCGCCGTTCCTCTTCGCGCACCGTAACAATCCGCTCGCGCGAAGCTTGCACGTCAGCCGTAAGCTGCGCGGCGTAGAGAGTAATCCCGGCCTGCCGCGCCAGGTCCTGCAGCAGCTTACGGTCGCCACCCGACAGGGGCTCGTGCGGTTGGCGAGGGGCCGCGCTCAACACACCAAGCGGAGTGTCGTTATAGGCCAGCGGAACCTCCAACAGCCTGGCGGCGGGGGGTTTGCGCCCGTACTCCGCGGTCATCACGTGCCCGTCGCGGTGAGTCTGAATTGCCACGTACGGCAATTTGAGCGTCGTAGCGACCGTTTCGGCCAGGACGGGCGCGATGGCCTGAGGCGATTGCACAGCGTCCAGGCGCTGGTTCAACCGGGAAATGAGTTCGTAGGGATTGTCATGCTGGCCGTACACTACCTGGTTCGCTCCACGCCGGAGCCAAACGCGGACTGGCCAAAACGTTAGTGCGATAATCAACAGTACTGCCAGATTTAACCACCAGGGCACGGGCTCATCCCATGAAATGCCGCCTAATGCGAGCGCGACAACGTAAACCGTGCTGACGTAAAGTACCAGTACTCCATACACGATCGCGTTGCTCAGCAACACATCCCCCGACGGTTTCGCTATGCCGTGCACTATGTCACGCAGCCTTCGGCGCAAGGCCACCAGAAGCGGCGGGGGAGGTAGGGGAGGGTGCCCCTGGTCACTGCGGAGGTCGGTCATAAGTCCACTGTGCTAACAGATTGAGCTCTATGATAGAATCACGGCTACGACGCACTGCTGTCGCTGATCAATGCGTCGCCAGTCGTATCCCTCCGCAGCAAGAGGAAAATCACCAGAGCAGAGAGTGTAATGCCCGTCAGAGCAAGGAGTTGCAGGCCTACGTTAGGCGAAAGGAGACCGGGCAAAGCTGAGAGACTGTCAACAACGCGCAGGATAATCGTCAGGATCACGCCCCACCTCTGGGCGCGCCAGACACCATAGGCGGCAACAATGCCTACAGCACCTAAGATGATGGTCAGCACAAGTACCACGTAAGGCGGAGAGTCGCCCGCCTGATCTGTTACTACGGCCCCGCGTGGCAAATAGATGAGAGAAGTTAGATCGAATTACCTGCATTTGAACTCTCCTTTCTATCCTTCCAACTAAATCGCTGCCTGTCGACAGTCATTGGCGACTTCTCCTCTGCGAACGTGACGAATCGATTGCAAGGACAGTATAAAGGCCGTTCGCCTGTGTGTCATGTGACCAGTGTCCCATCATTTTGGGACATTCCCCGGTCTCAGTTGGGACAGAGATCGCTAGAAGGCCATCAAAGTAGGGGGAAGTCCTGGGGATGCGAAGCGCACTGACTGCCGGGATGCTGACGGATACCCATTTGTTTACCCGTGAATCGCTTCAGTTGACGCACCGAGCCTATGAAAGCGCAGGAATCTGAGGCGATGTGCAGATTGGTTCAGACGTGAACCAGTGCAACCCAAAACCACACTCACGTCCTTCGTCCTCAGTGCAATCCAAAATCGCGCGTAGTGCAACCCAAAGTTTGAAGTGACAAGTGGAAAACGCAAACGGCGACATGAAATGGGGCTAAAATGCATTCAATATTACCCGTTAGAAGGGTGCTTCTCGCTGGTAATAAGTCCGCCTTACGCTCGTGTGCATCTTGAGGTACATCGTATATCACTTCAGGAGAAATATGTGACCAACTCACCTGTACCTTCCTATATAATATCCGGTGGCTCGGAGGATTCCACCGGTGGCGCCACCCAGCTCAAAGTCCGCAATCCCGACCTCGTGCCCGTGCCTGACCGCCAGCTTCCGGCAGACCAACATCCCGCGCGCGTTTACCTTGCTTCACTGGCCTCCGGCTCACGTCCTACCATACGCGGCTCGCTGCAGGTCATATCTGAGCTCCTCACCGGCAGGCGCTGCACCTGGGAGACTATGCCCTGGCACCTCCTGCGGGTGCAGCACACCCAGGCACTAAGGGCTGAGCTCGCAGACCGCTATGCTGCTGCTACTGCTAACAAGATGCTGGCAGCCCTGCGCGGCGTTCTGCGCTCGGCGTGGGAGCTCGGCCAAATCGACACCGACTCCTACCAGAGAGCCATTTCGGTACGTGCCGTGCGCGGGGAGACCGTTCCCCGTGGGCGCTCTATCTCAGAGGGCGAGTTTCGCGCTCTCTTCCGGGCTTGCCTGGGCGACCACACCCCCATGGGCGCTCGGGACGCCGCCCTGCTTGCTGTCCTGTACGGCTCCGGACTACGAAGGGCCGAGCTCGCGGCGCTCGACGTGGGCGACTACGACCCCGAGCAAGGATCGCTGCGCGTCCGGGCAGGTAAGGGCAATAAAGATAGGGTCTGTTACACCGCGGCGGGCGAGCGGCAGCTTCTGGAGGCGTGGCTGCGCGCCAGGGCCGAGGCGGGTGCGCCCCCATCGGTGGGTGCGCTGTTTGTGCCCATGCTGAAGGGTGGCAAACTGAGGCTGCGCCACCTCGACTCGCGCAGCATACTCGATATCGCCCAGAAGAGAGCCAGGCAGGCAGGCGTCAAGCACCTGACGCCCCACGACTTCAGGCGCACAATGATAGGCGACCTGCTCGATGCAGGCGC
>JBBRDO010000178.1:0-5216 GCA_038203825.1 Chloroflexia bacterium | reverse complement strand
GGATAAGTGTGCAGCGGCCGAGCTAGCGCCTCCCACGTTCAGATCGAAGCGATGCACTTCGTCTCCCGTGCCCGCAAGCTCAAACTCGTCGTAGAGAACATAATCGCCGGCCGTTGGAAAGGTTTGCGACACCTCATATTGACCCACTTGCCCGGTAGGCACAGGGTGCACGTGTGCGAAATATGACAGGTCGCGGCTCACGATTATAAGGTGCATGTCGCGCTCGTGTGACAGAACCGGTGTTACCGGCGCTCCACTCTGCGCATCGGTCAGACTCAGATATAGAGTGGTCTCTTTGCCCGGGGTTACTGCACCGTCTGTGCTAAAGCTGACGCTGGCGCTCTGACCGGCAGCTACAATACCACTGTTTATCTGTGTACCCTCGTTTGCCATGCCACCCATAGCTGGGCGGAACACGAACAGCGATACCGCCCCAATAATAAGCGCAAGCAGCCCTATCCCCGCCAGGTAACTCACATCAGCGATCCGCTGCCGCATCGGCGGGTGCAATATCTCTTCAGCGCTCTTGGGTGGGGCAAAGCTGCGCAGCCTCAGAGAGTTTGTGACCACCGAAACCGAGGACATTGCCATGGCGGCCGCTGCCATGATCGGATTGAGCAGCAGACCGAAGAGGGGGAAGAGCACACCCATCGCTACCGGTATCAGTATCACGTTGTAGAAGAAGGCCCAGAAGAGGTTTTGGCGGATTGTGCCTATGGTACGCCGCGAAAGGGCAATGGCAGTCACCACGCCGCGCACATCGCCACCGACGAGGGTTATGTCCGAGGCTTCCATCGCGACGTCGGCTCCTGTGCCTATTGCGATACCCAAATCCGCCTGAGCGAGCGCGGGCGCGTCGTTCACTCCGTCGCCTACCATAGCCACTACTTTACCCTGGGCCTGCAGCTCTTTGACCTTGGCGGACTTCTCGCCTGGCAGCACTTCTGCCATGACGTTCGTGATGCCCACCTGCTGAGCGATAGCTGCGGCGGTTGCGCCGTTATCCCCGGTAAGCATCCATACCTCAAGGCCCAGCGCCTGCAGTTCACGCACCGCTTCTCTGGACTCCGGCTTGAGGGTATCGGCTACAGCTATAAGCCCTGCTGCCTCCCCGTCTGCTGCTACATACATTGGTGTTTTACCCACTAGAGCAAGCGCGGCTGCCTGAGTACCCAGACCGTTTAGATGTATTCCCGACTGCTCCATGAGCCGCGCATTACCTACCAGCAAGTTACGTCCTTCAACAGTGGCGGAGATACCGTGACCGGATAGTGAGTTGAAGCTGGTGGCCGCAGACATTGGAAGGCCTAACTCCGCAGCCCTGGAGACAATTGCCTCACCAAGCGGGTGCTCCGACCCGCGCTCGGCGCTGCCGACCAGGCGCAACAGATCGTTCTCGCTCAACCCGTTCGCGGCAATCACGTCAGTAACGGACGGCTTACCGCGCGTCAACGTGCCTGTTTTGTCGAGCACGATTGCATTGACCTTATGCGCACCTTCCAGTGCTTCCCCACCCCTGATCAGCACGCCGTACTCGGCACCCTTGCCCGTGCCAACCATAATAGCGGTAGGTGTTGCCAGTCCCAAAGCACAGGGGCATGCTATGATGAGAACGGCTATCATGGACACAAGAGCGTACGTGAACTTGGGATCAGGACCAAGCAAGTACCATATTCCGAACGTCACCAGCGACAGGCCAAGCACGGCAGGCACGAAGTAAGAGGATATCTGGTCGGCAAGGCGCTGTATGGGGGCTTTTGAGCCTTGAGCGTCTTCGACCAGCTTCACTATCTGCGCGAGAGCCGTATCTTTGCCTACGCGGGTAGCCCGGAAGGTAAACGACCCCGTTCGATTGAGGGTGGCCCCGATAACCCCCGCTCCCGGTCCTTTCTCTACCGGCAGACTTTCTCCCGTGAGCATCGACTCGTCAACCGCAGATGTGCCTTCGAGCACGATACCGTCTACCGGCACTTTATCGCCGGGGCGCACACGGATTACATCCCCTACCTGCACCTGCTCAAGAGGAATGTCTATTTCCTCACCGCTACGCACAACGCGCGCAGTGCGAGGAGCAAGGCCCATGAGCTTCTTGATCGCTTCCGAGGTCTGACCCTTGGCACGGGCCTCCAGCCAGCGGCCCATCAGGATAAGGCCAATGATGGCTGTGGATGTGTCGTAATACGCTTCAGGGGCAAGTCCCGTCGTGCGGACAGCGTCCGGGAAGAAGGTAATAAAGACCGAGTAGAGGTAAGCCACCGAGGTACCCACCGCAACCAGTGTGTTCATATTGGTCGTGAGATGCCGAGCGGCCCTCCACGCACCCTGGTAGAACTGCCAGCCCGCCCATATCTGAATGGGGGTAGCTATCAGGAACATTAAAGTACTCCCCACTGTCAAGACCAATTTCCGGTGAAATTAAGGTAGAAAGGTAGCTGAGATAAATGGGTCGAATCGAGTCGAATCAAATCTTGCCTTAGCGATCAGGTTGGGGTCATGATTCATGGTTGATCTGCTTGATCTGCTTGCCAGTAGATGGCCGCCGGTGTCTGATAGCCAAGCGATTGGTGCAACCGCCGGTGATTGTAGAAGTCAAAGTACCTCCCCAACCCATTTATCGCATCTCCTACGCTCCTGTAATCTCTGATATACACCTCCTCTTGCTTTACACTCCGCCATAACCGTTCGACGAATATGTTATCCAACGCTCTCCCCCTCCCGTCCATGCTGATGCGGATATCGTGGGCGAGTAGCCGTGCGGTGAAGTCGGTGCTGGTGAACTGTGCTCCCTGGTCCGAGTTGAACACCTGTGGCTTGCTTCTTCCCGTTACCAATGCTCGATCTAGCGCCTCTATGCAGAAGCTCGCCTCCAACCTGGTTGCCACCTCCCATGAAAGCACGTACCTGGAGAACCAGTCGATTACCGCCACCAGATAGCAGAACCCCTTATTCATTCTCACGTATGTAATATCAATGGTCTGATCACAAATGACAAATTCTGCACGACACGCCATCCTGGCCGGCTTACCTTGAGTTGCTCACACTATGAAGTGTTCCTCGCACGCAAGGCGAAAGTGGTGGAGGGACAGAGTAAGGCTGAAAGCTATCTAATAGGGAAGCCTACCGGCGTTTCAGGTTATCCTTCGGATGACACTGTTCATCTCGGAGGTACCCATGAAACATCAATCTCCCACTCCTGCCCACCCCGCCCACCCCGCCCACCCCGCCCACACCAGGACCAAGAGCCGCTATCGTGCTTGGTGTATTCGCCGGCGGACAAAGCCGTACCCCGACGGACAACAACGCTGGGATCGAGCTTATCAGTACCTCCTGCAGTGGAGTTGTGCCCCAGACCGCCCGAATCGCCTTCAGCCCAACCAACCCAACCAACCTCCAAAGGAGGTGTAACATGCAAGTAGCCAATCAAATAGCCAGCGCCGACTTTTACCCCAATATGCGAGTAGCAGTGTATGTCCGAGTATCCACCTCTAACCAGGTGCATGCTCAGACCATTGAAGGCCAACTCGATAGGTTACGAGTGCACATTCAAGAACGAGGGTGCCTACTCTCCGACGACAATGTATTCCGAGATGATGGCTTCAGTGGAGCCACCCTCAACCGCCCAGCACTCGACCGACTACGCGATAAGGTACGAGTGAGAGAACTCGATCTGGTTACGATCACTGCTCCTGATCGCCTGGCCCGCAACTACGTCCACCAGATGCTGCTCATAGAAGAACTGGAGCACAGCGGCTGTCAGGTAGAGTTCTTGGATAGGCCCATGAGCCACGACCCCCACGACCAGTTGCTGCTCCAAATACGTGGGGCCGTTGCCGAGTACGAACGTACCCTCATCACAGAGCGCATGCGCCGAGGAAGGCAGAACAAGCTGCGAGCCGGACTGCTTCTACCGTGGACACGCCCACCATACGGGTATCGGCTGCACCTGGATCGTCCCCGTGACCCATCAGGGGTCACTTTGGACGAAGTCCAAGCTGCTCTGGTTGGAGAAATCTTCGCTCTCTACCTGCAGGATGGCGCTTCCCTCTACTCAGTGTCCAGGTATTTGACAGCTCACCAGATCCCATCTCCCCTGGGCAGGAAGGTGTGGGGATTAGCTACTCTGCGTGGGATACTGACCAATCCGACGTACACCGGAAAGTTGTATACTGGACGTACAAAGTACCAACCGGCACGCATCAGACGCTCGGCGACGCACCCTATCGGACACCCACGTGACACTGGGGTACCCACCCAGCCTGCGGAGTGGGAACTGATAGCGAGCGTTCCGGCCATTGTCAGCCAGGAGCAATTCGAGTTGGTAGCGGCGAAATTGGCTCACAATCAGTCGTTTGCACGGCGCAACAACAAGTCACACACCTATCTACTGAGAGCAATGGTTAGTTGTGGCACATGTATGCTGTCCTGTACAGCCCGCACTCTCAACCACAAACACCAATACTACGTGTGCTCGGGCAAGGCAAGACAAGCAAAGCAGCAATGGGAATCGGAAGAGCGCTCAGGGCGAGAAGAGCATTGCCCTTCTCGCTTCATACCGGTTGAGCAGTTGGACGAGTTGGTATGGAGAGATTTGTGTGAGGTGCTGACCCACCCTGATAGCATCACCCATGCGCTGGAACGAGCACATGGAGGACACTGGCTGCCGCAGGAGTTGCAGGCACGCCGGGAGAACCTGCGCAAAGCCCGAGCCGCCCTGAAACAACAGTTGGAGAGGCTAACTGAGGCGTACCTACAAGGAGTGATTCCGCTACCCGAGTACGAGAGGCGACGGCGAGAAGTGGAACAGAAAGATGGGGCAGTGGCAAAGCAAGAAGAGCAACTGCAGATAGAAGGGGAGAGGCATAAGGAAGTTGGAGGCTTGGCCATGTCCATCCAAGACTTCTGCCGGCGAGTAGAGGGTAGTCTGGCCGATGCCAGCTTTGAGCAGAAGAGGCAGTTGGTGGAATTACTGATTGACCGCGTGATAGTCACGGACGGGGAAGTGGAGATAAGATATGTGATCCCGACCAGTCCTGGCAGCGAACACGTGCGTTTTTGTCATTTGCGTACAGACTATTTCCACGCCCCAAACGCTATTTGGTGCATCGGCGGTTACACCTTTCAGCAGATATGGGTAGATTGCGTGCTGATGGGCACGCTTGGAGAGGTTGGGTCGGTGAGGTCCCGGCACTATGGCAGATAAGCCCATCTCCTGCATA
>JBBRDO010000177.1:0-5296 GCA_038203825.1 Chloroflexia bacterium | reverse complement strand
CTAGCTTATTAAACAGTAGGGAGATATTATAAAATCTAGCCGAGCAGCCGATCACTGGGATCTATAGGAGAGGCATATGGCTCATAAGTGGCGTGCTTATACAGGGCTTGGACTGCTACTGCTCATGCTGGCTCAGGCGCTGCTACACCCATCAGCGGCATCGGCTTGTCAGTGTGGTGAGCCGCGCGCACATGATGGGGAGTTTCTGGGTACGGTTGTCAGTGTGCAGGACAGCGCTAACCCAGGGTTATACAGGGTAACATTTCAGGTACTTAATGCCTGGTCGGGGGTAAATACCTCTTATGTGGTGGTACGGACGGGAGATTGCGGTCCCACATTTCACGAGGGGGTCACTTATCTGGTAAACGTAGACCACTATGATACTACGCCTGGATGGTACACAAATATATGCTCAGGTATCAGCCAGATAGCCCTCACAGGAATAGCGACCCATCCCTATGACCAATCCTACGCAGAAGTTCTAAGCCAGAAAGGGAAGGGGGTGTTTGTACGCCCTATCTCTGTAGATGCAGCTGCAGTAGCCAGCGCAAGCCCGGAGGATGATGTCCCGCTGTTATCGCTACTGCTGTGGGTCGTATTCCTGATAACAACAGGGCTAGCCATACGCGGGCTAGCTATACGTGCCGCTAACAATATCTAACATAGGGGACTGATGTTTTAGGGCAATTCAGTACCTCTGTCTAATTCCGGCAGGAAAGAAAGCCTATGAAGATCTTATGGGGGACGCTAATCGTGGCCGCAGTAGTTGTCAGCTTGGTCGTTGCCGGTAAGCTATACACACGATCAAGCGACGAAGCGGCATTTGCGCAACTCCCTGCCAACTATCGGGAGATACCTGTCTATCCTGACGCCCAGAACGTCTGGCGAGGTACTATACAAGATAATCTAATGTTCCATACTTATGGGACACGTTTCATCACATTCACGACATCTGACCCCGCTGATAAGATAATGGACTTTTACAGGACGACATTAGAGAACAGCGGCTGGGGATACGACACGAACGGCCATGTGAGCGTTGACTGTCACAGCTATCTTGAGGGGGATTTCTATGCCAACGCCCAGAGTGACTATGTCTGGGTAGCTGCTCTGCATAAAGGTGGCGCAGATATCGAATACCAGATCTTTAAAGTCGGTGGATCATTCTGGATGTATGGCGACTGCTTCTAATGGCTACTGAACCCGATGCATGTGCCCGCATACGGGGCGATAGCGCCTAAGGCCACGGGGGGTTCGCCATCGGCATATCACCAACTCAGGGCAATTCGAGCAGTTGCACATCACCAATACAGCACGTGCCGCGAACTTCGCAAGAGGTTCTTCTGGAACCATTTGACGCTATTGCCTCTATTGTCGTCCTTCCACATTAGATTGGACTTACTGCCCGAATGCCAGAGATTACAGGCATGACCCATCTCGTGGGCCAGTGTATTCGTGCTCTTGACGCCATCTATACTGAGGGTCAGGTAATCTGAGAACGGACCCAGAGAACAGCCTTCCTTCGTGTCTTTGAAGTCATGTACGACAAAGACAGTGATGGGAAAGGTCAGAGAAATAGGAATGGCGTTCCACCCGGCCAGGTGGCTGGCGAAAAACTCTCCGGCGTCGCCAAACTCGTCCTCAACCGCGCCCCAATCGCAGCTTACGTCCAGCGCGGCGGGCGGGGCCGGCTCCTCAATTATCTGGACGATGTCCTTGCTGTAAGATATCACCTTCACATTGAACCTGTCTTTGAAGGTTTTCCTGGCGAAGTCGATAGATGGCGTAAGGTCGGCAGGACTGATAAGGGGCCCTGATTGATTGGAAAGGATGAAGATTTGGAGTCGCACTTTCTTCGGCGGCCACGTCAAGAAGCCGAGCAAGAGGTCGAATATGCCGACCAGCAGGCCAAATACCGCCGCGACAACACGTACCACTACTCTAACTATTGCCTTCACGAAGTGTTTGAGGGATGACCAGAAGCCGAGAATTATCACTTTTTGCCCTCCTTGCCCGACTGATTCACTGTCGCTGCCTGGCTAGATAATACAGCCAATCCGGCAAGTGAGGTTGTCACAAAAACCGGCACAAGGAGTGGGCTAACCCTTGCTGCCAGCCCTCAGCATGCCTTACAATGTAGGGCTTAGTCGAACTACACAACAGGAGATCACACTTGAGCGTCATAGATAACGTACTGAAGGCCAACGAACTGTACTCGGAAAGCTACATTGACAATAAGCTATCTGCGCCGCCCGCTCTGAAGCTGGCCGTAATCACCTGCAAGGATGCTCGCCTCATGGTTGAGGCTATCCTGGGGCTGAAGGAGGGCGACGCACATATCATCCGAAATGCGGGAGGGGTAGTCACGCCCGATGTTATCCGCTCGCTACTGGTATCGCACTATATGCTGGGTGCGCAGGAAGTAATGATAATCAACCACACCGGCTGCGGTATGATGAGCTTCACCGACGAGCAGCTATTTGCCACAGTGCGGCAAGCCTCAGGCACAGCGGCGGCAGGGCCGGAAGCCATACACACGTTTACCGGCCTCGAAGAGAACGTGCGCAAGCAAGTTGAGAAGGTGAAGTCGCACCCGTGGATTCCTGGCGACATGGTGGTGCGAGGCTTCGTGTATGATATGGAGACTGGGAAGCTGCGCGAGGTCGTCTGACCAACAGCCGGCGGGTTGTTTCCAGGTAGTATAGAGGCAGCTCATACGACACCGGAATATGGCAGGAGGGCGAATGAGCGATGACACACGGGGTGCGAACGACGCGGACGTGATCGTTATTGGGGCGGGGCTGGCGGGCCTGGTGGCTGCTGCCGAGATCGCTGATGCGGGCAAGCGCGTGATCATTGTCGACCAGGAGCCGCGGCAGAGTCTTGGCGGGCAGGCGTTCTGGTCGTTCGGCGGACTGTTCCTAGTGGATTCGCCGGAGCAGAGGCGATTGGGCATACAGGACTCGCTCGACCTGGCGCTTGAGGACTGGATGGGGACAGCCGGGTTCGACCGCCCCGAAGATTACTGGCCTCGCAAGTGGGCCGAGGCTTATGTCAACTTCGCGGCAGGCGAGAAGCGCGCGTGGCTGTATGAGCAGGGGGTGCGCTTCTTCCCTGTTGTGGGCTGGGCCGAGCGCGGAGGATATAACGCCATCGGGCACGGCAATTCAGTGCCGAGGTTTCATGTCACCTGGGGTACAGGGCCGGGAGTGCTGGCGCCGTTCGTTCGACGTGTGCGGGCGGCGGAGAGGCGCGGGCTGGTCAGGTTCAAGTTCCGCCACAAGGTAGACGAGCTAACGATGAGCGGGGGCGCGGTGGACGGCGTGCGGGGCGAGATACTGGAAGCGAGCAATGTGAAACGCGGGCAGGCAAGCTCGCGCGTCGCCATGGGGGAGTTTACGCTGAGAGCGCAGGCAGTGGTGGTTGCATCAGGGGGCATTGGCGGCAACCACGAGTTGGTGCGCAAGAACTGGCCCGAGCGGCTGGGCAAGGCGCCTGAGCACATGCTGTCGGGCGTGCCGGAGCACGTTGACGGGCGCATGATGGCAATCAGCGAGGGGGCAGGCGGGAATATCATCAACCGCGATCGCATGTGGCACTACACAGAGGGGATAGAGAACTGGAACCCGATATGGAGCAAGCATGGGATACGTATCTTGCCGGGACCCTCGTCGCTGTGGCTTGATGCGCGGGGCAATCGCCTGCCCGTGCCTCTATATCCCGGCTTTGATACGCTGGGGACGCTCGAGCACATTATGAAGACGGGCTACGACTACACGTGGTTCGTGCTGACGCAGAAGATCATACGCCGCGAGTTCGCACTATCGGGCTCGGAGCAGAACCCCGATTTGACCAACAAGAGCATCAGGGGTACGCTCGGCCGGGCGGTGGGTAAAGGAGCGCCTGCACCTGTCGAGGCGTTCAAGAAGCATGGCGTCGATTTCGTGGTGAGGCGCGAGTTGAGCGACCTGGTGCGCGGCATGAACGCGCTGACGGAGGAACCGCTGCTCGACCTGGCGGAGGTGGAGCACCAGATCGTGGCGCGTGACCGGGAGGTCGCCAATCCGTTCACCAAGGATGCTCAGATCACGCATATTAGAGGGGCGCGGAACTACCTGGGCGACAGGCTGATCAGGGCCGCGAAGCCGCACCGACTGCTTGACCCTTCAGCGGGCCCGCTGATCGCCGTGCGGCTGCACATTATCACGCGCAAGACACTGGGCGGGTTGGAAACGGATCTGTCCGGCAGGGTGCTGAGGGCCGACGGCCAGCCACTGCCGGGACTATACGCGGCGGGCGAGATAGGAGGCTTCGGGGGTGGCGGTATGCACGGCTACCGCTCGCTGGAAGGCACTTTCCTCGGAGGGTGTATTTTCTCGGGTCGCACGGCGGGGCGGGCAGTGGCCGAGCAGGTTGTTTGAGGCCGCCAGAGGAGTCAAAGTCGCGAACTATTGGGCACGAACCGATCCGCAACTTTGTGAAATAGACCTTCAAATGAGTCAGCGCCTAGGAATAGGCGAACCGCCGTTCATCATCTCGTCAAAGACTTCAGTTTGTGTGTATTTGCTGGCTAATCTCTGAATCAAGTTATCATTCTCTGTTGTGACCTCCCAGAACGAGAAATCAAAAGCATGAATAATTAGATCCGAGATTTCCTCGCAGTCCGATAGGCTGTGCAGCATAGGTATCTGTTGGCAACCCGGCCTAACAGCAAGGAAGAACCCATTCTCTGTTTGGCCTATATGTTCAGCACACTTCTGCAATGCGGAAAAACTAACTTGCATCTGGTTATTGGGAGCGTGTTCTAGGGGTAGATACCATTCCCTGCTAAAGTACGCGATATCCTCAAGAGGGTGGGGGGCAGCTTGCCAATCAACAGCCCAAAGTACCCAGCGCCTATCATCGTATCCCCGGCACTCCTCCAGAAGTTGCTTCAGGTCAAACGACAAAGCATTTCCGGGCTCATGATCTTGTATTCTGATAGTCTTCACAGACTGTTCCCGGTAAGTTCAAACAAGTGAAGCTCTATGGAGGTTCATCAAGTCCGGATCGGCGGACTGCAAAAGATCCTCAAAAGGCTTTGAGCTCATACGGCTGATCCAGCCAGCTTCAGACGCATATATCGGTATCAGCCATGCAATGTGAATGGCAGGTTGATCTTCTATCGTTATTGGTTCAAACCCTTCCGGCAAGTAAACAGGAGGATATATGTATAGGGCCTCGATCTCAGTATCTGGCAGAGGCCTGGCTAGCAGCAATACCTCACCTCTATGTAATGGGTGCTGAGAGGTAGCTA
>JBBRDO010000176.1:0-5585 GCA_038203825.1 Chloroflexia bacterium | reverse complement strand
TTGAAGCTACCGGAGCCGCCGGAGTCGAAGAGCGCCTCAGTCACGTAGGTGCGTCCGTAGAATGGGCTGGAGGCATTGCGGTCCACCCATATATATTCACGGTCGTCGAAGTAAGTGGTCGAGAGACTGGTACCACAACCGGGGAAGTTGGCCCAGGTAACCCCAAAGTCACTTGACTGGCCGCACGTCATATTAGCGCCATCGCCGGACGGATTGAGGGCGACTTCAAGAGCATGGCCGGGGCTATCCTGTAGCCACCCGTTGACGACATCACCGTAACCGGCCGGGTTGGGTGGGTTACGTGTTTGCCAGGTAGCGCCACCGTTGATGGTATTATCAATACTGACGTTACCACTAACGAGGGCGTTGAGAAAGTTGGTCGGGTGGATACCGGCCGCAGGCTCACCGGCACCGGCTCCGGTCAACATAGGAGCTCCCCAGGTGATATTGAGCGCCGGGCTGTAGGGGTTTACCCAGTTGTCGGGCGCGGGAGGAACAACCTTGACCGGATGAACCTTACCCATCGCGACGAGGGTCGAATAGGAGACGCCCCTCTGGTCTGGGGGCAGGGCGTCGAAGCCGTCATCTGCTACCTGAGCACTTGCCGATGGGCCGGCCGGCAGACCTTGCAGGGTGCTGCTATCTGTAGCGGGCAGAGAAGCGTTCGCCACTCCTACCACGCCCACTAGCGCAAAGAGCGCTAACAGCCCTACTGCCCAGTACACGAAAAAACTCTTCTTTTGCATGAAAATTACTCCTTATCCTTGTCGAATATTGTCGAGATACAAAAGCGACTGACCGGATGGACCGGCGCTCGCGAGGCACAGGGCGGTATTGGCTTCCGCAAACCAAAGACCGCCCTCAAAAGCGCACAGTATTCGTCTCGGGTGACTGAGCAGCCAAGACGAATACCATGGTAGAAGAGGTGCACTTAATCGGCTACCCCACACCCCGATATTGCTAGATGGCTGGTTTCAATCATCGAAAGCATGGGTGGCCTGGGATACAGCGTCTTTGTATCCTAAACATTCTACTACCGCATCCGCCGAAAATCAATAGGTATTGGGTTAGACATTAAAATAAGTTTCGGGTGAGGCGTGGTAGATACTGGAAGTGAGGCTGCGGCGGGGCCTGGCCTATTATAAAGATGGACCTGTTGGGGTTATTCGGTTCGATTACGGGCTATCAGGCGGCCTTGACCAATCTGACCATGTCTCCGACCCGGACGCTGCCGTTCTTTACCACGCAGCCATAGATACCCATTATGTTATCTTGCTTTCGCGCTATGGTCCTGAGGATGCGAGGATCTTGCACCGCCGTGTCGGGGTGCAGATTGGGCATCATGCAGCGAGGGTCGCCCCTGGTTATCGCGACTATAGTTGCGGTGTCGCCATCGCCTATTACTACCTGGCTGCCGATCCAGGTTTGCTCATCTGGCTGAGCGCCGCCATCGGTATTGACGATCAGATTCGCCCTGAAGCGGCGAGGCTCGACTTCCCTGTCCAGCAGCGACGAGAGTTTGTGCAAGGCGTGTGTCGTTACGAGGGAGAAGTGGGCCGAATCGAACGCGCTGCTGAGGTGGACGGGGAAGATGGGCTGATTGCGCAGTCTCGGTTTCAACTGCGCTCTTAGCTCTTCCAGGAGCTCTTCGCTGAAGAGGTCGAGTTGTTTACCCTCGGGAGTCGTCACCAGCACAGCTGAGATATCGGGGTCAGAAGGGTCAACGAACGAGGCGCGGTAGAGCATCATGCGCGGGATCTCCCGCGAAGTGAGCCAGGGGAAGCGGGAGTGATCCTTGCCCTGTATGAAGGCGAAACGGCGGTCGCCTGAGACCCCATGCAGGGTGACTTTGGACTCGGCGAGCGGCTCCGCGTGCATGGACTTCACAGGATACCTGCTCAATTGCTCCACAACGCCCACCGGGATTATCTGCTGTCGAAGCTCAGTTTGCCCGCTTAGAATAGCTGTCATGCATCTCCTTCACACTGCATCTTTCCGAGTCAAACGCGCACCCGCGCCGCCGGTATATGGTAGCACAGCGGCATCCCGTCCGTCAATCGGGCTACCGGAGAACGGGCGGCGATGGCTGTCACCCGAGAAGGATGCCCGTGGGATCGGGTAAAATATAGGGGTTGGTAGAGCACAGCGGTATACTCAATCAAACGGCTCTGTGCCACACTCGCCGCCGATCAGATCGCGACAAAGGAGGCATTGTGACAACACAACAGCAAGCGGGCAGCGACCCTGCTATGCCCGACACGGCAGATGGGCATATACCGGCGGGTGTAGAGCCGCCTGCTGAGCGCATGATGTACCAGTTGACGGACCTGGCAGACAATCATAATAAATTCTACCTGGTTGAACTCTGGCCGCAAGAGGACGGCAACGTGCGCTTCCGGGCGACGTGGGGCAGGGTGGGAGCGAAACCGCAGGTAAAGGAAAAGTTTGCAACGAGGCGTGAGGTGGAGCGGCAAATCGACGAGAAGCTGCGCAAGGGCTACCGGCGGGTGGAGCTGCACGAGCCGAAAGCAGATGCGGCAGGGTCGGCGAACGCCAAACGGCCTCGCGAAAGCATACCGGAGATTCACCCGAGGATATCAGAGTTGGTGGAATGGGTGTTCGTGGAGGCAGGGGAGCATATTCAATCGTACCTGGCGGTACCGGTAGACGCGCTCAGTCAGGCGCAAGTGGACGAGGGAAGGAGACTGCTGGCAGAGGCGCAGAACCTGTTCTTGCGCTATCGCCTCAACCCCTTCAGGCGCGAACAGAATCACGCGGCGTTGTCAGCAACGATTCAGGCTTATTACAACTCGATACCGACGCGGCTGCCGGCCCGCATTGACCGCGAGGAGGTTGTGAAGCGGTATTGCAATGAGTTCGCGGAGCAGGAGGAGAGGCTCAACCAGTTGGAAGCCGCTATTTCGACGATAAAGGAGCAGCGCCTGCACCCCAACTACACGCGCTACCAGATGTTGGGGGCGCGACTTAACGTGTTGAGCGCCGAAGATGAGGTACGTGCTTCGCTGCTGGAGTACATCAAGCGGACGCAGGCCCACGGCTACGAAATCAAGGTACGTGAGGTGTTCGAGGTTGAGATCCCGGCCGAGCGGAGGGCTTACGAGGTGAACAAGCGCGGGACATCGCACCGGGAGCTACTTTTCCATGGCACGCATACTCGCAACGTGCGCCACATACTGCGCTCAGGGCTGATCTGCCCAAAGGCACCTTCTAATGGCCGCATGCTGGGCAACGGCATCTATCTGGCTAACAGGTCTACGAAGAGCACCAACTACTGCTCATCGAGCAAGAAGGACGTGCCAAAGATGCTTTTGATAGTAGAGGCCGCACTGGGCAAGCGATACGAGGCGCCCACGGCGCAAGTGAAGGAGCCGCCGCGAGGGTACGATTCAGTGTGGGGCAAGGCCGGGCACACGCGAATTGCCGTGGCAGCGCCCCAAACACTCATGAACGACGAATTCGTGATCTACTCGCCCGCGCAGCAAACTATTCGATACCTGGTGACGTTTGACCGCTAATTCGGCCAGCCGGGCAGACGACTCAAAAGGAGGCACATATGCGTATTCCAATCGCCGAAGAACTGCTTACAGCACTCGTGGAGAAGGAACTTCAGGCGCAGATCCTCGCCAAAGCAGACTTTACCGCTTACGGTATTACGAAGGCGTTGCGACAGGAGCAGCCAAACCTGGAGATTCTTCACGCTCGCGTACGGCAGCTGGTTCACGAGCGCATGGCCTACGTCGTGTCGGGAGGCGGGTATCAGGCGGCGCAGCAAGATTTCGGCGGACGATGGGCGATAGTGTATGGTCCGAGCGACGGATCGTCAGGCTCGGATGGGTTGGGTATTCCAGGCGTACCGTTGCTGGACCTGGACTAAGGTCCATTAGGAAGCTCAAATAGGAAAGAGGGGGCGCGGGTTCTCAGTTCGGGTGAGGGTGGGCAACGAGTGGGACGCGCTTCGTTGCGAGTGTCTCCAGCAGTGACACGGGATATTCCAGCCCCGGCAGATCCTCCATTTCCTTGAGCAGCCGTTGGGCATTCTGCCGGTATGTTGGGTTCCGCAAGACCTGCTGCGTGGCGTTACGGATGTCCTCCGCCAACTCTGCCTCCGTGCGCCCCACCGGCGTGACTAAACGTGCCACTCCTAATCTCGTGCATAGCTGGGCGTTCACCGGCTGGTCAGCAGAGATAGGGATCATCACCATGGGAAGACCAAAGCTAAGCGCGTCCATCATGGTGCCGGAACCACCGTGGGTGATTACCAGGTCGCAAAGAGGGAGCAGCATATTCTGAGGTATATAGCGTTCTATATGTACATGGGGCGGTTGCTCGCCGAAGTCTTGCGGGGACCCGTCGCGGCCCACTGTAAGTATCAGATTGATTGGTTCTCCCCGAAGACCGTCGAGGATAGCCGAGAGGAGGTCGGTCCTATCGTTCATAACGGTGCCGAGGGTGGCATACACTGTAGGCCGCTCCTCCAATCCCGCGACCCACTCAGGAAGGATTTCATTGCCCGATTGGCTGAAAACTGTATAGCGAAAGGCGTGCATGGTAGGTGGCGCAGGAACGTCAGGGTTCCACAGACCTCGTGGGCGCGGATAGAACATCAGATAACGATATAGAATATCAGCAGGCTCCGCAATGCTTAGGCCCACTGACGCAAGCAGACGATTCAGTGGCTCAGACATTGCGCGTATGTACCAGGGCACAGGGGCAGCTACCTGGAAGACAGCGTGAGGGATGCCCGCACGTTCGGCCGCGACGCAGGCTGTGAGCTCAGCAGAGTCGCGCACCAGGACATCAGGGTGCCAGTCGCTGATGAGGTCGAGGATGTCGGGGAGCATGCGATCCGCCCTTATGCCCGCGAACCGGTACCTCAAGACAGCCACCGAGGGTGGTTGCTCGTTGGAGTTTGCAAGTTGTTCGCCGATCTGCTGGGCTTCTTCTTCAGTCTCGTCTGCACCGACAGGAAAGGTGCGGAAGCCCTTAGCTTCCATAGATAGACAAAAGCCGGGCGTTGAAGCAAATGCAACCTCATGTCCTACCGATGTCAGCGCTTGAGCCAGCGGGACAAGTGGGTGCCAATGGCCGGACATTGGTTGATTTGTAAAGAGTACGCGCATCGTGTTACTCCTGTATCGACGCAATAGGTTAACTGTTGCTCTCAACAGTGCAAGGGTAGCGCGAAACAGGATTATAACAGAAGCTAGAGGCTTTGCATAGGCCTCAAAGTTGGGGAACCGGGCTCGGGATGCTTTTGTCGGGAAGAGGTGAGCCAGGTGATAAGCAGGTAAAAGCTGCTACTCTTCGCCGGTTATTTGCGGATCAAGAAAGAATGCGGGACCGCCGCTGACGGTCCTGGGGCTGAGGACAAAGGACCGGCTGTGGAGCCTGCGCACAAACTTGTTCAGCTCGGCAGGGGACATGCGCCAGCGGAGAGAACGTGCAATACCCCCGGCAAGCAGGGGATCGCTGTGGCTTGATTGCTCGCCGTAGAGTTCGAGGGCCCTCTCGAGGAACTCAATTTCGTTGTCGTCCAGCCGTTCTCTAATTTCGTCAGGGATCAT
>JBBRDO010000175.1:0-5658 GCA_038203825.1 Chloroflexia bacterium | reverse complement strand
GGCGTGTTGTCTGTCACTTGCTCAGGGAGAGCATCGGCTGCACTCTTTATCCAGTTGGCCACGCTCTGGTGATGCACACCGAGCACCCGACCAATGCCCCTCAGGCTCACTCCTTCCAGGTAGAGTTTGAGAGCTTGTTCTATAAGGGAGGGGTCATGACCGTGATGCCGATGCTGTTGGGTGAAGTAGCGTTGGCACTTCTGGCATCTGAGGCGTTGGTTGCCGCCTTTGTTGTTTAGTCCTGCTTTGACCACTGAGCGGGTCTGTCCGCAGTACGGGCATTGTGCCTGTTATGGCTCTTGGGTTGTGTTCATATTTCAATAATATTACTTCGCTGTTATCCTCGCCACTTCCTACAATAGTTATCTTGACAGGCGGGGCTGGCTGGCATATAATGATGTGCACTTAGCCGAAGTGGCGAAACGGCAGACGCGCTACGTTCAGGGCGTAGTGTCCGTAGGGACGTGCGGGTTCAAATCCCGCCTTCGGCACCAAAGGATGGAATAGCCTTTCAACAGGCACGAAATGGGAGCTTTATAGGCTCTCATTTTTGTTTTGGTGAGTGGCGTTTAATTAGTTAGGCTCTGTCCATCCGGGGCAAAACCAAAAGGGTCATACAACATCACGGGATTGGGGAAACATGTCCAATATCAGAGATGCATACCGACGCAGATACATCTATATGATTGTACCTGTGCTACTGCTGGCTGGATTGAATATAGTCGCCTGCACTAGCGAGCAGCCAACAGTAACAAGCCAAACTACCCCAACAGCACTGTTGACGCCCACCATAGGGGACAACAAACCCGATAGTAGTTCTAACGACCCGACAGTAGCTCTAGTTCGCGATGCTTTCGCAAACATGATCAATGTAGAGACATTGCATTTCGAAGTTAAGGACAACCTGCCTGCAATGCCATTTAATGTGTTCCCAACAGAAGGTGATTATATGCGTCCGGATAAAGCTCGCGGAATAATTCACAAAAACAACGAAATCCCCATCGAGTGGATAAAGTCGGGTCAACTATACTTCACGCGTAGCCAGGGCTCAACCAGCTATGTATTAGCAGGTTCTCCCGCACCAGATGGGGTGTTTCTCGATTTTGGGCTACTTGCGAACATTGAACCATATATCAAAAGTGCAACCGTAGGTGCTGATGAGGAGATCGATGGTGTCACAACGAAATACATAGAAGTTCTGTATGACATAAAAGCCTTTCCTCGAATGGTTGCGATAGGCTCTAAGGGATTGGGTAGAATAGATATCTGGGTCGATGAGGCTAATAAGTATATACATAAGCTAGGAATTTCAGCATGGACCGAAGATACGCCGGTGTCACACATCTTCTATTCCAAGTTCAATGAGCCTTTGTCCGCACCGATTGAAAATCCTATAGGTAAGTGATGCTGCTATAATGCTGCCATATGAGGCGCTTTCCTGTGACATCTCGTTTCACATCGCAGGTCGTTGCCCCGTCGCCCGCTGCCGGGGAGGTTGAACCCCATGTCACGCGAAGCACGTACAGGAGCGCGGCTCGGTATCTCAAGCCGGGCGTGCTAGCGGTGACGCTAACCCTCATTGCGTTGGCGCTGCGGTTGTATCGCCTCGACGCCCGCAGCTTCTGGCTCGACGAATTGGTCACCGCGTATTCGGTACGGTTCAATGATCTCAGCGACCTCTTCCGTCATTTATCGTTCTGGTACGATAACATGCCGGGGATATTTCTGCTCACCTGGCTAACACGCGGCTTCGGGGGGTCAGAGCTTATTATCCGCCTCCCCTTCGCGCTTGCGGGCACGCTGAACGTGTACGCACTGTACCTGCTTGGGAAAGCCACGTTCAACGCGCGCGTTGGGCTGGCCGGTGCCCTCGTCCTCGCCGTCTCCCCTTTCGCTGTGTGGTACTCTCAGGAGGCACGGCAGTACGCCTTCCTGATGCTCTTCACCACGCTGCAGATGCTCTTCGCGTATGAGGTAGCAGTCAATCGCCGCGGCAGAAGCGCAATCGGGCTGGCTATAGTATCTATACTCAGCCTCTATACGGGCTACCTCGCTATCCCTGTGACCGTGGCCGCATTGGGCTTCGTCGGGGTGGTCCATCTTGTACGACTATTTACGAAGCCCCGCGCACCGGGCTTGAAGGAGGCCATGTTGCAGGTGGCGCCGGGTATCGGGGCGGCACTGGCGACGGCACTTGCCTACCTCCCGTGGCTGCCATCCTTGCAATACTTCTCGGCTCGAAGTGGCTCTGGCATTTACGCCGAAACCACGTCAACAATCCTGTCAATGCTCGACTTCCTGGGCTTCTCAGGGTTGCTTATCTGCCTACTCGTGCTGGGCTTCATTGCAGGAATCCTGTATCGGCTGCGTGGGAGTTGGGCGTCGATGCTCCTCCTGCTGCTCTTCCTTTTGCTGCCCATTGTAGCCTTTTGGCTCCGCTTCCATGATGCTCTGCTCAACCTCACGCCTCGCTACTTCGCATGTATTGTGCCGTCTCTTACGCTGACAGCGGCGCTGGGGATCGAGATGCTGGGACGGACCTCGGTATGGCTCGTCATGGCGCTGCGCAGGCTGGTGGCTCATATACCGCCGCACGGCACACGCACGGCCTTGTGCAGCACTTACGCGCTCGTCATGGTCATTCTGATCGCCCAGGCGGTGCCGGCCCTGGCCACATCCTACGCCGTGCCGAAAGACGATTACCGTGGGGCGGCCAATCTGGTCGTTGATAGCTCACGACCTGATAGCGTGGTACTTGTCATGCACACCGGCGATACTGTCTTCGAGGTTGAGAGCCTGGAGTATTATTTCTGGCGGCGCGGTTCAACGATTCGGGTCGTGGACGCTGCAAAACTCGACCTGCAGAGTGTTATGCAGATAGCCCAGGCGCGAGGCTCAGTATGGGTGGCTGACTTCGCTCCCGGATCTGCGTCCGGCTATGCTCAATCCGGCCTGGGCGCGACCTCACTGGGACATTTCGACCTGGTCCGACTACAAGACAACTCGATCTCTCCCCTCAAGCAGACTCGGCGGCTACTCACCTGGGGGGCCCAGAATGAGCCCCGGCTCTCAACTTCCCTGAGTTTTCTGAACGCGCAGGTGGGATCCACGTTCGGCGCTAATCTCTTGCCACCCCTTTCGCGCCTCGCCCCGGCAGGCCAACAGCCACTCAATGCCAGGACAACACCCGACCAATGGATCGTGCCGCCGGGAGCGTCACTTAGTGCCGACGGGCAGACGTTTCAGGCTATGCCGGGGGGCCGGGAAGTGAATGTCACCCTCACCACGCAACAACTGCAACCGGGGCGTACCTACGCTCTATTCTTCAGCTATCGCAATCTGGGCTTCCAAGGGGCCCAGCGCGTCTACCTGTCTACGCATGACAGGTCGTTAGCCTGGCTCGACACCTTCCCTGACGGCGTGGGCTTCGCGTGTGATGCCGCTCAAGACTGGGTTCGTCAAGGGTTCGCATTCACAGTACCGGCCGGGGAGACTACGGCAATTATCTGGCTTCGAGCCAGCGGGGAAGGCACTGCGGACTTCACGGATATCCAACTGCGCGCGTTGCCCGAGGATTAATGCCGGCCACCGAGGACATGAGGGCTGAATGCTGTTCTAGCAGACGGGGATGCTATGAGTCACCGGTTTGTACGCCAGGCCCAATATTGACACACCGAAAGGCAAGCTCACATGCTTGACTATTGGTGCTTCCAGGGCAAACAGACGGGCCAGCAGACGGTTTAGCGGCCCCAGCTTGGTTATGCTGCAGTCTGAGTCAACCTGAAAGGTGCGAGGGAGGTACGGTCGGAGCACACGAATAACAGCCACCACCGGGAAAAGAATGGTGTTGAAGTAGGAGAGCTTCTTAACCTGGAAGCCGGTTTGCTTGAGAAGAACTCGGATTTGGGGGGCGATATAGCGACGCTTGTGTTTACTGATCTCGTCCTGGGGTCCCCAGAGAAACTGATAGGCAGGAACGCTGATCATCAACATGCCGCCGGGACGGAGGATGCGGTAAAGCTCGCGTAATGTGCCCTCGTCGTCATCTATATGCTCAAGGACATCGAGGATGGTAATCAAATCGAAAGTGTCGTCCTCGAAGGGCAAGGGAAGAGGGCCAACCTTCTGAACACTGTGAGCCCCGCGCATATGGCAGAACGCGATTGCATCCTCATCCATGTCTACCCCTTGAGCGGAGCCATAGCGGGAGAAGTACTTGAGCAGGGCTCCGGTGCCACACCCCACATCAAGAATGCGGCGCTTTCGTTCGCCGGCAGGTACCGGAAGATATTCATCAAGGAGCTTGAGGAAAATCCGGCGTCTCCCAAGGAACCACCAGTGTTTATCCTCAAGCTTGTAGTAGAGTGGGTAGAATTCTTTCTTCATGGGATTAGCCTGGTATCGATGACTTTGTGCGCTCGGCAGCAAGGAACCAACTGCGTATCCGCCTGTTAGTCCTGTGACCTCCAGCATTGAGGCGAGCTGTTCTCACCGGGGAATTATACCAGCATGAGGCTGGCGAGTGCCAGATCAATTTCGGACAATATCATCCTGTCACGCCGGCCAATGGCGGAACATGGTTACATACGAAAAGCACCGGAGGCTTTTGGCCCCCGGTGCTTCTTCTACACTCGATAAGAGTTACTTACCGTGGTGTCTGGCTTCCTCCTGACTTAGCGCACAGCGCCGCATTCAGGGAAGAAGGTATTAGCTACAATCTTGCTTGCCTGGCCTCTGGTGGCGTTAGTGCCTGGCCTGAAGTACGGCAGGTTGTTAGGTCCGCAGGGCTCGCCTACTCCACCGCACGGGTAGCCTTGCATTACGCCAAGATCGGTCAGTCTCCAGATGTAGTCGTAGAAGGTCGAGCCTGGTAGCACATCCTCATACTGCTGGGCACCTGGCGGCTGGGTCAGGCCTGCTGCGTTAGCGTCTATCTTCGCTAGCTGTCCTCTGGTTACCCAGGAGGCAGGTCGGAAGTAGGGTAGGCTGCCAGGTCCGCATGGCTCGCCTGGGCCACCGCATGGGTAGCCGGTGACGAGACCACGGTCGGTTAGTCTCCAGATGTAGTCGTAGAAGCTCGAGCCTGGTACGACGTCCTCGTATTGCTGCGCTCCTGGAGGCTCGTTGAAGCCTGCAGAGTTAGCAGCCATCTTGGCGAACTGGCCGCGTGTTACGTTGTTGCCCGGGCGGAAGTAGGGGTCGTTGGTCGGGTTGCAAGGCTCACCAGGGCCACCGCATGGATAGCCATTGATGATGCCTCGGCAAGCCAGACACTGGATGTAGACGTAGAATGTGCTTCCGGGCGGCACGTCCTCGAAGGAGAGCGTGCAAGCCGTAGGTGTTTCAGTTGGGCTTCCAGCCGTTGGTGTGTCGGTTGGAGGTGTGCCGGTAACTACTGCTGTATCGGTTGGCGGCACTGCTGTATCGGTTGGCGGTACAGGTGTATCAGTGGGCACTACAGGTGTGTCAGTAGGCGGTACAGGTGTTGCAGTATTGGGGCAACCACCGGCCTGGGCACGATAGAGGTTTTCGTTAAGGAAGTTGAAGGTTGTGCCGTCAATGCCTCCTGTACTCCAGATCTCTCCACCTGCCATTGCTGTCGTGTAGAACCCACCCTCTGCTGCCTGCCTTATGCTCGGCAGGTTCGGGGTCGATGCT
>JBBRDO010000174.1:0-6066 GCA_038203825.1 Chloroflexia bacterium | reverse complement strand
GGGCATCACGGACGTTACGGGCATCACGGACGTTACGGGCATCAGGGTCCCCAAAGGAGGTTCGCTAGGCTGGTTGAGACGAATACATGACTCGCACGGGAAGGATAGGGCGCGCTTGCCGGTTTTCGTCAGTCGGATGCTTTCGAACCGACAATCTGTGTGTCAGTTCAGGACAGACTTTCAGGACAGACATCCAGATGTAAGCTACCAAAAAGCAACAAGGGGTGCTCACCTTGACTTTGCTCAAGATATGTTCGGCTGTTGACTCGATGCGTGCAAACCACTATACTGACATAGTAGATTTTGACCGATGGACGAGCTATAGGAGCAAAGCATTGAATGCGAAACGACGTGGAGGCGCGCACTCCTCGAGCAGACAAAAGCACGCGCAGGGTATTGGGGATACGAGTAAACCCGCACGCGGAACCACAGGCAGCACCCGCCCAGCAGGATCTGCGGCCTCCTCGGCCTCCTCGACCTCCTCGGCCTCCTCGACCTCCTCGACCTCAACTAGGATGATCTCACCAGCATCTTCCACCAAAGCCGATTCCACGGCGCAACTGCAGTCCACTCGGCCATCCCAGGAAGCCAAGCGTGAAGCCAGGCTGCAAAAGCAGGCTGAGGCTAGAGAGGCTGCTATGCGTAGGAAGCGGGCGCAGAGGCTTCGCAGGAACGCCCTTATTGCAATCGTTGCCATCATCGTAATAGGAGGTATAGCGGCCTCCATCATGAGCGAGGCCAACAAACCCGGGCAGGGCGTGCCCCAGGAGCCAAGCGCCCACTTACAGTCGGTGAACGACCCCCACACCTACACCACCGATCCTCCTACCTCAGGTCCCCACCTGAGCAGCTTGGCTTCCTGGGGCGTAAGTTCCACTCCCATTACCAGGGAATTGTCGCTGCACAACTTGGAGGACGGGGGCGTCATCATAAGCTACCGCCCCGATCTTGATAAAGCTACCGTTAGCAGCCTGGAAAAGATTGCGCGCTCCTACGATGGCAAGATCGTTATGGCTCCTTATCCAGGCCTCTCCGATCCTGTAGTACTGACCGCTTGGACGCGCATAGACCGCATGAATGCGCTTGATGAAGCGCGCATCAGGCGTTTCATCGACGAATACCGCGGCAAAGATCACCACCAGAGCAGTGGCAGCTAGCAATTGGCCAGGGCTGTGTCAAAGTCGAATAAGTGAATGAAGTGGGGAAGAGATGAGGAGTAGGGCATTGGAGACGGCAGCACTGTAATGCCTCAGTGCCTCGGCTATGCTTTTCCAACCGCTCACTCTAAGCAGGCTGATGATGCCGTTACGCAGGGCCGCCAACACTTGAGGGGCATTGCCTGTGTGCATCTGGTTCTGATCCTCTCCCATAGTCACATCGCGCACATAATGCACTCGGTTCTCGATTGTCCAGTGCCCACGCCACAGTCTCTCTAACTCCTTAGCTCCCGCTTGCCCCCACCCCAAGCTCGTTATGCCATAGGTCACTTCCTCGCTGATTTCTCCCGTACTTAGCTTGACCCGTCGGCAAGTTCGGCGCATCACCTGCTTGCTGCCAGGCCAATCCAAGTACTTAGGCAACTTCAGTGCGGCATTTGCTTCGCACAACACCCAACTGCTTTCCAACGTGCGCGTCTCCACTCGTCCGTGCCCCTTCTCCGTCTTACGATAGAACCGATAGCTATCTGCCTTCTCCTTTGCCAGCCAGGGTGGAGAGGAGAACAACTGCTCAATAGCGCAGTACAACTCCGGTTGGTTTTGTTTGGCTACCATCAGATAATCCCCTCCCTGTCTCAACACCTGCTGTGCGATGCTGCGTTGTGTCAACAAGGCATCCATGGTGACAACCGTACCTCTCAAGTCTCGCCCTTGCAGCAAAGTGGGCACTGCCGTGATCTCATTGCTCTTCGTATCCACAGCTTGCTGCTGTAGCACTACTGCGCTTTTGTGACGTACCAAGCTGACCAAACAGGTGTGCCTGCCATGTGCTCGTGCTCCACGTAGCTGCTTGCCGTCAATTGCCATACCCTCGTGTCTGCACTGAGTTTGAGTTTGAGTTTGTGCCTCAAGACTACTTGTGTACAAGCTTAGGTGCCTTTCTAGTTCTGTAGGGTCTATGGCCCGTATTGCGCGGTACAGAGTGGAAGCGCTAGGTAGACGAGCAGGACAGGTCTGTAACTGCTCCCGCAACTGCTCGGCATGTTCCTGTACCCATTGAGACATGGCTCTTACACTCTTCTGGTCCGAAGCTATGGCTGCACATGTGATTGAGAGCAATACCTTCCAATCGTGTTGTTTGCCTCGTGCTTTGCGCGGGTCTGCTACTTTGCTGACCGCTTCCAACAACGTGCTATACTCCTGTGGCGGGTCCATCCACTCTGGCCTCCTTCCTCTGCTTTGTGACAGCTTGGAAGGATTTTATTGCCTCTTGTGGCTGGACCCTGACTTTGACACAGCCCTGGCAATTGGCTGCAATTAGAGGCAGACAGCCTCGAAAGTAGTATTATGAAGTAGTATTATGTCGTTGAGAAAGGAAAGGAGTGGGTACGCTTATGCCCAGTCGTTGGTCCGGGTACGAAAGGATGAGTCGTTCGGGTAGCAGCCTCCAGAAGTTGCTCGGCGAACTCGAAATCGAAATAATGGTAGAGCTGTGGAAGCTCGATAGCGCCACGGTTCGAGATATCGCGACAGCTATACAGAAAGTGAGGCCCGTTGCGTACACCACGGTGATGACTGTGATGGGCCACCTCGCTGAGAAAGGCCTGCTCACTCGCACTTCCATCGACAAAAAGACCCACCTGTATCATGTAGCACTTACTCGCGAAGAGTTTCTGGCGCGTGAGAGCCGCAAGATGGTCGATTCCATGCTGGCCGACTTCGGTGACCTTGCGCTTACACAATTTCTGGAGGTAATAGAACAGGCTGATCCCCAGCATATCGAGCAACTCCGCAAGATCTGGGAAGAATCGGGCAAGCAGCCCGATAACCTGGCGGACCCGGAGGACCAGGAGAAGGAACAGTGAACGCGAGAGGGAGTTTTCGCCGCCTGGTGGGCTTAGGCACATTTGCCGAGGCACTTCTCTTGCTGGCAGTCATCAGCCCGCTGCTGGCGGGCTCTCTCCTTTCACGGGAAGCCGATAAGGGACAGGAAGCTCTACTGGCCTGCCTCTTCATGCCCACTCCCGCCGATTGGCCCGCTCATGCTCTGAGTTATACACTGGCAATATTATTGGCAGCGGGCGTCCTAATGGGGGCGGGTTCCCTGACGGGCCAGTGGTACAGGACTCGGCTGCTTGTCAGGTCATTGCTGAAAGTTCGGAGCACGCTCCCCGAACAGCAGGCATGCCTGGTCAAACTATCGAGATCTTTGCACCTGGACGGTCGGATTGACCTGGTGCAAAGGTCGGATGCCGTGGCGTTTTGCTATGGCTGGCTGAAACCCCGCATCTTTATCTCGACGGGTGTGCTGTCGAGATTGGACCCGCAGGAACTACAGGCTCTGCTACTGCATGAGCGATACCATGTGCTGCACTTTGACCCCTTCAAGACTGCCATGTCGCGTGTGCTTACCCGTGCAGTCTTTTTCCTGCCGCTGGTGCGAGGATTGCAACAGCAATACATGGTGGCAAAAGAGATCGAAGCTGACCGCTATGTGATCCACAGCCAGGGCACGGACAGGCCTTTGTTGCGTGCACTCTACAAGCTGTTGCTCAGGAATGACGATTACGCCTCGACAGGACCAACAGGACCAACAGGACCAACAGGACCAACAGGGTCCGCCACAGCCAACATATCGGTAGCTGGGTCCACCGACGCTCTGAACCAACGTCTGGACTATCTGCTCAACGGGCGCGCGCCCCTGGGACTTCGCAAGCACATATTCTTATTCAGCACGGTAGTGCTCACAGGCATCACTACCGTGCTTGTGCTTGCCACGTGGGTCTCCGCCACCAGCGCGATCTGGAACCAGGCGCATTCCGGCCTGGGGGGCTGCTAGGCTACTGTTCCTCCCCATTCTCGCGCTCGTATTGATGCCCCGTAATTTACTATGGTATAATAGGAGATGCCAAGCGCCGTGGCATGGAGGCACATGGCACGGTTGTGCTGTAGGCAGCGCATGAGGTAGCACCAAACGAAGTCGATCTGACAGAGGGGTCGCATAGATGACAGCGATCTGGGCAGGGATCCAGGAGCCTATGAGAGTAACACTTTATACAAAGCCAGACTGTGTTGTGTGCGGTGAGGTGTTGGAGACCTTGCGGAACCTGGCGGTTCGCTATGATATAGAGCCTGGCGAGATCGAAGTTATAGACATAGTGGGGCAACCGGAGCTTGAGGTTGAATATCTCAACCGCTTGCCCATCGTTGAAGTCGAGCGCGGCAAATACGGAAGGCTTGAAAGTCCGTTCGACGAGGCGCAGCTACGCACCCAACTCGAGATAGCCCGGCGCGCCCTCCACACCAGCGCGAGCGGTGCGAGTGGTGTAGATGTAAAGAACAGCAATGCAGAGGGTTCGCCTTTGGACCGCATGGCTCGCTACATCGGGCAGCGATGGCTCCGTCTCTGCCTCATCGCGCTTGGCATCTTCGTGGGCTTACCCTGGCTGGCTCCCATATTCTCCGCATTAGGGTGGTGGGGGCTTGCTGACCCGATCTATACAGCTTATGCTGTTACCTGACACCAGTTGCCTGAGCGCGCCGGGAGTGTGTTTGGATACCAGGTGGCCTTCTGCTGGCGCAATAGCGCCCTCTACGGCGGGACGTTCCTGTTCGGGCTCCTTTACGCCCTGGCAAGAGAGCGTAAGGTGCCGTGGTTGCGCTGGCTTTTGAAACCCATGAGCTTCTGGGGACTTATCCTGTTCGTGCTGCCGATGGCGGTGGACGGGGTTACGCATATGCTAGGGCTGAGGGATATGAGCGAGAACGTCAGTATGGATATGTGGTACAGCTTGCTATTGACCCCTTCAGGTTCGCAGCTCTTCTCTATTAACTGGTGGGTGCGCATCGTTACGGGCCTCCTGGCCGCGCTAGGGGTGGTGTGGTTTGCCTTCGGGCGCTTCGACAAGGTCGCCAGGGAATCCGAAGCCCTGTGGCGACGCTACTATCCTCGACCCGCTCGGACGGAAGCCGCAGGCGAACAACCAGCTGCACAGACCGGACAACAAGCACGGTAAGACGTCTGCCTACCTGATTATGAAAGGTAATACCCTCTTATGGAAGCACCATCGCTATTGATCGCACTTCTTGCGGGACTCTTTTCGTTCCTGTCACCATGCGTGTTACCGCTTATACCGGCATATATCGGTTACATGAGCGGATCGGCCTTGAGCGTCGCCCGGAACACTCCTTCAGGCGTAAGTCGGGCCCCAGTACCTGCCGCTATCACCGGCTCTATCGCTGTTACCGCTGGTCAAGTACCACCCATCGCGCCCGCAAGAGTGGTAGCTAGCGTGCCCGCAGCGGATAGACGGCTTCGGAGCAGCGCTACGGATATGAAAGGCATACAGGGCGCGCTCACCATGTCTAGCGCATCGGCTCGCTGGATTGTTATGGGACACGCCGCGATGTTTGTGCTGGGCTTGACCATCGTATTCGTGGTCGTAATCGGCGGCATGGCCGGCGCGTTGAGCTATCTGATGAAGGGAAACATACGCACTATCCAACAGGTAATGGGCGTGCTTCTGGTGGTATTCGGGCTTCACATGATCGGGCTTATCAATATACCCTTCCTGAACTACACCCGCCGCATGGACATCAGACCCGCCACAAACCTGGGATATCTACGCTCGCTGCTGATAGGAATGGGCTTCGGTATCGGCTGGACGCCTTGCGTTGGCCCCACGCTTGGCGCAATCCTTACTCTGTCCATCAATGGCCAAACGGACCAGGCCTTCTTGCCGGCGCTGGCCTACTCGTTGGGCCTTGGTATACCGTTCCTCCTGACGGCCCTGGCCATGGGTCGAGTGTCAGCGTTTTTGAAGAGGATCACACGCAGAAGCTATACGGTAAAAGTAGGTAGCTGGACCCTGATCGACGGGGCGAATGTTATCTCGCTCGCGAGCGGCCT
>JBBRDO010000173.1:0-6223 GCA_038203825.1 Chloroflexia bacterium | reverse complement strand
CAACAGATCGCGGATGAAGTCTTTCATCTTGGTGGTGGCCTCGACAACGGCGGCCAGTTGCGTTTGCAGTTGCCCGTAATCGACTGGAATACCTTTGCTCAGACGTCTTTGCGCCAGTTGTGCCACGCCCTGTATGACTGTCAGCGGGTTCCTGAGGTCGTGCGACACCATCAGCAGCAAGGCCTCTTGAGCTTGCACTGCACGTTCGGCGGCTGCTCGCGCGGCCTGCTCCTCGGCAAGCAGTTGCGCACGCTCGCGCTCGGCTAGCCTGCGCTCAGATATATCGACGACCGTCATTACGCAACCCACCACGTTGTTTCCCTCCAACTTGGGTGCGCATGAATAAAGCACCGGCAGAGGAGTACCGTCCTTGCGCCACATAACATCATCTGCCAACCTGACCGAACCCTTGCCTTGCAGCACTTGATAGGTTGCGCATTGCTCAAAGGGGTAGGGACTGCCATCGAGATGCTTGTAGTGGATAAGGTCGTGAACGTTGCGCCCCAGGCACTCTTTTTCGGTGTAGCCAAGAAGCTCCACCGCGGCGGGATTGAGGAAAGTGCAGCGTCCCATCTTGTCCAGCCCGAATATGCCCTCGGTGGTCGCGTCCATTACGGCTCCAAGGCGGCTCAGCCGCGATTCCAGCAGGGCCTGTGTTCTCTTTTTCTCGGTTATGTCCCTGATCTGAGAGAGCATCACAACTCTCTGCCCGTCTTCCAGTAAGAACCTGTAGGTCGCCTCCACCAGGCGCACACCACCATCTTTACGGACTATGGTGCTTTCGACGGATTCCGCGGCATTCCCTTCCGCGAAAGTCTGTTTGTATAGGCGGATCGCTACCTCGCGCTCCCTCTCCGGGAATATGATCGCGTAACTGTGACCAATGACCTCCTCCGGCGTGTATCCGTACAGCCGGTAATAGCCGGGGTTGGCAGCGATGACGATCCCCTCGGGGTCTGACAGCGCCATAGCATCGGCAGAGGTCTCCCACACAGCGCGGAAACGCTGTTCGCTCTCTTCAAGCTCTCTAGCGACCCGTTTCTTGTCGGTTACGTCGTTGAAATACGCCATAAGGCCCTCATCCGTTGGGTATGCATGCACTTCTGCCCAGGTCTTGAGCACCGGGTAGAAAGCCTCGAATCGGGCGGGAGTTCTCTTCGTGATGACAGAGTGGAACTGCTCGTACAGGACGGAATTTACCATCATAGGAAACTCGTCCCAGATATTCCTGCCGAGCGATTCCTCTCTTGATCTCTGCAGAAAGTGTTCAGCGCTGCGGTTCATATAAACGAGGCGCCACGCCGTGTCCAGGGTTATAAATGCCTCCGACATATTCTCGAGGATGGCTATAGCTCTGGTATCTACTATTCGCAGGCTCTCTTCGTCCATGCCAGGTGTCCTCTTGATGTAGTATCTGTTTAGACGCAAGCAGCTTCAGGCAACAACTCGTTCCGAATCAAGAAAATGCGCTTGATAACGGACCGGACCATTTTTCTTGATGCTGGCTGCTACTTTGTATTGGTACTTGTCACGGTTTCAGATTTTGCACGAACAGATCTTTATTGAGCCGAGTTCTCACCGCCAGTAAAAAGCGGAACAAAAATGGAATTCCCACTGGCCGACATGACCAAATACGGGACACGAATGCGTTGTGTCACTTTTTGTGCCATTCCTGTGCCATTTAGTGTACCACTTTGCTATATCAAATTCTACTGCTTTTTGCTACTATGATGGTAGGCGCACGTTATCTACTTATGTAGTGGGACCCAACACCTGTGCAGGAGGTGTTGGGTCACGCCTCTCTCTTCGACCAGCGAGCGATAAGCACTAGCTAACGACGTCATGTGCCTGCTCTCCCCGCATCAATCGCCGCCTTTCGTCACCCGAAACACCAACTCAGTCGCAAAGAGGAAGCGTTCGATCTTCCAGTCGTGGCCTTGCACCAGGCCGGCGAAATGGGCGCTGTAGTTCTCTACCATGCCGCGATTTCGGCCTCCAAGGCTTCGAGCCGGGAACGATACCAGCATGACTCTGGCCCTCAGGCCTTCCAGGAGCCGCCTGCCCACAGCAGGGTCAACCTGTTCCAGGCAGGGGATCGTCTTCAGGACAAGCGCCACGTCAACCTCGATGTCGGGCACTGAGCCCAGGATGTTGTGTTCACTTGCAGCGCCCGGTTGCTGAATGATACGCAGGAAGCTGTCCAGGAACGTGGTCAAGTCGTTATAGATGTCAACCGCGAAGTATCCCGTTTTCCGCGTGATGGGCATCCAGGGGATCGAGAGGGGGTTGAGCCCGCAGGCAATATCGAGGATGGAGTCGATGTGCCCAATGCCCTCGAAGAGGGTCGTGTAGAAGTCCGGCAGAGAAGACACCCGCTCTCTCGCTGACGAGTGGTGCTGCATGATACGGAGGCAAGCCTCCACGAGTGCAGGCTCGCCGGCTTCGCTGGCAGTCTGTAGCTCCGCCAGCCACCTCGCATAAGGCGGCTGTTCCTCAATGAAGGCCCCGGCTACCTGATGCAGCTTGCTCCGCGCCGCTTTGATAGCCTCTTGCAGGTTGCGACGCCTGGGTAGCTCTCGCCGTGCGATCTCCTCGATGAGGTTGCGGGAGATCGCCCGGTACTTGCGGCTTGCCAGGATCGACTCGGTTATGGCCTCGACAGCCTGCGTGTTATCTTCCATGCGCGGCAGCATCGCTCCTCAATGACTCGGTCAGCAGGGCCATAAACCGCAGATTGTGCATGGTCGCCAGCCTGAAAAAGAGAGTGTCGCTGATCTTGTACAGGTGGTGCAGGTAGCCGCGTGAATAGCGTGAACAGCAAAGGCAGTCGCAGTAGGGCGCGATTGGGCGGTCATCCTTGATGAACTTGTCGTCTGCTATGTACACGGTGTCGAACCAGTCGTCCACGAAGCCTGCTGCCGGTTCGCCCGCGTAGACGTAGAGTCGCCCATGGCGGGCATCGCGGGTGGGCAGTGCGCTGTCAAAGAGAGTACAGCCGGCCCTTGCGCACTGCACTATGTAGTCGGGGTGGCCTACGCCAAGCGCGTGGAACGGGAAAGGCGTGGGGATGAGTTCCCGGCACAGGGTGATCATGTCAAGCATGAGGTTGCCCTTTGTGTCGAGGGGCCAGCCTCCATAGCCGTAACCGTCAAAGCCGATCTCCAGAAGCTCAGAAGCACAGCGGCGTCGCAGCTCGGGCGAGGCTCCGCCCTGGATCACGGCGAACAGGAGTGGGCGTCGGTCGGCCGGTGTCTTTTTCTGGTCGAGTAAGCGGGTGAATTCGCGCTTGCCTGCTAGTGCCCACTGGATGGTGCGCTCTACCGACTCCAGTTGGACGTCGAAGGGGGCATCCGGGTGCGTGCAATCGTCAAGGCAGATAACCACGTCGCTGCCGTAGCTGAGTTGCAGTTGAACAGTCTTGGCAGGGGTAAGCTGGAACTTGCGCTTGCTGTCCGAATATATAACGATGCCCCTGTCCGTGATCTGTCCGTTCTTGGGGTTCTCGCGCACCAGCGAGTAGGCCTGGAATCCTCCTGAGTCCGTGATTATAGGACGGGTCCAACCCGCCATCTCGTGCAGCCCTCCAAGAGACTGAATGGTTGAGGAACCGGGGCGCTGCATGAGGTGAAACGTGTTCATAACGAGACCCTGGATGCCTATCTGCTCCAGGTCCGCCGAATCGAGCGACCGCACCACGCCCAACGTCGCGTCGGGCAGGAAGACAGGAAGTTGCAGATCGCCCGAAGGGAGCGAGAGACAATCGTTCACTATTTGCATGCTAGCATCTTACCAAAAACGCGCAAACTTGGGGCCGGGATACTTCCAACATACAGTGGCTCGTGATCCTGCCACACAGAGGCGAGGCATCCCGGCTGTTCTTTCCCACTCTCGCTGTCGAGGCCACCTCACCCACGCGGTGTATACTACGATATGAATATAATGAAAGAGGAGCAAGAATGAATACCATGGAAACTAGAAAGATCGGTGCCCTCAGCGTGTCGGTGGTGGGGCTGGGCTGCAACAACTTCGGCGGCCGCCTTGACAGTGAGGGTACGGCTGCGGTGGTGCAGGCTGCGCTCGACGCAGGTGTCAACTTCTTTGACACGGCAGACATTTACGGGCAGGGAAAGAGCGAGGAGTATCTTGGTCGCGCACTTGGGAATCGCCGGGGGGACGTGGTGATCGCCACGAAGTTCGGCAACGCGATGGAGGGGCAGGGAAGCGGCGCAAGCCCTGCGTATATCCGGGTAGCGGTCGAGGCAAGCCTGCGCCGCCTCGGCACCGACCGCATAGACCTGTACCAGCTTCACACCCCCGACCCCAATACGCCCATCGCGGACAGCCTGGGCACGCTCAGCGACCTGGTGCACGAGGGCAAGGTGCGCGAGATCGGCTGCTCTAACTTCTCGCTTGAACAGCTTCGCGAGGCCGAAGCGGCGGTGCGGGGCACAGGCACTCCCTTCGTGTCGGTGCAGAACCAGTTCAGCATGTTAGTACGCGAACCGGAACGGGAGATACTGCCCGAGTGCAACCGCACCGGCCTGGCTTTCCTCCCTTACTTTCCGTTGGCCAGCGGCCTGCTATCCGGTAAGTTCAGGCAGGGCCGGCCTATTCCGGAAGGCACACGCCTCTCAGGAGGTGCGCGCTCCACGCAGCTTCTCACGCCGCACAACCTCGCGCTTGTGGAGCAACTCATCAAGTTCGCGGAGGCGCGGGGGCACACGATCCTCGACCTGGCTTTCTCGTGGCTCCTCTCGCATAAGCCTGTGGCCTCGGTCATAGCGGGTGCGATGACGCCTGCACAGGTACGGGCCAACGCGGGTACCGCGCGGTGGGAACTCTCGACCGACGAAATGGCTGAGGTTGAGGGGATACTTTCGCAGCCTGAGTAATCGACCACAGGTCAAGAGCTTATGAAAGCGTCTCTATTAGCAATGGTGTGTTTGATAGCACTGGCTGTTACAACAGGGTGCGACTCGAATGCTCCAAAAGGTGATCTAGCCGCCACCCCCACTGTGATGTGGGCTGGTATAACAAGGGAGCAATATGAGCAGGCTAGGGCGAAGTGGCGCTCCCACGGGGTTGACGAGTATGAGGCACGGGTAGAATATAGTGCGTACAGCGAGTTCATGGGTATCTGGACCTTGCACGTTCGAGTAGCGGGCGATGATGCTCAAGTGCTGGACTACACACGTGAGCCCGGCCTTGATGCGCCCATGGGTTTCGTTGGCTCCCAGTTGAATATGCCTACCAACGAAGCGGGTAAGAGTTACGTCAAAGAACAGCTCGAAATGTTGACGATAGAGGGCCAGTTTGACTCCATGCCGCGATTAATTGATGGCAACGGACAGGATTCGTTCAATGTCCCGATAACGTTTGATAGGACTCTAGGCAACCCTACCTCTGTTGGCCCTGACCTTACCCCAAATGTCACCGAAAAATCGAGTTGGACACTACTGTATCTCAATATTCTTAAGCAGAGTAAGCCTACTTTGGCTGTTCCCTGAGTTGCGGTGGTTGACCATCTACTCACTGGCCTATGATATACTGAATTCCATCCGACTATCTGTGGGATCAATTGAGGAGCAACACCCGTGAAGCATGAGACTATCAACGTCAACGGCGTGGACATCCACTATGTCACCGAGGGAAGCGGGCCGACTATCCTATTCTTGCACGGGTTCCCCGAGCTATGGTATGCGTGGAAAGATCAGTTGGCGGCATTCGGCACCGACCACCAGGCGGTGGCCCCTGATCTGCGCGGCTATAACCTTTCGGGCAAGCCTATTGAGGTTTCCGCGTACACAGTGCAGAATCTCGTGGGCGATGTGAAGGGGCTGCTTGATCACATTAGCCCCGGCAAACCTGCTGTGCTGGTCGGGCACGACTGGGGCGGCATCACGGCCTGGTCCTTCGCCGCTGCGTTGCCTGACTATCTTACCCACCTCGTGATCATCAACGCCCCTCATCCCGTTATTCTGGCCCGCGAGCTTGCGAACAATCCCGACCAGCAGAAGGCTATGGGCTACACGGCAGGCTTGCGTTCACCGCAGGCCGAAGCCGCGCTACAAGCCGACGACTATAAAGCCCTGGCGACGGCGCTCTTCGACGGGGCCGCGCGCCCGGACGCCTTCAGCGAAGAAGATCGCGCCACCTACAGGCAGGCATGGGCCCAGCCGGGCGCTTTGACGGGGCTCACAAACTACTACAGGGCGAGCGCTCT
>JBBRDO010000172.1:0-6300 GCA_038203825.1 Chloroflexia bacterium | reverse complement strand
CAGGATAGGCGAAGTGCTGGCCAACCAGAGCAGGTTCTGGGTGGGCGAGACGTTCGGCTTCGGATTTTACCGGGCAGGAGGCCTATCGGGCGCGTTCCTGTTCGACGCCGAGCGCGCAGGCATTGACGACCGCGTAAGCCTGCAATTGCCACGCGGGCAGGTAATAAGCGCAGACTGTGTGTTCAGCGACACACTATGCTGGTTCACGGTCAGCGCTCAGGAAGGAGGTAGTATAATCAACTATTGCACGGTAATTGCCCGCGATGGAAGGGTCCTCGCGGTGCACAGCGCCACCGATGGCGACGGCTCATGGCTCGGATCGCCGGGAGGTTTTTGCCCGGCAGGCAAGGCGCTGCTGGCCCCCACAGACAACGGCATAGTGCGCCTGGAAGCGCAGGCCGGCTCAATACAGCAGACCAGGACCTTCCCCGACACAGAGCCGTTTGTCAACCCCGAAACTCGCCTGTACGCAGGCTCCGACGGCATCTACGCCGTCACCCCACACGAAATTCGATTGCTTAGTATAAGCTAGAGTTCAGGAAACAAGGAGATCAAAGAAATGTCAATCAACGTCAAGCACTCTACGAGCGGCGCTACAAGTCCAGCAGCAGGCACACTGCCTGTTCCCGCGCACTTCGACCCGACAAAGACCGACAAGGTATGGGCGGTAGATTACGCTATGATCGAGCGCGAAGGAGAAGCATGGGCTCGCAAACACAACATCGCCCCGGCAGCCAGGGATGACACCAAGGTGGCACTGATACTGATAGATGTGCAGATCACATTCTGCACGCCGGGGTTCGAGCTGTTCGTGGGAGGGCGCTCGGGACGAGGCGCGGTCGAAGACAACGTGCGATTGTGCGAGTTCATCTACCGCAACATGGACCACGTCACGCGCATCTTTCCGACGATGGACACGCATACTCTGTTCCAGATATTCCACCCAATGTTCTGGATAAACGACGCGGGCCAGCACCCTGCACCCTATACCGTTATCACGCACGAGGATGTGGCCGGGGGAGTGTGGAAAGTGAACCCGCGGGCTACCTACTCGCTGGGCGGCAACTATCTGGCGCTGCAGAAGCACGCCGAGTATTACACCGAGCAGTTGGAGCGCACGGGCAAGTATGCGTTGCTGATCTGGCCGCCACACGCGATGTTGGGAAGCATAGGCCACGCGCTTGTGCCGTCGGTGCACGAGGCGGTGGAGTTCTTCAATGTGGCGAGGGCCTCGCAAACGGGCTTCGAGATCAAGGGCGGACACCCTCTGACGGAAAACTACTCGGTGTTGTCGCCCGAAGTGACCACTACGACGGGCGGCGCTCCATTGCCCAATGCGAGCAAGAACTACAGGTTCATCGAGAAGTTGATCGACAGCGCATCGGGGTTCGATGTGATAGGGATCACGGGACAGGCGCTCAGTCACTGCGTGGCGTGGACCATAGACGACCTGCTGAAGGACATCCTGCAAAAGGACCCGGAGGCCGCACGCAAGGTGCATATCATCAGGGACTGCTCCTCGCCCGTAGTAACGCCCGCCTACGACTTCACGGCAGACGCCGAGGACGCTCTGAAGCGCTTCGAGGATGCGGGCATGCACATCGTGCGCTCGACAGACCCGATCACTTCCTGGCCGGGGTATGCGGAGGCCATGGCTAAGAGAGGTTGATGGGATAGTTGTTTATGGATCACGAAGAGCACGAAGGTTAAGAGATCACGAAGAGGAGAAAGGTTTTAAGAGCGCGATGGCGTGACCATTGTTATCGAATAAGACTGAGGATTAGTAAAAATCTTCGTGTTCTTCGGGGGGCAAACGTAGAGTTGAAGATACCGACAACAGTGATAAGAAGGAGAGAACAAAGTGAACAATTCAACACCCAATGTGAACAGTCTGTTTGCGCAGGCGCACGATTATGGCGATCTATCGGAGGAGGCTTACAAGGCACTGTCTGTGGCCGACCTGGGGGCGCAGATTCAGGCGGCTATGGGAGTGCCTGCGCTCAATGTGCCGGCGAGCAGGGGCGTTTTGCTTACCATGCTGATTGACGACTCAGGCTCGATCCAGTACAGGGGCAACGAGCAGACGGTGCGCGAGGGCTATAATGAGATAATAGGGGCAATGCGCGACTCGCGGCAGGCGGGAGAGACGCTTGCGACCACACGGTATCTGAACGGGTGCATCCTGTATCCTTACCAGTTCCTGGCGCATGTGCCGCTACTGGACAAACAGAACTACCATGCCGGGGGAGGGACGCCACTTTATGACCAGACGATCGCCACGCTGGGCACGGTCATCGCCAAGACGCTGGAGTTCGGGAATAACGGCACGCCTGTGAGCACGGTCACGCTGATTGTCACCGACGGAAATGACGAAAGCTCGAGCAGCACGGCACGCGAGGTGGCGGCTATAGTGACCGATATGCTGGCGCAGGAGTGTCACATCGTGGCGGGGATGGGTATCTCGGACGGCTCGACAGACTTTGCAAGGGTGTTCCGCGAAATGGGTATCCCGGACCAGTGGGTGCTGACGCCGCGCAACGATCCCAGGGAGATCAGGAGAGCGTTCCAGCTATTCTCGCAGTCGGCGATCCGAGCTTCGTCGGGAGGGGTTGGGTTCAGCCAGACGGCGCAGACGGGCTTGTCGATGGGAGGGTTCGGGGTGTAGGGGTTAGTGAGACGACTGGCGACCGGACGTGAGACGTGAGACGTGAAGAGGGGAGGGGTTGGGGAGGATTAGGTACTCTCTGACCTCTTTCCTATGGGGAGGGAGCCAAATAGGGTTGGCTTGGATCGGGTAGACTTGGTGTATAATCCGGGTGGACTATTTACACGACTGCGTACTGAGATTTCGTTTTAGCAAAGATTGGAGCTTTATTAATGGATCGAATAGCGCGTATTTCCGCGATCTCTGCAATGCTTTTAGTTGCGGCGATCTTAGTGTGGGCGCGGCACGATGTCGCTTACGGAGCACCGGACGACACGATTACGCTGACGGCTCCGGCGCCCAACACGGTCCTCGCCGAGTCGGACGACTACGCCACCCAGGTGCTCAATGACCCCTGGGACATGAACAACAGCGAAGACGTAGACAAACCGTATAACGTCGTGAACTACGGCGTCAACGGAGGGGTCTGGACGGGCACAGCCACCACTACGGCGTCATCGAACGTGTTCCTCCAGTACGGGGACGTAGTGAACGCACAGCAGACCGACGGTTCGTTCTCCTATCTGGGCGAGAAAAGCGGAGCGAACTACCCCGTAGACAGCAGCCGCTTCACCCGCCTGTGGGTACGCATGAGCAGCCAGATGTCGGGACAGAGCATAATGTGGTTCTTCCGGCATCACGACTACACAGGCTCGGGCAACTCAAACTTCATACAGGTAACGCCGGGCTGGAAGATCTACACGGTGGACTTGCGGGCAAGCGACTCGGGCGGGAGCGGCACCTGGACGCAAAACGGCCCCTTCGAGGGCTTGCGCTTCGACCTGCCGTGGGTAGGCTCATCGGGCAACGTGGTACAGCTCGACTGGGCACGCCTCACACCGGATACGGGACAGAGTGTGCGCATCGCGTGGAACGCGCAAGGCTCGGGCAACGTGAGCCTTTATCTTAGCTACAGCGCGACTGCCAGTGACGACAACGAATTGCTCATAGCTTCAGTGCCCGCCTCGGCAGGCGCTTATAGCTGGAACACGACGGGCATGGCGCCGGGCACATATTATATCCATGCCAACTTGAACGGCGCGATGAGCTCTATCGGCCCGCTGGTTGTGAACACAGCACCGCTGGTGCGCATTGATGCACCTAGCCCCCTGACAGGCGAGGAATATGCATATGCACAGAAGGCCGCGAGTTGGGACGGCAACAACCCCAATCAGTTCGAGAGTACACGCAACATCAATAACCTCACCTTCGCGCCCGATAGCATCCACGGGGTGCCTACTAACGGCGACCCTTATTTGATGTGGCTGAGCCGTGACACCACAAACCCTATTGACGCAAGTAAATACCACTATTTCAACGTTAGACTGCATTTAGAGCCGCCTGCAAGCAGGCCCTGGTCGCCGAACAATTTCGGCACGCGCCTACTATGGGCCGCGCCTGACAATATCTTCAGTACAAGCTTTGTGGTCACAGGCTTTTACAACAGGTGGCTACCCATCGCTGTCGACCTGCGCAACGTGCCATTGTCGGGAGGCCAGGCGAATGATTGGAACGGAACAAAGACCAGCTTCAGGTTCGACCCCCTGGAAGTAGACGATAGCCAACAACCACCTGTCTTGCCCGCAGGCTTCACGATATCGGCAGCGCACCTGACATCGGACCCCATAGCAGGACGCATGGGCAGCGACCCGGGGGCACCGAGAGGCACGTTCATCAGGTGGACACCTTTGCAGGGAACGGGCACGCTCAGTCTCTACAGGGGGTCGTCGACCCTGATCGCGGCGAACTTGCCGGTGGGAGACGGTCAATACTACTGGGATACGAGTGGCGTACCGGCAGGCAGTTATGCTATTCATGCAGACGTGACGGACGGCACGAATACCAGCAGGGCCAACTCACTGGTGACGATCACGGTCGACCCAAACCAGGCGTCCACGATCTTCAACGACGTGCCGGGCAACCTGTGGGCCGTGGACTACATACACCGGCTGGCGCACGATCTCATTATCGGAGGTACACAGCAGTCGGATACGACAGTGTTGTTCAAGCCGAACAGCACGGCGACCCGAGCACAGCTATCCAAGATGGTAGTGCTGGCGGCCAACTGGACGCTGGAGAACCCGGCGACGCCCACCTTCAACGATGTGGCTTATGGGAGCACCTTCTACAGGTATGTAGAGACGGCGGCGGCGCATAACGTGACAACAGGATATCCCTGCGGCGGCGCGGGCGAACCGTGCCCGGGACGCTACTTCCGGCCCGGCTTCAACGTAACTCGTGCCCAGACCGCCAAGATGGTGACGGTGTCGAGGGGCTGGGCGGTTATCGTGCCGGTAGACCCGACGTTCGCCGATATGGCCTATAACCCGTCGGCCGACTCGCTTTACGCTTACGTCGAGACGAGCGCCTCGAAGGGCATCATCAACGGCTATCCGTGCGGTGGGGCCGGCGAACCGTGCGACAGCCAGAACCGCCCCTACTTCCGACCCTCTAACAACGTAACCCGCGCTCAGCTATCGAAGATGATCGCGCTGGCTATGGATACGCCGTAAGAGGACGACGGACGACGGAAGTGACCAGTGACCAGTGACTGGAAGTGATAAGTGATAAGTGATAAGTGATCCCGCATTGCACTTATCACTTATCACTTTAACCTCTTGACCTTTGTGTCCTTTGTCCTTTGTCCTTTGCGATCTTTGCGTTTCATATCTTCCGCCGTCCGTCATCCGTCTATTGACCCGACGACCAAAGTGAACCTTTGCGCGACTTTCGTTGTGTATTAAGGGCATGTATAACACGATTGGATGTAAAGACTGGGTAGGCGTCGCGCAGACACCGTAATTACTATAGGGCAAGAGGAGGCACGTCATGTATTTTGATGCTCATGGCTTGCTGAAACAAAGGCTTCTCACTATGCTGACGGCCTGCTTGCTCGTGCCTCTCGCGCTAGCCGGACAGGTGGGCAAGGCCTCTCCCGCCAGCCAAACACCCTCTCCCACTCCCTCACCTACCCCAAGCACGCCGATCCTGCTTACTGATCCAGTGCCGGATGCTCAGCAGGACGGGGTAATGTACTTCTCCCAAACGGGCCATACCCTGCGAGGCAAGTTCCTGGACTACTGGCAGGAAAACGGCGGCCTTTCGCAGTTCGGCTATCCTCTCACTGAGGAGTTCTTCGAGCCTGACGGCCCCGACAACTCTTTCCTGCAAGTGCAATATTTCGAGCGCAATCGCTTCGAGTTGCACCCGGAGAACCAGCCGCCCAACGACGTGCTTCTAGGTTCGTTAGGATTACAGTTCCATCAGCCGGAAAGTGGCGCCCCACCCGATCCGGGCGGCAACGTCTACTTTTTCGGGCCAACATCCCACAATGTGTCGGGGGTGTTCCTGCAATATTGGCGAACACACGGTGGCCTGGCGGTGTACGGCTATCCCATCAACGAGGCCAAGATGGAGACCAGCACCGACGGCAAGGAATACCTGACCCAGTGGTTCCAGCGCTCACGGTTTGAGCTACACCCGGAGAACGCGGGCACTCCGTACGAGGTGCTGCTAGGGCTATTGGGGAGGCAGCTCTCGGAGAAGAGGGGTTATCCGTATGGGTGGTATCCGCACTTTGGGTATGCGGTTGATTA
>JBBRDO010000171.1:0-6324 GCA_038203825.1 Chloroflexia bacterium | reverse complement strand
CCCTCCTTTTTTGGAGATATGTCTTTGCCGCCATTGACACCGTGGCGCCGGGGGCCGCCACGTCCGCCCTGAACTTGCTCCAATCTCCCAATTCGCCCCGGCCCACGTCCTGCGAACCGATTATCACGATTCTGCTGAATGCGATCGCCACTGACCCAAGTATCCCAGATAGTTTCGTCCTCGTGCTTGACGACTACCATGTAATTGATGCCCTGGCCATCGGCCAGACCCTCACTTTTTTGATCGAGCACATGCCACCGCAGATGCACCTGGTCATCGCAACCCGTGAGGATCCACAGCTGCCCCTTGCACGGTTCCGTGCCCGAAACCAGTTGACCGAGCTGCGTGCCGCAGACTTGCGTTTCGCCCCGTCTGAAGCCGCCGGATTTCTCACTCAGGTCATGGGCCTGGACCTATCAGCGGACGATGTGGATGCTCTGGAAACGCGCACCGAGGGTTGGATTGCCGGTCTTCAGCTCGCGGCTCTGGCCCTTCGTGACAGTGACGATCACACCCGGTTTATCCGCTCCTTTACGGGCAGCAGCCGCTTCATAATAGATTACCTTGCCGAAGAAGTGCTTGAGCGCCAGCCTGAAGTGGTCCGCGATTTCTTGTTGCGGACTTCCGTTCTCCAGCGGATGTGCGCCCCATTATGTGATGCGGTGCTCAATGGTAACCTCGACCGAAACAGCGAACCTGAGTCTCAGGCTGCACCCGACTCACCACAAGAAATTTCCTCACAGGTATCCTCACAGGCAATGCTCGAGCGGCTGGAGAGGTCCAATCTGTTCATAGTCCCGTTGGACAACGAACGGCGCTGGTATCGTTATCACCATCTCTTTGCGGACTTGCTGCGGCAGCGACTTCTCCAGAGCGCACACCAGAGCATCGCCTCATCTGCAACTGAGGGAAGAGAGAGCGTTGCCGAACTCCACATTCGTGCCAGCCAATGGTATGAGGACAATGGCCTTGAGCTTGAAGCCTTTCAGCATGCTGTTGCCGCCAATGACATTGAGCGCACCGAGCGTCTTATTGAGGGAGAAGGGGTGCCTCTGCACTTCCGTGGCGCGGGTGCCCCGGTCCTAAATTGGCTGAGGTCGCTGCCGGTGGCAGTGCTGAATGCCAGACCCTCGTTGTGGGTGACGTATGCCTCGGCATTAATGATGACCGGCCAACATACGGCTGTCGAAGAGAAACTCCAAGCTGCTGAAGCGGCTCTGGACGATCAGCAAGGCTTCCTGCAAGGCATCGAACTGGGCGACACAACCCGAGACGTTGTAGGGCGTATTGCGTCCCTGCGCGCCACCTTAGCTGTCAATCAGCATGATGTAGAAGCCTTGCTCGTCCAATCGCAGCGCGCCCTCGACTACCTGCACCCCCACAACCTGCCTATGCGTACTGCCGCTAACTTTACGCTGGGGCATGCCTATCAGCTCCAGGGAAACCGTGCCGCGGCCAGCCGGGCTTATGCGGAAGTCATATCTATCAGCAAGTCGTTTGGGCCGTCCATCTATACAACAGCGGCTACCCTCTGTCTGGGCCAGATACAGGAAACAGAAAACGAGCTCCACCTGGCAGCTGAGACCTACCGTCGCGTCATCCTTTTGGCAGGTGATCCGCCGCGGCCAATCGCATGCGAGGCGCATCTTGGTCTGGCCCGTATCTACTACCAGTGGAACGACCTGGATGCCGCCGAAGAGCATGGGCAACAAGGCGTTCAACTGGCGCAGCAGATGGACAGCGTCGACACCATCGCGGCCTGTGGAGTGCTTCGGGCACGCCTGAGGCTTGTCCAGGGAGATGTAGCTGGCGCTGTCACTATCCTGCAAGAGGCCGAAGAGTTCATTCGTCGGAATAACTTCGTGTTTCGAATGCCTGACGTCGTGGCCACACAGGTGCTGACCTTGCTTGCGCAGGGCAATCTGACGGCGGCCGCTCATCTGGCTGAGACTCACGAACTTCCCATGAGCCAGGCTCGCGTATATCTCGTCCAGGGAGACACGCTCACAGCCATGTCGGTGCTTGAGCCGTTGCGACGGCAGATGGAGGCGAACGATTGGGCAGATGAGCGGCTCAAGGTAATGGTGCTACAGGTAGTCGCACTCCACCTGCATGGCGAAAAAAGCAAGGCGGTGCAGGTGCTGGAGGACGCACTGGCGCTGGCCAAGCCAGGAGGTTTTATCCGTATCTTCGTCGACGAAGGTACTCCCATGCGTCAACTGTTGACCGAAGCAGTCACTCGCAGGATGATGCCCGACTATACGCACTATATAGGTAAGTTGCTGGCTGCGTTTGAAGTGGAGGAGCAGAAGAAGCCACAGAGCAAAGACAAACCATTTCTCCCCTTTGCCGCTCTTCCCCTCCAAACTACTCCTACTACATCTTCCGAGCTCCTTTTCGAGCCGTTGAGCCAGCGCGAGGCAGAAGTATTACAGCTCATGGCCCAGGGACTCTCCAACCATGAGATCAGTGGACGGCTTTTCCTCGCCTTGAGCACTGTCAAAGGGCACAATCGGATTATCTTCGGTAAACTGCAGGTCCAAAGGCGCACCGAAGCGGTAGCACGTGCGCTCGAGCTCGGTCTGCTGGGGCGGAAGTGAAAGAACATGAATGTCTATGACGACTTGGTGGCGGTTTCCGGCAGCGCTGCTACTTGTTGGTTCGCTCTTCTTGAGCGCCTGCGTCGGTGGGAGCGCGATACTCACGACGGGCACCGGGGTCGCGCCAACGAATACAACGGGAGCCATGCCCGCGACCCCAAGCGCAAACGAAGGCGGGAGCGATGCCGCCTCGAGTTTGGCATATCTTCTATAATTGACCAATGGTTCTGCCCATTTTAGCCACGAAACTCTATATCCCCTTACCTCCTTCTAGGGTGGTGGCGCGTCCCCGACTCGTCGAGCGGCTTACTGAGGGTCAGCGGCGCAAGCTGACCCTGATCTCAGCCCCTGCGGGCTTCGGCAAGAGCACTCTGGTCAGCGAGTGGGTAGCCGGCTGCAACTGCCCTGTCGCCTGGCTCTCACTGGATGAAGGGGATTGCGACCCGGCGCGCTTTCTAACCTACTTCGTCGCGGCTTTACAGACAGTTGTGGCGAAAATCGGGGAAGAGATACTGAGTATACTCCGAGCCCCTCAGCCTCCCCCCGCCGAGGTAATTCTGACTGCTCTGCTCAATGAGATCGCCGTTATTCCGAATAAGCTCGTCCTTGTCCTCGATGATTACCACCTCATTGATGCTAAACCCGTTGACGATGCTCTCACGTTTCTGTTGGAGCACTTGCCCACACAGATACATCTGGTCATCACCACGCGTGAGGACCCGCAGATACCCCTGTCACGGCTACGTAGCAGGGGGCTGTTGACCGAGCTGCGCGCCAGCGACTTGCGTTTTACCCCTTCTGAAGCCGCTGGATTTCTCAACGAGGCGATGGGCTTAAATCTCTCGGCGGAAGATATCGACGCCCTGGAAACCCGCACGGAAGGGTGGATTGCCGGCTTGCAGCTAGCCGCAATAGCAATCCAGGGCCATCAGGATGTTTCCGGGTTCATCCGGGCGTTTGCTGGCGACAACCGCTACATTGTGGACTACCTGGTCGAGGAAGTCTTGCAGAGTCAGCCCGAAACTGTTCGCCGCTTCCTGCTCCAAACCTCCATACTCGACCGTTTGAATGGCCCCCTGTGCGATACCGTCACAGGCCAGGACGGAAGCAGCACGCGGTTAGAGGTCCTGGAGCGAGGCAACTTCTTTGTCGTTCCATTGGATGATAAGCGGCACTGGTACCGTTATCATCACCTCTTTGCCGAGGTTCTCCATGCGCGTTTGATGGCGGAGCAACCCGATATAGTATCGGCTTTGCATCAGCACGCAAGCGAGTGGTACGAGCATCATGGTTCCGCTGCTGATGCGATTCGTCACGCGCTGGCCGCCGGGGATTTCGAGCGAGCAGCGGACCTGGTCGAGCTGGCAGTGCCAGCCATGTTCAGCAGTAGGCAGGATGCCATGGTGCTCGGCTGGCTCAGGGCACTACCCGACCAGGTGGTCCAGATGCGACCCGTTCTCAGCGCCGACTATGCCCATGCGTTACTGGCCAACGGCGAGCTCGATCCCGTTGAGGCTCGATTGCGGGACGCCGAACGTTGGATGGACCAGAGCGTAGACACGCCAGACATCCCGGCAGACATGGGTGCGCGACCGGGATCGCAAGCCCTGGCGGCTGGGATGATCGCCGTGGACGAAGAGGCGTTTCGCCGTCTCCCGGGTATGATCGCGCTTGCTCGTGCCGGATATACTTTTGCTCTGGGCGATGTGGCCGGCACTGTCAAATACGCCCGGCGGGTGCTCGACCTCGTACCCGTGGACGACCATTTCTCGCGGGGAGCGGCAGCGGCGTTCCTGGGTCTCGCATCCTGGCTGAGCGGGGATCTCGAGGCAGCGCACAGCTCTTATGCCGATGGCATGTCTCAATTGCAAATGGCCGGGCGCACCTCTGACGCAATCAACGGCGCAATCGCCCTGGCCGATATACGCATTGCGCAAGGTCATCTCCACGAGGCAATGCGCACATACGAGCGTGGATTGCAGTTGGCGACGGCAGGGTTCCCGGCATCAGCCAGGGAGCAGACGGCACTCGGCGAGTATGCCTTGAGGGGAACGGCAGACATGTACGTGGGGATGAGCGAGCTCCTGCGTGAGCGTAACGAACTGTATGCCGCCACGCAGCACCTGCTGAAAAGCAAGCAGTTGGGTGAACTCATTGGGTTACCGCAAAACCGGTATCGCTGGCACGTCGCAATGGCTCGAATACGGGAGGCCCAGGGAGATTTGGACGGCGCTGTTGACCTGCTTGGAGAGGCAGAGCGCCTATACATGAGTGGCTTGGCCCCAAATGTACGCCCCATAGCGGCGCTCCGGGCACGGGTGTGGGTCGCGCAGGGGAGGTTGGGGGAAGCCCTGGACTGGACACGTGAGCGGAGACTGTCCGTAGAGGACGAGCTGAGCTACCTGCGCGAGTTCGAGCACATCACGCTGGCGAGGCTGCTCCTGGCCCGCTATAAGAGCGATCATGGCGACCGTGCAGACGGCTCCCTTCGTGAGGTAATGGGACTGCTGGGACGCCTCCTGCATGCGGCAGAAAGAGGCGAGAGGACGGGAAGCGTCATCGAAATCTTGGTGCTGCAGGCGCTCGCCCACGAGACCCAAGGCGACATCTCTGCTGCTCTCCGGCCGCTAGAACGCGCTCTGGCGCTGGCTGAGCCGGAGGGCTACGTCCGGCTGTTTGTTGATGAAGGCATGCCTATGGCGATCCTGCTGGAAGAGGCCGCGAAACACTCGTCCGCCCACAGATATGTCCGTCGACTACTGGCAGCCTTTGGGGCGGCTAGGGAGGCCGGGGAAGCTGGCAAGGCTGAGGACGGAACGCCAGTCAAACAGGGTTCGATCGAGCCGTTGAGCGAACGTGAGCTTGAAGTGCTGCGGCTGCTCAGAACGGAATTGACAGGACCGGAAATCGCCCGTGAACTCACGGTGTCCCTGCACACCGTGCGTACTCACACCAGTAACATTTACAACAAGCTTGGGGTCGACAAGCGCCGGGCGGCCGTTCGCCGCGCTGAGGATCTCGGTTTGTTCTAACGTTATAACATACACGCAACCACCACACGCAGCCCCGGCAGGTTTATCGTACCACCTGCCGGGGCTTTCTATTGCCCTCGCAGCATGCAGGCTAATAGATCAACACATCAGTCATTACATGTAGTGATGCTCTCTCATTACATTGGTTTGTATGCTCTGGTGGAAGGCAAGAAGCCAGCGTTCCCCACAACGCCAGGGAATGCAACCACCAAGACCTTCAGCTGTCCCAGAGGGAACCCTCACATGAGGAAAATGCGAGAGGCGCAGAATGACTGAAACATACACAACACCTGAGGATTATGAGGATCATGACGAGCCTGGACTCTATGAGATACGCATCAAGGGACACCTTGATGATAGGCGGGCTGTTTCGTTCGAGGGCCTTACCCTTACGCGAGAAGGCGATGGCAATACGCTCCTGGTTGGCCCGGTTATAGATCAGGCGGCGTTGCATGGATTGCTGAGAAAAGTGCGCGATTTAGGTATGCCATTGATCTCGGTTATTCGCGTTAGATCCGGCCAGGCAGACGCGTAAGATGCCAAACACAGAGTTGAGGCAAGGTGCTTGGAAAGGAGAGTTGCCTTTGATGAATCGCTAACACATTTCAAATCAGGAACAGGGGAACGTGATCGACCAAAGTTCTATACAAGCTCAATTCCGTGGAGCTTGTCACTACCAAAACCAGTTAGAC
>JBBRDO010000170.1:0-6530 GCA_038203825.1 Chloroflexia bacterium | reverse complement strand
TACAATCCGTATCCGGTATCAAGGGGATCAAGACATCGATCAAGATGGCCTCCTGTGTGCAACTCCTGACAGTTATTGAGTGTACAGAGTATACAGTAGAGGCCACCAAGACCCCGAATCATCAACTTCGCGGAAGACCCGTAAAATTGGCTCATCCCACTTTTTGGTGAAATCACTTGGCTGGTCCAACACTGCAGAGCAGGAGCTGGCGAAGCAGATCAAAACCTGCGCGTCCATACATGTTACGCTTCAGGGTCTTTAGCCTGTTCACCTGTCCTTCAGTCTGGCCCTGACTCCAGGGCAAAACGATTGCTGCTTTCACCGCACTGTAATCACGCCGAGCACCATAAGCAAAGCTTCTCATTTCGGTGATGCCACTCCTCTCCGCTTGCTCCAACCAGCAATCCAGCATATCGTTGCGCTTCTGCCGCATCATTACATGAAAGTTCTGAAGCAGCGCGTGCACTCTTTGCACATCAGACGAGACTTCCAGCAGTCGTTGCAGTTTGGCTTGTTGTTCCTCATCCAAGTCTTCCTTTTGCCGAGCCAACAGCCAGCGCAGTTCTCGAGGAGATGTCGAAGCAGCACGGTTCTTGCGCAAGTGGGGCACATCGGCCCCGGAGGGATATAGGCGAAGGTAGCGGACATAGTCTTTGACTGTCGTTTTGCCTCCAGGATACCCTTGTGCCGTGATCTCCTTGAACAGGAGAGTGGAGTTCCAGCACCCCTCCCTACAACGCCTCTGGACATAGCTCTCGTATGGGTCGAGAACACTGTCGCGCCGAGGTCTTGAAGTGGGCTCAGGAGCAAAAGGAGGAACCATCTGCCGAGCATATTTACGCACTGTATTGCGCGCCAGACCTATTTCCCTGGTAATCTGATGTAAGCTCAGTCCCTGAGAGCGGAGTAGGTGTATTTGCCGGTGCAACTCCCAACGGCGGATGAGGCAAGCCTGGGATTGTTGCAGGCGGCGTGGCCCAGCCGAAACTGAGGGACGAAAGGGTAGGTTAGCACAACCGACAGGATCGGCGGATGGTAAATTGCCTGGTGGGCATGATGTAGCAGATGTAGCATAGGGAGGAGAGGCAACTGCAGGGACACGAATACGAGAACGAAGAAGGAACCTTTCGACTGCCTCTCCCAAGTTAGCGTACAGATGCCATCGGTCCGCAACTTGAACGGCCTGTGGTGCTCCTTGCGTTGCCCCATCCACGTAGTTGGCACCTCTGTCTCGACTGACTACTTCGATCTGCGGGTGGGAGGCCAACCAAGCACGCACCGACTCTACATTTCTATCAGGTAGCAGATCAAGTACGCGTTGCCTCTCCAGGTCAACGATGATAGTGCCGTAGCGTTGGCCACGGCGCCAACTCCAATCGTCAATCCCAACCACCCTAACTTCGTTTGTTTCGACAGTGGGAGTGCGCACCAACTACACAGACCACAAAATCGCAGTGTCGGATAACCGCATACCCAACGACGATGCCAGGCGTTCACCACGCTTACCGCCGCAGGCGAGTCCCACTTGCTGTATTACGGCTCGCAGACGTGTGGTTAGGCGAGAATAGGGCTCAAGCAATTCGGTCAAGCGTTCAACGAAGACCTTGCGCGGGCAGCTACGAACCTTACAAAAGAACTTGCGCACGCTCAGCACCAATCTGATAGGGCGTCCAATACAGGGTAAATCGGCTGGTGATCGGGAGTAGCGACTATGAATGTGGCGGGAGGGTTGCGAACAAAGTGGACATCGTGCCCAGCGGCGGGTGGAACTAACATGAACGAGCACGCCACCATGGCTATCTGGATCATCACAGATTGAGTAATCTTCACTCCCGATGGCACTGGTAGAAGTATTGAAATCGGCGTTTTCGGCATGTGAGCGGCGGCCTCCCTGTACGTTAGTGGGAGAAGTTTACCAAATTAGCTGCGAAAAGCCGCCATATCCTTCACCAAAAAGTGGGATGAGCCAAAACTAATCCGGCGTTGACAGCAGGCCTGAAGTCCTGCACTCTGCATCGTTTGCTGGGGCTGCGTCCGGGCGGAGACGCGGCCTATGACCGTGACAACCCGCTGGATGCAGACCTGGTCGTGGTCGATGAGGCGAGCATGCTGGATGTACTGCTGGCCAATACCCTGATCAAGGCGATCCCGCCCGGCGCGCACCTGCTGCTGGTCGGGGACGTGGACCAGCTGCCCAGCGTCGGCCCAGGAGAGGTGCTGCGCGACGTGATAGATTCTGGCGTCATCCCCTCGGTTCGTCTCACGCACATCTTTCGTCAGGCTCAGCAGAGCGGGGTGGTAACCAATGCTCACCGCATAAACGCCGGCCAGATGCCCCGGACACAGGGCCTGGACGACTTCTTCTTCTTCGCGGAGGAGGACCCCGAGCGGGTAGCCGAGATAACTGTCGATATCGTAGCCAACCGCCTGCCCCGACGCTTCGGCCTCGATCCGCGCCGCGATGTGCAGGTGCTGTGCCCGATGCATCGTGGGCCGGCAGGTGCCGCGGTGCTCAACGAGCGGCTGCAAGAGGCACTGACGCCGGCCCGTCCTGACCTCCCCGAGCGGCGCTATGGTGGCCGGGTCTACCGCGTCGGGGATAAAGTGACGCAGATCCGCAACAACTACGATAAAGAGGTCTTTAACGGTGCCGTGGGTGTAGTGACGCGCATCTCGCTTGAGGACCAGGAACTGAGGGTGCGCATGGACGAGGGTGGCGATGGGGCGAATGAGGAGGGGGAGGTGGTATATGGCTTCGACGAACTGGACGAGCTGACGCATGCGTACGCCATGAGCATCCACCGCTCGCAGGGCTCGGAGTATCCATGTATCGTGGTCGCGCTAACCACGAGCGCCTGGATGATGCTGCAGCGCAACCTGCTGTATACGGCGGTGACACGAGCAAAACGGATCGTGGTGTTGGTGGGGAGCAAGCGGGCGCTGTGGAAGGCGGTGCGGACGGAGGGAGGGGGGCGGAGATATGCTGCTCTGGCCGAGCGGCTCCAGGGCCTGCAGGGGCTACAGCGGTCCACAAGGGGTTCGCGTTTACTATCATGAGCACGCCCAGCAGCACCGCATTTTCGCTCACTTTGGTGCAAACTACTTGTGCGAATAGAACAAATATGCTATACAGAGACTAACCACAACCCATCGGAGGGCTCTCTACATACATGGCGACCACCAAGAAAACCGGGGGAACGAGCGGCCAGCCTTCTGGTACTCCCCTTACTCCCGGTACCCTGGATACCCGAGGTACTCCCGGTACTCTGGGTACTCGTGGCACAACCCGAAGTAAGGGGAATACCACGTCGCAGCCCCCAAGGTCCCCGAGGTCCCAAAAGTCCCCGAGGTCCCCGAGATCCCCACGGATCCCTACACAGCGGGTATCGAGCGGTGGGACATCGTGGGGAGCGGCCAGCCTCGCGACCGGGCGCTCGCTGCTGATCGTCGAGTCCCCTGCCAAGGCCAAGACTATCGCCAAGTATTTGGGGTCCGGCTTCGTCGTAGAAGCTTCCTTCGGCCATGTGCGCGATCTGCCCAGGTCCGAACTGGGAGTGGATGTGGACCATGCCTTTACACCCAAGTACGAGGTGCCCCCTGACAAGTCGGCCAGGGTAAAGAGACTAAAAGAACTCGTAAAAGCAGCTACCGCAGTCTACCTGGCTACCGACCCCGATCGGGAGGGGGAGGCCATTGCCTGGCATGTGCAGCAGGTCACCGGTGCCGGGCGCGGCGGGCAGCCAGTTTTCCGGGTGGAGTTCCACGAGATCACACAGGGTGCAGTCCAGCATGCCGTGCAACACCCCCGCTCGATCAACACCCACCTGGTGGACGCCCAGCAGGCCCGACGGGTGCTCGACCGGCTCGTGGGCTACAAGATATGGAGAGCACTAAAAAGTCGGGGGTATAACCCCGGGCCGGAGTTCTCATAGCTTTGGTAACGGCTTGCTATCCGAACGAGTGTACTTGTAATAGGTATTACGTGAGATGCCCACGATCTCACAAATCTCTCGGATGCTGTGCCCGGCGTCCTTCTTCAGAGCAATTGCTGCTTTCTGCTTCTTCGGGTCTCCTCCCTTTGGACGCCCTCCCTTTCGACCCCTAGCGCGTGCCGCCTGCAGGCCCGCGTTGGTCCGCTCGCGGATCAGGTCACGCTCAAATTCCGCCAGAGAAGCAAATATGTGAAAGATAAGATTGCCGCCGGAGGTCGTGGTATCGATTTGCTCCTGTAAACTCTTGAACCCAACGCCTCGGCCACTCAGATCGCGCACGGTCTCCACAAGATGTGGGAGCGAGCGTCCCAAGCGGTCGAGCTTCCACACCACCAGCGTATCTCCCGCCCGACACTCTTTGAGCGCTTCGGTCAGTCCAGGCCTTTCCACCCTTACACCGCTGGCTGTGTCTGTAAATAGGCGCTCGCAACCCGCAGCCTGTAGCGCATCTCTTTGCAGATCGAGATTCTGGTCAGTCGTTGAAACTCTTGCATAGCCGATAAGCATGAAAATGACTCCTCTACTTACAGGTGTTAGGTACTTGGCATTTATACCACGAAATCCAACTTCTAGTCATGATTCTGGTACGTAGATAACGTATACCAGTTTTATGGTATGCTAGAGCGCAGCGAAGGAGTTGTAATTGGGGTATTCTTGGCCAGCTTGGAGAGATGTCAGAATACTTCAAGAAAACGGTCGTTTCTTTGAACACCTACGCTCGGGCCGTAAGGTGCAGAAATCACATCTGCTCCGCAAACGAGTCCAAGATTCGGCGAATAGCCGCCTCTCGCCATATAGCCAGTCGGCACGTTCTTTGCTGTGCAAAGATCGTGTTGTACCTCCTGCGTGCTTTCACCTTCGATGCCAGCCACTACACTGCGTCACCCGAGCGCGTCGGACGCGTACGGACGCGTCGACGTGGTGAGACCTTCAGGACTTCGTTAGCGTCGCCATCGACGACTACCAGCGACAGGCAGCCTACTGTCCAACCAGTGCACAGATGAGCCTGCCGCATACTACCAGGGGTTCATCAGAATGACAAAGAAGATGCAGCTTGACCTGCCGGATGAGGTATACGATGCTCTGGCCCGGCTTGCCCAAGGCGGCGGGCAGCCGCCTGAGCAGATGGTCACCGAGTGGATTTTGTCGGCAGCGAACTCGATCGCCGGCGTATCTATCCGTTCCTCGCGTAGCACGAGAAGGCGATCCGCGGCGGCTCGCAGCACCCCGGCTCCAGCGCAAAACGACACAGCCAACAAAAGTTCACGCCCAGGGCAGGCCTTAGCTGGGGGAGCTGGTGCTAGCTACGAGTTGAAGATCACCCTGCTGGAGAGCAAGCCAGCGATCTGTCGCCGAGTTCAGGTACCAGGAAATATCACGTTGACCAAGCTGCACCATGCCTTGCAAATGCTGATGGGTTGGCAGGATTATCATCTGCATCAGTTCACCGTGAACGGGGCGCTCTATGGCATGCGCGTCGACGGCTGGCAGGACGCGACACCGGAGATGCTGGATGAGCGTGGCGTGCGGCTGTATCGGATCGCGCCTGTCGCCGGAACACGTTTGGTTTACGAATATGACTTTGGCGATGGCTGGCAACTGGAGATCATCATTGAGGATATCAAGGCTGCCAGCTTTTCACAAGAGGGTATCGGTCATGTAGTCTGCCTAGATGGCCAGTGCGCTGGTCCACCTGAGGATGTCGGTGGCATCGGTGGTTACGAGGAGTTTGTGAAAGCAATTGGTAATAGCAGACACCCCGAGCATAGCTCATGGCTTGAGTGGGTTGGCGGCAGCTTTGATCCGGAGAAGTTTGACCTCGAAGCCGTCAACCGAGCACTGCAGAGGATCCGCTAACCGGCAGCCAGGCCACGATACGGTGCCTATCTCCGCGGCCGGCGCAGAATATTCTTCGTTTGTTTGAGCATCGTAGGTCATAGCTGCCCGCCATCAGCGCATGTTCTAGCCCCACAGAGCCACTTCTCGGCTTGCCACCACTGCGAGAACTAAACATGAGCTCCGATCAGCCACAATCCAGCGTCCAGTTGTACCAGCTCAAGGTAGTGCTGCGCGATGTTAGCCCCATGATCTGGCGACGACTTCTGGTGACCAGTGATACTAGCATAGCTCAGCTACATTATATTGTGCAGACAGCGATGGGCTGGGAGGATCTGCACTTGCATCGGTTCCGCGTGTATGGCAAAGAGTATGGGATCTACCGCGAGGGAGGCATGCTCTTTGACGATGATCCGTATCAGGTCGTTCTTTCCTCGTTCAAATTACGTGCAGGCGAGCGCTTCGTGTACGAATACGACATGGGCGACTTCTGGCTGCATGACATCCGCCTAGAACGCGTGCTGTTACCTGAAGCCATCAAGACCTATCCGGTGTGCATCGGCGGAGGAGGCGACTGTCCACCAGAGGATTGCGGCGGTCCCCCTGGGTACAGGAGCCTATTGGAAGAGCGCTACTCATGGCGGGCTATGGAGCAAGTGCGCGAGGATGTGCTCCTGGTGGCGGAGCGGCTCCTCGATTTCT
>JBBRDO010000169.1:0-6593 GCA_038203825.1 Chloroflexia bacterium | reverse complement strand
AGGGCGTAGGGGCCGGGCGGTTTCTTATAGGGTGCTTTCTGTTGTGGTTGTGCTACGTCTGTCATGTATGCCTTTCTATGCTTTTCTTTCATTATACTCGCTTCCGGCATGGGTTATTGATCACGAAGCAAACAAGGAAGCTTTATGAGGGCAAGTCAGTGACCACGAAGATTAGGAAAGGTTTGGAGGGGATCAGTAGCGGGGAAATAGCGAAGTCGGGGGGCATTGTCATTCTGAACGAAGTGAAGAATCAACCTCCAGACCGCTCTGTTAGTAAGCAGTCGAACCGCGTGACTACGGACCGAGGGGTAACCCGACTGATTCTTCACTTCGTTCAGAATGACAACACCGGCAGGGCGCGCTAATCGCCGGCTACCACCCCCTCCAAACCTTTTCTAATCTTCGTGCTCTACTAACCTTCGTGTTCTTCGTGATCAATAAAGAGAACTGTGCGCCATATGCGCCGATAGCAACCGGAGTACGGGGTGAGCGTTATATCATCAAAGGGCGCAATTAGAACGAAGCCCATATAGAGGAGATAAACAGATGAAAAAGCGGGAGACCATGGTTCTGCCACTGTTAGTGGGACTGTTGGCAAGTGTTGCCATGCTGATCATGTTATCGCCGGGGGTGACGCGGGCTGCGGTGAAGGCCGGTCCCCCGGCAGTTGATAGCTCTGCACTGGAGTTCTTCACTCGCACTGTGGCGGTTGCTCAGAGTGAGACGGGACCGAACTGGCTTGATGTGAGTGGGAACTGGGTCGGGTGGACCGAGACCGCGATAGGCTGCGGCCACTGCGGCAGCTTTGTTACGAGCCTGCAGTTCGAGAACGTGCTGACCGACCAGAAGGCTCAGATCAAGAGCTCGACGTGGGGCTACATATATTCGGCTAGTGGCAGGCCGGTGGGCGCGACAAGCGTGAAACTGGCCGCGCCATACGTGGTGTGGACGCAGCCCGGGAAGACATTACCGGGGGATGGCTACTCGTTCGCCGAGGGCGATTTCGACTGCACGATATGCTATTTCGATCTATCCACGGGCGAGGGCGGCGCTATTGAGTCTTTGCAGAAGCTCGACCCGTCTGATAGTGCGAGTTTGACTGTGCTGGACATGACAGCTGACGGCAAGGTGCTGGCGAAGCTGGCGGGTTCGGGCAACCTGTGGGTTGGGGCGATAAGCGGAGTGGCAGCGACGGAAGTACCCACGTATCTCGCGCCGGGTGAGTTGCAGGAAGCGGTATTTGCTCCGTTAGGGCGGTACGCATGGATCAAGTCGGACGGGAGCGTGTACCTGAATGACCCTTCGGGCCCGGGCAGCTTCCTGATAGGCACCGGTGGCGAGAAACTGGTGGGAGGCAACTTCTACACTTTCTGGCACACGGATGCGGGGATACAGTCTTACCAGGGTGACCCTCGCAGCTTGCCGCCTACACCCAATGGACGGCTTGCTGTGCCGGGGGCAAGCTATGATTATGATGTGCAGAGCACGACACCGCTGGGCGACATAGCCGCGTGGGAGACTTCGGGGGTTGATCAGCCGGCGGGCCTCAACGTGGTAAGCTTCGATTCGTCGGGCAATACGACGAAATTGCTGGCTCATACCCAGGACGAGGCCATCAGAATGGTGTCGCTGGATGGGGATAAGCTAGTTTACATGGAGATGCAATTCACGCCGTCCTTCCCAACGTTCGCCATCCAGCTTGTATGGCTGGTGCGCTCGAACCCTGTGTTCCAGAAGGTGTGGGACAAGGCGGACGGTCCGGTAGCGGCAGGGAAGGTTGCGCGGTCGTGGCTGTGGGGGCCGCAGGCCAACTACCTGGGAATGGAGACCTATGTGGAAGGCGAAAGCAGCGAGAGGCTGGTACGATATTACGACAAGAGCCGCATGGAGGTCAATCACCCGGCCACTAACTCGGACGACCCGTACTACGTGACGAACGGCCTGCTGGTGACAGAGCTGATCGCGAACCAGATACAACTGGGCGACAGCGAGTTCATAACGGCGACCGTGCCGTCGACGCTGCCGGTGGCGGGCGACCCGCGTCAGGACAACCCGCTAACGCCGGGATACCAGGCGCTGCGAGGAGTGTCGAGCCTGCACGGAGAGAACCAGGCACCGAACAGGGTCGGCCAGAGCGTTGACCAGGCCATTGATGTGAATGGCGTCGTGAGCGTCGACCCCACCTCACATGCGAGTCTGGCAAAGTACGCCGCCTATGCGCCACAAACGGGGCACAACATCCCCGACCTGTTCTGGACCTATCTGCAGAGGATGCAGGCCGATTATGGGTTCGACTGGACGTTTGTGATGGGCTACCCGATCAGCGAGGCTTACTGGACGCAGATGAGGGTGAATGGGCAGGATATGCCCGTGATGATCCAGGCGTACCAGCGCAGGGTGCTGACCTACACGCCGGGCTTTGCAGAAGGCTGGCAAGTAGAGATGGGCAATGTCGGGCAGCACTACTTCGAGTGGCGGTATGAATTGAACAAGTAGGGGCAGGGACTGAGCGACAAGATATGCCGGGCTACGTAGTTCCCGTAGCCCGGTTTTCTAATGGTGTCGAGCGTCAGACAGGCGGTGTAATCCCATACCGACGAGGCCGATCACGACGAGGGTGGAGCTGACCACCGGGATGCGTCGAGCAAACCAGTCCGGCAGGAAGATATCGCCGACGGAACCATGCTCGGAGCCAAGCTCCTCAGCCAGATCGGTCAGGGGACAGCGTTGGCCGTTTCCGAAGAAGATCAGACTCTCGGCGAGAACGGCCACAATGGAGGCTTTTGTCAGGCGGGAGGTGCGACCGGTCAGGCCTGAGTAGAGGATGCACAGAACGCAAGAGCCCATACCTGTGAAGATCAAGGTGTGGACAGACTTGATCAGGTTGATGGCCGCGGTGCCTCGCTGCGGGCGAAGGGGTGTTGGTTCGACTGTGGTTGCCGGCAAGTTACTCTTGTTGGGCCGGGTGGTCACGCGATACCTCCAATAGCCACGGGATAGGGTGGAGTGCGTCCCTGTGGCGTGTCTATGCGCGGCTGTTACGTCGGCACATATCTGTGCGTTCTATGGAACAGATCACAATGAGCGGTATTGCGGTGATGCCCCAGGTTCACTCTAGCCGCCCAGGGTTGCGAGAAGGGTAAACGCGGGTACCGGAATGGTGACAATTCGGCGAGCTAGAGCGCGCGTGGCAGGCACCGGGTACCTAAATGTTATGGTTTCGCGGGATTATAGTTGCCGGGCTATGCTGGTGTATGCCTCGGAGAGGGCTGCTTCGGCCTGCCGCCAGTCGCTTTCTATATCGGTCGAGCGGTGGCCCGTCACGCGGTCTATGTGATCGGTGCCTTCCGCGCGCTTTACGGCTGAGAGGTGGACCTGGTCGGGGGTGAGGCCGAACAGGGCACTGTGCAAGGCGGCGAGGCACTCGACGTAGGGTGCATGGTCGCCGGTGGGGTTGTTGCCGCGCTCCCTATGGAGTATCCAGTACCGGAACTCGATGTCGGATACTTTCTTTTCGTTGTATGACATACCCTTGCCGTTGTTGCCGTATTTTCGCGCCACGTGGTAGAACTTGCGGATGTAGTCGTGGGTGACTTCAGCCCTGTGGTCCACGGGTGCCCAGGCAATGGATGCTCGGGTGAAGTAGTAGGCGTTTTGGAGAGCACGGAGCGGGGCGAGGCCGAACTGTTCGCGGGCGATCTTGAAGAGGTGGCGGAAGCAGGCAAACCAGCGGCGGTCGTAGTAGGCTTTCAGGCCGGCGACCTCCAGGAAGGCGAGGCGTGCGCCGTCAAAGGCCGGGGCGGGAGCGCGCTTTGTGTCGTGTTTGTTAGCTTGGGTAGACATACTTTTGTCCTGATATATGGGGTTCCGGCGAGAAGGCTCGCCGTGCGGTGGGGAGCTATTGGGTTGCCGATCTCATAATACAATATGCCCCCTGGCATTGCTATTTTGGGTTCGATATTTATATAATTCTAAGATGCAATTCAGAGGAAAAGAGACAGGCGAACACGACCTATGAGCGCCCAGGAGATTGTTGAGAAGAAAGAGAGTGCGGACGCAGACGTAGCCGGACCTGTTGAGGGCGAAGCACAGCCTGCGCTTACCGATAAGGATGCCAAAAGCGATTCGCCGTGGGCCGCCCTGAAGCACAGGGACTTTCGGTTGCTGTGGGCGGGCGGCTTTGTATCGCAACTTGGCAGCCAGATGCGGATCGTGGCCGTGGACGTGCAGTTGTGGGACCTGACGCACAATTATGCGCTGGTGGGGCTGCTGGGGTTGTTCCAGTTACTGCCTCTGCTGGGTTTCTCGCTGTTTGGCGGGGTGGTGGCTGACGCTTTTGACCGCCGCCATATGTTGATGATTACGCAGACTTCGTTTGCCGTTTCGTCGGCTCTGCTGGCGCTGGCGACCGCGGGAGGGTGGGTTTCGGCTGCACTTGTGTATACAATTGCGGCGTTGGGGGCGGCTACGACGTCCTTTGATAACCCTGCGCGCTCGGCGCTTATACCGAACCTCGTGCCGCGGAAGGACCTGGCAAATGCCCTGTCGCTGAATATTATTATGTGGCAGATGGCGACGATTGGCGGGCCTATGCTGGCTGGGCTGCTGATTGCCACAGGTACGTCCGGTCTGGCGCTCATTTACGCCCTGGACGCGATCAGCTTCGGCGCTGTGCTGATCTCGCTGGCCTTTATGCGGACACGCGCTGAGCGGCCGGCTACACGTGATGTGAGCATGAAAGCCGCGCTTGAGGGGCTGCGCTTTCTACGTAGCACACCGATTATCATGTCCACTATGTCCCTGGACTTCTTCGCGACGTTCTTCGGGGCGGCAAGCGTGTTGTTGCCCGCTTTGTCGGAACAGGTGTTGAAGGTGGACAGGTCGCTGCTGGGGGTGCTTTACGCGGCACCGGCTATGGGCGCTCTGGTGTCCGGGTTGGTGATGTCCTGGCTGGGCAATGTGCCACGGCAGGGAAAGATAGTGCTGTGGTCGGTGGGGGCATACGGGCTGGCGACGCTGATTTTCGGTCTGTCGCACAATTACTGGCTGACTTTTGCGGCGCTGGCAGGGACGGGCGCTGCTGATACTGTGAGCATGGTGATGCGGCAGACGATCCGGCAGTTGAATACGCCCGATGATTTGCGGGGCAGGCTGACGTCGGTGAATATGATCTTCTACATAGGAGGGCCGCGCCTGGGCGAACTGGAGGCCGGGTTCAGCGCGACTGCGCTCGGCCTCAGCCCCAGTATTGCGATCGGGGGAATAGGAGTGCTTGTTGTGTCTGTGTTGTTGGGGTTGTTTGTGCCATCGTTGAGGGAATATGACCGGTAGGGTTGGGGTGTATTGTGGTGTAGCAGGGGAGGACCCCTGTACCCCCTTGGCTAGATGCGTGGAAGATGGGGTCGGGGACACCCCCAAACCCCCGGCAGGAGGGTGCTCCTGCACCTCCCTTGTAGCTTAGTGGCTGGGAGAGGGGACACCTCTGGTTCCCCGGCAGGGGACTGCGGCCCTTGCAAGCCCTTATGCGTAAGGTCGCACACCCCTGAGGTCATGGTGAGGGCGTTGGGGCCACTGGTCCGGTGGCTGGCTACTGGTGGCGGACTATGTTTTCTACTATGGTTAGGGCTTGTTTGATGGATAGGTGGTCGCTGTTTACCAGGATGGCGTCGGGGGCTCGGCGGAGGGCTCCTGTGGCTCTGTGCATGTCCTGGTCGTCGCGGTGGGCGATCTCTTCTTCTACTTGCTCTAGGGTCACTTCTCGGCCTCGATCCTTGAGCTCAGCGTAGCGGCGATGGGCGCGCTCGGCGAGGGATGCGTCGAGGTAGATTTTGAGGTCGGCATCGGGCAGGACTTCGGTGGTGATGTCGCGCCCGACCATGACGACGGGGCCGAGGCGGGCGATGCGTCGCTGCTGTTTTACCTGCGCTTCGCGCACGCCGGGCCAGGCCGCCACCCCTGAAACAACGGCCTCCACTTCAGGCTCCCGGATCTCGGTTGTTACGTCTTCTTTCCCTATGAATACCGTGTAGGCGCGCCCGTCCGTGGTGCCGGGCGCGGGGCGTTCGATGTGGATCGGGAGGGTTTCGGCAAGCTCGGTCAGGAGCTTTTCGTTGGTGGTTGCGATGCCTGCGCGCAGGGAGGCGAGGGCAACCGCGCGGTACATTGCGCCCGTATCCAGGAAGAGATAGCCCAGCCGCTCAGCCAGCAAGCGCCCTATGGTGCTCTTGCCCGCGCCGGCAGGGCCGTCAATTGCTATGGTCTGAGGGAGAGACGCACGGTGATGGGATTGCGCGTGATGCGATGTGGTCAATGCTTGCTCCTGTTGTGTTGCTCACAGCATTGTAACGCAAACAAGGGCGTGGTGGGAAACGGGAGGCGAACGCCTAATTCATAATTGGGGAGGGGCAAGCGGGGCTAGTAGCGACATTTGTGCTCAGAATCCGGATGATGCATTTGGCCAGGCAGCCAATTGGCTTAGCGCATGAGGCGCACTGCTCTGCGTAGAGCATGTATTTCGTGTGTGGCGAGGTAGCGCCATTGACCCGGCTGCAGGTTGCCGATGGGAAGAGGCCCGAACCTGACGCGCTGCAGGC
>JBBRDO010000168.1:0-6797 GCA_038203825.1 Chloroflexia bacterium | reverse complement strand
GAGGGTTTCGTGCATAGAGTCCTCGAACTGCTGAGCATCAACGTCGGTGTCCCAGGTCACTTTGGCGTACACGAGACCTTCTTGCGCCAGGTGATAGTATGCGTACTTGCCGCCGCCCCAGCCATCAGCGCCTTTATTAGGGTCAGTGGCCTTGTTCAGTTGGAGGATATAGTTGAGGTCAAGCTCACCGAGGGTGTTGCTCTCGCCCAGCTCCCAGGGAGCACCGAGCGCGGGTATGAGATCGGGCATGCTTACGGTTCTCGGCTGATCTATGGGAGTCTGCAAGAACTTCTCAGGGTGCATAATCTGCTCGGTGGAGCGTGGGGGGTCTTGCAAGGCGAGGTTTACAGTGGAGAAGCTGCCAACGTCCATCAGCTTGGAGACAAATTGGAGACCCACTACGTAGGGGAAGATGGTAAGCATGCCCAGGTACGGCGGGGTCTTTAGCTGCACGTCCGGCGATATTTGCCTGTCCTCGAACAGGCTCTTGAAGTCTTTGCCTGTCATGTGGGTGTATCCCCAGGCATAGCCCGTGAGGGTAGCGTCTCCTTCTACGAGGGCTCTGATCGCCAGAACGCGATCGCGGTCTGCGACACCTATGGGCCAGACGTGATCGAGATGGTAGTGCTGATCCTGGAGGCTGTGGGTGTACTCATGAGCAAGAGTAACCTGGGCTTCGGGGCTTAGCTGGCTCATCTTGTCCGTGATAACGTACATGTGAGCCTGTTTAGGGTCGTAGTAACCGAGGATGTCGTCGCTGCCGAGGTCGGCGCTTGCTTCGTAGAAGTCTATGGAAGGGTTGTCCACCAGCCGCATCAGCCACAATTCCTGCAAGTACTGGCGCACTTCCTCAGGGGAATAGGATGCCTGCATTTCCTGTTTGTAGTGTGCGTGGAACTCGCTGCGGGTGAGGAAAGTATTGGGCACGGCGTCGAGAGGTATCAGCCCGCGCAAGTCGGCGGCCTGGGCCTCGATCTGTGCCATCTGGTCGGCCACGTCTGCGGGTATGTCCTGCGGCGGGGGAGTAGGCTCGTATGTGGGAGGCAAGGCCACGGTGGGAGGGGGAGCAGCCTCGCCCGAAGAGTCGATGGAAGCCTGAGCGTTGCGCCCGTTCGCATGCGCCTGGGCATCGGGCGTGGAACCGGAGTGGTTCTGTGATGCCATAATTGCTGCCGCTATGATCGCAACAATAAATAAGAGTGGAATGATAGGACTACGACGCATGAAATAATGCCCCCTGCTATAACAATCGGCTAGACTGTACATAATATAATAAGCAAAATAGCGAGATTATAATATAGCCCCTATTTCTCATTTTGGGGTTTATTTTGGGGTCTGATCGTACGGTCATAATCACCTTTTGTGCGGGGGATGGATTAGGACTGTAGTATGGGTGTCTGCTGATGGGCGTCTTATTGACGGTGTTATTTTGACCGAAGTGGTGTGGCGATCTGCATAGCAATAGGCTGGCGAACTGATTCTTCACTGCGTTCAGAATGACACGTCCCAAAAGGGTTCGCTTTCCTGCCATATCTTTGTTAGCAACGTACCCAGAATGACAAAGCTAGGGCGTGAGATCTCCGGCCAGCGTGATGCCAGGAAACGGGGACAAAAGTGAGTCGGCGGGGCGGCTAATACTGACACCAGATGTCAACTAAACTTGGTATAATATAAGGGTATATTAGAGACAGCAGCGCATAAAAAGAGCGAGAGAGAAGCACATTATGACTGAGCTTAAAGTAGTATCGGATTTCATACCGATGGGCGACCAGCCGGAAGCCATAGAGAAACTGGTCGAGGGCCTAGAGGACGGGCAGAGAACGCAGACCCTGCTGGGCGCGACCGGCACGGGCAAGACGTATGTCATGGCCTCGGTGATCGAGCGGACGCAGCGCCCGACACTGGTGCTGGCACATAACAAGACGCTGGCCGCACAGCTTTACCAGGAGTTCAAGGACTTCTTCCCGAACAACGCTGTAGAGTACTTCGTGTCGTACTATGATTACTACCAGCCGGAAGCATACCTACCCAAGCGCGACCTTTACATTGAGAAGGACGCCGACATAAACGAAGAGATAGATAAGCTGCGCCACGCCGCGACGCGTTCGCTGCTGGAGAGGCGCGACGTTATTATCGTGTCGTCGGTGTCGTGTATCTACGGTCTGGGGTCGCCTGAGGAGTACGGGCGGACCGTGCTGCAGTTGAAGAAGGGAGGGACGGTGCGCCGGCAGCGTATTTTGCGCCACCTGATTGACATTCACTACACGCGCAACGACCAGTCGCTTGTACGCGGCTCGTTCCGGGTGCGAGGCGATACGCTGGAAGTGATCCCGGCTTACGAAGAGATGGGACTGCGCGTTGAGTTCTGGGGCGACGAGGTGGAGCGCATACTGGAGTTCGACCCGCTAACGGGAGAGGTGCTGATCGAGCGCACCGAGGCGAATATCTACCCGGCCAAGCACTTTATTACGAACGAGGAGAAACTGTCAGCCGCGATCAAGGATATCGAGGAAGAGTTGGTGTCGCGGGTGAAAGAGCTGGAGGATGAGGGCAAGATCGTCGAGGCCCAGCGCATACAGCAGCGCACGATGTATGACCTCGAGATGCTGCAGGAGACGGGATATTGTTCCGGAGTGGAGAACTACTCGCGGCACCTGAGCCGGCGGCAAGCTGGAGAACAGCCTTCGACGCTGCTCGATTACTTCCCGGATGATTTTCTGCTGATGGTTGACGAGTCGCACATCAGCCTGCCGCAGGTGCGCGGCATGTTCGGTGGCGACCGGGCGCGGAAGGTCAATCTGATCGATTATGGCTTCAGGTTGCCCTCAGCCGCTGACAACCGCCCGCTCACGTTTAATGAGTTCGAGCAGCATATCAACCAGGCGGTGTTTGTGAGCGCGACGCCGGGGCCATACGAGTACGAGCACTCGGAGCAGATAGTGCCGCTTATTATTCGCCCCACGGGTCTGGTCGATCCTTCTATCGAGGTCAAGCCGACAAACAACCAGGTGGACGACCTTGTGGAGCAGATCAGGGATCGCGTGTCGAGAGGGCACAGAGTGCTGGTGACGACGCTGCGCACCAAGTTCGCGGAGCAGATATCGGACTACCTGAAGGAAGTGGGGATCAAGGCGCACTATATTCACCACGAGATCGAGGTGATTGAGAGGGTGGAGATCCTGCGCGACCTGAGGCTGGGCATATATGACGTAGTAGTGGGCATCAACCTGCTGCGCGAGGGGTTGGACCTGCCGGAAGTGTCGCTGGTGGCGATACTGGACGCGGACAAAGAAGGGTTCTTGCGCTCACGAGATGCGCTTATCCAGCAGATCGGGCGGGCTGCACGTCACCTCGACGGTCATGTGATTATGTATGCGGACGTTGTGACGCGCTCGATGCAGGCCGCCATCGAGGAGACATACCGCAGGCGAGAGATACAGATCGCGTACAACAAGGAGCATGGCATCGAGCCTGCTTCTATCCAGAAGGAAGTACACGACATAACAGACCGCGTGCGCCAGATAGCCGAGGCCCAGGCCGAGTATACTATTACGCCCACAGGTGAAATTGTGCTGAACAGGGACGAGATAGCCCGCATGGTGAAGGACCTGGAAGGGCAGATGAAGCAGTCGGCCCGGATGCTGGAGTTCGAGAAGGCCGCCGCGATACGCGACAAGATCGTGGAGTTGCGGAGGATGATGGAGGTTGAGGTTTAGCAGAAAGGGGTGGCTTATTACCACTCCTCTTAGTTACCGCCAATTGTTGGCTTGCGTTAGTGGACGGATAACTGCGAAGTGTCTACGATATTGTAGATAACGCCCGCAGCCCCCAGGTCGCCTCCATTATTAGTTACATCTTCTGGTGAAGCCCCGGATTGCCAAACATAGCCATTTCCATTCACGAACGAGTTGCGCTGCTGATTGTCGACCGGTGTGACGTTTACAATTTGCTGCCTGGCTCGATCCCATACCGCAATTCGCCTGTAAGAGATCCAGGTGATGAGGCGGTCGTTTATGGTGGGGAACTGAAGGGTGTCGCCTTCCGCCACATCTGCCTCTGTCGTGTGTACCTGGGCGATAACCTGGCTTTTTGAATCATTCACGTCTGTCAGGTTGATCTGATCACCCTGCGCTGTTATCCAAACAACAGAGTCTTTGTAGAGCGAGAACCCACTGGGGTTACGTGTACTTTTCACGGGCTGAGTGACACCGGTTTGCAAGTCAAGGACATAGATGTTGGTGTCCGGTCTCTCTGCCGTGCTCTGCGTTATCGTGTTCGTTGGACCCTCCCATGCGACGTACGGCCAGGAAATTGTCGGTTGTAATCCCAGGTCGGTAATTGTGGATGTTTCTCCTGTTGCCAGGTTGGTGCTCATAACAAGCGAGTGTATCTTGTCTGCTCCTTCCGGTGGGATCTGCGACCATACAGCAATGCCATGATCCACTTTAGGCAAGATCAACGGCCCACCTGCTAAGGCAACGCCATTTTTGTCTCTGGGAGCTTCGGCTATTTGCTTGATCAACTGGGACTTTCGATTATAGCTATAGATTACCCAATTCGCAAAAAAGTTCGGCTCCTGAGCCGATTCTGCCCACACCACCCACTCATCATCAGCAGCCGCTGCTACCATTTGGGTGTCGTTGTGAGGGAACATGCGTAGCTCGGTTATTTTGTGGGTTTGAACGTCCATCAAAACGACCTTACCCGGTTCCGTGCCTCCGAGTTCGTCCTGCTTACGTGTGACTACAGAACCCACCAGGTATCGAGCGTCGGGTGTAATGGTCATAAGCAGGAACTGGTGAGTGGCATCAACCAGAGCTGGAATCAGTGCTATGGGTAGATTTGCGCCCCATGCTTGATTGATATCTAAACCTTTGGCAACGGTAGAGGTAGGTTGTTGGTTCGAAGAGGAGACGCTCTCAGTCTGCATAGGGGAAGGTTGAGTGGGCGGAATACCTATGGTGGGCTTCGTCATCTGAGTGGCCTGCACGGTGGTTGGAGGTGTAGGAGTGCTACTGTTTGGTGTGACGTCACCGGAATCGCAAGCACTGAGAGACATGGCGAGCGCTAGGAAGAGCAAGGCGCATATGAAGAGCCTTTGAGGTTGTGAGAAGATATACACGCGCGTGTCACTCTTCGATTCATGTGGACGGTATATACGGTTACCAAACATACCCACGCCGGCTCACAAGTGGAAGCATAACAGTCTGAGTGAGCACAGAGTTGAAGGGAACCATTCCACTATCATGGCCCCAACTGACAGAATCGCTGTAAGCTGGATCTGCATACCTTGTATTATCTCCATAGTTATTGTACCCACGAAGAGCAAGCCAGTGGTAAATCGTGTAATTCATCGGATGTCCTGGTAGATGTGTACCCCACGCATTTTCCACAATATCTGCCGCTAATGGATAGCCAAGATCAATGTCAAAGGTGAGATTCGACTTGAAAGTAGCAAGACCCTGTCCGTCATTCGTAACAGTTCTGGGAGTGAAGAATCCTGAAGGGCTGCCGATGCGCCAGTTATTGAGCCCGCTTGGCATTGGATAGTGCCCAGCTTCTGCAACCCACGGTGTTTGGCCGAAACTGTCGGTTTGGAGGTATTTGCCTCGCGTATCAGGGCAACCCGTGCAAGTTGCTGCTAACGTATGCTGCCCGGTGCTGGTAGGAGTCAGAGGCTCTCCATAATAGCTGTAGTAATCTCCCAGGGCTATTAACATCGACCAGGCTGCGGCTGGGCCACAATAATAACTGGTGACCTCTCCCGCTTGCTGCATTGCGATAAGGTAATTGCTTATCTGTGAGTTGGGCATACCGGGAGGTGGGGAGCCGGCCTTAGACGTTGAACTTCCGTCCGAGGTATCATGACAAGCAATGTCGCCATCCTTGCAGCCTGTGTGATCGCCCAGCTTATGCTGCTGAGGATCCTCACCTATACTTCGCAAAACTGAGGCTGCATCAACGCTGAATTCAGTCTCGGAAAGATTGCCACTGAGCACCTGCTGATATTTTGCTACCAGAGCTAACTTCTGATCGTTGATCTTTTGATCGTTGGGACCAAGGACGACAGGTGGCATCGCCGCCTCTGACCCATCAGGGTTTAACCGTGGTGGTGTATTATCACCTATCATTCCACTGTAATCATAGCCTAAGTTGGGGCAGGTAGGACATGGAGACGGTAGCGTGTCATCCGCGAAGGTAGATTGAGCTACGCCAAGAGCCAACACTATCACCGCTACGAGCATCGCTATTTTGCGGAACCACTGATTGCTGAGACAGACAGGGCGAAGCCAAGTTACATGTGTAAGCCATTTCATTGCAAACTCCTTTTTCGTTACCAACGCCGAAATAACACCTGTCGATATGATCCTGTTCAGGATGCCTTCCTCCATTATGCTGACCTGAGTAGTAGCAAAATATTCAACCCATCTTACGGTAGCTGATATGGGTACACTGAGTATACACTTGGGGGGGGGAAGTTTGTCAACAGTCAAAACGGGGTCGAGTAATAGTGCGTTTAATCACAAGTGCGACACATCCCTTGTCCCTCTACTCTCTATCGTGTAGACTTCGAATCATGACAGGCATAAGCAGCACGGCGGGCAACTCGCGTTCGGGGGTTATTAGCAGGATCGCTCCTGCTAAGATCAACCTGTGCCTGGAGATCATTGGGAAGCGAGAGGACAGCTACCACAACATTACGTCGGTGATGCAGGCTGTCGATTTGCACGATATCCTGACGTTTGCGCACGCAAAGGACGGCACGCTGACATTGGAGTGCGACGATGCGGAGCTAG
>JBBRDO010000167.1:0-6906 GCA_038203825.1 Chloroflexia bacterium | reverse complement strand
TGCTCACTGCTCACTGCTCACTGCTCACTGCTCACTGCTCACTGCTCACTGCTCACTGCTCACTGCTCACTGCTCACTGCTCACTGCTCACTGCTCACTGCTCACTGCTCACTGCTCACTCCGGTCGTCCGTCGTCTTCTTGTTAGTTTCGCCAACTTTTGGTAGAATCACACCTATGTCAACAAAACGAGATACACAATATGCGGCGAAACGCCGGGCTGCTGCTCGCAAGCGTAACCGCGAGTTAATACGTCAGATCGGAACCTATATGATCCTTGCCGTGCTTATAGTGGGCACGGTTTCAGCGGTGTTCATCGCTCAGGTCGGCAATACGAGTTCGCCCCCTGTAAGCAATGCCACTCCGACCGCGACGGTCAGTACAGCCCTCAAACAACTTGTGACTCAGGCCGACCAGCTTGTCGCCACAGGAGCGTACACGGACGCAGTAAGCTATTACGCCGCCTACTTGCAGCAGGTGCCCACGGACGCCGACACGCACTTTAAGCTGGGCAAGACTTTGGTGGACCCGAAGAATCCTTCCCCAAACTATCCAAGAGGCCTTTCAGAGTTGCAGCAGGCGCTTAATATCAACCCCAGCGGAACCTGGGCGACCGAGGCACAGGCGCTCATGACCCAGTACCAGAGCGCAAGCATCGCCACTATCTCTGCACTACCAACATCCACCTCCTCAGCTCAAAGCACAAGTGTCATAGGTACGCCGGCGCCCAACGGCAGCACGGGGGATGCTACACCCAAGCCGTAGAATAAACGGGGGAGTCTGGCGACGGGGTCGATTTATTCTCGAAGCGGGGCGTGGCCTGAGTTGGCTGACAGGTACAAGGTACCGAGAGCGACGCTATAGCAGCCGCTTTATGGTGGCGTTGAGGAGCTATCCGTTAGGGTAGCTCGTTCTGCATATTGGGCGTGGAGGAGTACCGCTATGTATCCCAAGACCAACCTTTACTACGACGCCATTTATTCATGGAAAGACTACGCGGGCGACGCGGCCCGCCTGTGCCTGATTATCACCGAGAAAGCAAGAACCGAGAAGCCTGCGGCTACACTGCTCGACGTGGCGTGTGGTACCGGTATGCACCTCTCCTATCTGCAAGGCCATTTCGAAGTAGAGGGGCTGGATTTTGACGAAGGGATGCTCGACCTTGCCCGAGAACGTCTGCCTGGTGTGCCGCTCCATCGTGCCAGTATGAACAACTTCGACCTGGGCAAGCGCTTCGATGTCGTGACCTGCCTGTTCAGCGCCATAGGGGCCATGACCAGTCCTGAGGAATTGGAGCAAGCAATATGCTGCATGGCTCGACACACCAACCCCGGCGGGCTCATAATGATCGAGCCCTGGCTCCCTCCTGATGTGTTCGAAACGGGCAGGTTGAACGCGCTCTTTGTGGATCAGCCTGATTTGAAGCTGGTCCGTATGAGTATAAGCGCCCGCGAAGGCGACGTCGCTCTCTTCGACTTCCACTATCTGATCGGCACCCCGGAGGGCATCAGCACCACCACCGAGTTGCTCAGGCTTGGCCTCTTTACTCCCGAGCAGTATATGGCGGCCTTCACTGCCTGCGGCCTGCAGGTGGAGCATGACAAGCAAGGGCTGCTGGAACGAGGGATGTACACAGGCCTTAAGGGCCCGGGTGAGGATCGATAAGCCCCGCCCGGACCGGACCCTCCTTAGCTTGCATTAGCCGTTCATGGGTGCTATAGTGTCACTATATTTGATCGCGCTTCTCTGGGCTGAAAGGCCCGGCTCATCAGCGTTGATGATCAGGAGATACAAGCTATGAAAGCTGAGGAAATTGACTATACAGTAAAGGCAGCTGTACATCCCCCTACTGCCCGACCCCATTTCCAGCCTAAGAACCCTGAACTCCGAGATCGTGATTTACGCGACTTTATTGTCGGCGGACATACTCTGGTGCCCACCCTCGATGGCACGCTCAAGCCCTACGTCAACCTCGACAACGCTGCCTCTACACCCATTGCTCGCCGGGTCAAAGCCAAAGTGGACGAGTCGCTGGAATGGTATTCAGCCGTACACAGGGGCGCGGGCTTCAAGTCGCAGGTATCCTCGCTCGCCTATGAACACGCCCGCGAGGCCATAACCCACTTCGTCGGAGCAGACCCCAAAGAGTACACCTGCATTTTCGTGCGCAACGCCACCGAAGCCATCAACCGCTGTGCAGGGCGCCTCAACTTCGGCGCGGGCGATGTGATCCTCACCACGCTCATGGAGCATCACTCAAATATGCTCGCATGGCGCAAGCGCTCTACGCACGTCGAATATATAGACATAGACGAGAACGGCGCGCCCATGATCTCCGATCTCAAGGCCAAGCTCCAGGCACACAAGGGTCACGTCAAGATGGTGGCCGTGTCGGGAGGCTCCAACGTCACGGGTGTGATACCTGACATACACCTTATCGCCCGGCTTGTGCATGCAGAGGGCGCGCATTTCCTGGTAGACGCAGCACAGTTGGCTCCGCACAGGCCCATACGCATGGGCAAGCTGGGAGAGCCTGAGTCGATAGATTTCCTCGCCATGTCAGCCCACAAGATGTATGCCCCTATGGGCACAGGCGCGTTGATCGGCCCGACCGAGGCCTTCCGAGGAGGCACACCCGAACTGGTTGGAGGAGGTGCGGTCCTGTTCGTATCGGAAGAGAGCGTCATGTGGTCAGAGCCGCCCGATAACGAGGAAGCAGGCAGCCCCAACGTGCCGGGCGCGATAGCAATGGGCGCCGCTACTCGCTTCCTAGAGGAAGACCTGGGCTGGGATTGGCTCGTCGAGCACGAGCGCGACCTCACCTCTTATGCCATATCGAGGCTGAGCGAGATCCCCGGCCTCACTATATACGGACCGCACGACCCCTCCCTACCTGACGATAGACTGGGCGTAATCGCCGTAACCCTGGCAGATGTAAACTGCTGGCTGGCAGCCGCCATCCTCAGCCACGAATATGCTATCGGCACTCGTGTTGGCTGCTTCTGCGCGCACCCCTACCTGATGCACCTGTTCCACGTGCCGCCGGCGCTTGTACACGAGTTGGGCGATGAGATCAGCCACGGTGACCGCCGCCACATCCCTGGTGCACTCCGCCTCTCGTTCGGCTTCTACAACACCCGCGAAGATATAGACGCAGCCGTACACGCAATTGCGCAGATAAGCGAACACAAGTGGCAGGGGCAGTACGACCAGAACATCAAGACCGGAGACTTTTCTCCACTAGGGGGCAAGACCTCGCCCGAGGGGTGGTTCGAGCTGTAGAAGTGTCCGGGCACTTTAGGCCTTCGATATAGTTCTGGGTAACGGCGTACCAGCATAGTAAGGAGTAATAGGTGGCACACCGCTCGAACCCACTGGCCGTGTATGTTGAGGTTGGAAAGAGATATACGCTGGCGAGTGCGATTGAGTGGCCGGGCTGGTGCCGCGGTGAACGCAATGAAGAGGCAGCTTTGCACGCCCTTTTCGAATACGGGGCGCGCTATGAGCGTGTTATGCGCGCCGCCGGCATAAGCTTCCAGGCACCGGCAGACACTTCTGTATTCCAGGTAGTCGAGCGACTCAAGGGCACAGGGACCACCGATTTCAGCGTTCCTGATGTTGCGCCTTCGAGCGATGCCGCGCCGGTTGATGATCCCGAATTGCAGCGCTTAGAGACGTTGCTGAAGGCATGTTGGGCGGCGTTGGATAAGGCTGCACAGGCGGCAGACGGAAGGGAACTCCGCAAGGGGCCACGTGGCGGCGGCCGCGACCTGTCGGGGGTGGTTGGACACGTGGTACGCGCCGAGGCCAGCTACCTGAGGCGGCTGGGTGGGAAGCCCCTGGGCGAGAAATACGAAGACGACCCGGGCCATGTAATGGAGCAGCAGAGGCAGCTAATCCTGGATACGTTAGGCCAGGCAGCGCGCGGGGAAGTCCCACCGCAAGGATCGCGTGGAGGCAGTCGTTGGACGCCTCGATACTTCGTACGGCGAGCGGCATGGCATATTCTGGACCACGCGTGGGAGATTGAGGACCGCGTGTTGTGATCTCGACCTGCAAAGATGGCCTCGACCCGCCTTCCATCGTATAATGATTGCATAACACAGGCGGGTCCCACCATGAATATTCCTTCATTCCTGAAGTCGCGTACTATTGCCGGTCTGGCCGCTATAACGCTGTCCGTTTCTATGGCAGGTTGCAGTCTGACCGAGGTGCCAATGCCCGTTACGGGCGCCACACCACAGGCTACTCGCGTGGGGCAGATTGTACCTGCTCAGGCTACCACCACGCCCGTCCCTACCCAGCAGATCACCGGTAACATAGGCACCGATGCGGGCACAGCCTGGCAGGTACCTGCGGAACGCCAGGCTGCGGTGCAAGTGGTTGAACAGCTTTCGCCCGCAGTGGTAACTGTTGTGAACCATCTGAACCCACAGGGTGGATTGGCAGGCGAATCGCTTGGTTCAGGCGTGATTATAGACAAGAGCGGCAGGATCATCACCAACAACCACGTGATCGAAGGAGCCGCCCAGAATGGGTTGGAAGTGATCTTCTCCGACGGCGAGACCGCCCCTGCTACTCTGCTGGGGACCGACACCCTTAGCGACATTGCTGTGCTCAAGGTCGATCACCAGGTGCAAGCCGTAGCCGAGCTGGGCGACTCGTCCAAATTGAGGGTTGGCGAAACAGTGATCGCCATCGGCTCTGCCCTTGGCGACTTCGAGAACACCGTGACAGTCGGTGTAGTTAGTGGCCTCAACCGTACCCTCCAGCGCGATGACGGCACGAATATGGAGAACATGATCCAGACCGATGCCGCTATTAACCACGGCAACTCGGGCGGGCCACTGCTGAACCTGTCGGGGCAGGTGGTAGGCATAAACGCCGCCGTTGTCCGGGGCACAACAGACAGTAGCGGCGACGTGGCTGAGGGCCTCGGTTTCGCCATACCGGTCAACACGGTCAAGTCAGTCTCGGACGAGTTGATCGCCAACGGCAAGGTGGTGCGCCCGTTCCTCGGTGTCAGTACAATACCTGTCAGCAAAGCCATCTCAACCTACTACGACTTGAAGGACGAGAACGGCAACTCCTTGAACTCGGGTGTGCTGGTAGAGTCTGTAGTGCCGGGCAGCGCCGCCGAACGGGCGGGTATCCAGGCCCTCGACGTAATATTGCAGGTGGAGAGCTATACGGTCGATATAGGCAATCCATTGATCAACGTGCTGACCAACTTCAAGCCGGGCGACACCATAACTATCAAGCTCATACGCGCCGGAGCGCGTCAGGAAGTGAGCGTAACCCTGGGCACGCGCTAATGCGAGCGTCCAATTCCGCCTCAGCAAAATACGGAGACCTGAGTACCCGTTGATGAGCACGTCTCCTGATTCGCAAACCACAATCGAGCCTGCACAACAGGCCGCATCCCCGCCCAAACTCCGGAACCGCGTACTGCGCAACCCGGCATTTCTCACCAATATCCTGCTCATCTTTGCGCTGGCCCTGAGCATACGCTTATTGTACTGGCAGGATGCTCGCGCTTATAGTGTAGGGGCCGACGAACCCGATTATGTCGTACCTGCGCAGCAACTGGTGCGGGAAGGGCGATATGTCGACACGTATGTGTCTCGCGAGCGCATCTGGACGCGCGTACCGCTCGCTTCGCTCTTCTTCGCGGGCTCCTTTCTTTTTGTGCCGGACAAGGCCGCCGCGGGCGCCGAGGGCGATGATGCAGCCCTTATGGAGCCGCGCTACGACGCGCTCAATATCGCGCAGATATTCCTCAGTCTGCTTACGGTAGCCTTCACGATGGCGCTGGCCTATCGCGCCTTCCCGCGCAAAGCACACGGAGCGGCGATTGCGGCTGGCTATCTTTCCGCGCTCTATCCTCCACTTGCGAGCAGTCCTGCCCAGCGAGCTCTCAGCGAGCCGCTTTCGATAGCCCTGGTGTTTGCCGCGATCCTTGTGCTGACCTGCTGGCCACCTACGGGGACGTGGCAGCGCAAGCTAGGTATTGCAGTGCTGGTGGGGGTCTTGCTGGGAGTGGGTGCGCTTGCGCGCTCTGTCGCGGTCGCTTTCGTGCCGTTTGCATGCCTGTGGTTCTTCTGGGTGCATTGGGCAGAGCGCCGCGCTTCCGTATCTACAGAAGCAAATACGCCGCCGACACGCACCCTTTCGTCAGTCCTGGGACGCCCTATCACGAGCGCGGTGCTCTCGGGCCTGGCGTGCTTGCTGGCGATCGCGCCCTGGACTTACTATAACTATCTCCAGTACCACAGCCTCCTTCTGCTCGAAACCGCTAATACCACAGCGTACTGGCACTACCATAACTTCGAGCGAGAGAACGAAGACGCCATCCTGAAGCAGTACAGCGATCCTGCGCAGCGCCTTTCGGTGATCGTCAGCAAGGGCACAAAGAACATTATTAAGTACCCCGCTCAGGCTATAGGCACGTCCGTGTTCGCCTTCTTCTACGCCTGGCACCTGGAACTCAACTCAGCGGTGCTCATCAACTCCTGGGACTTCACGCAGCGGGACCCCGACCTGCCCGATCTGCTGCATACAGACGTAGCCTTTATTCTGCTGGGGCTGGCCGGGCTGGCCGGGCTTGTGGGAGTGGGGTTGCGCCGCCCGGTGGGTCTCTCTGGGCGCACCTTGCTTGCGATCAACCTGTGGCTGCTGGTTATGCTTCTGTTGGGCATAGTCGTCCCCTATGATTCGCGCTACAGATTGCCCGCCGCACCCGGCCTGATAATACTGGCTGCGGGTCTGTTGGTATACACCGATTGGCGTTCCGTGTTCAATCCGCGCAGGGCTTGGTCCGTATTGCGCCGTCACCCGAGAGTGGCGATTGCCACGTTGGTGCTATCACTGTGGGTGCTGGTAGGCGCTTACAGCCCGAATATCCCGCC
>JBBRDO010000166.1:0-6932 GCA_038203825.1 Chloroflexia bacterium | reverse complement strand
TACAAGTTCGAAACGACCTCCGATAGCGAAGTAATAGGCCAGATGGCCGTCGCCTCTCACGGCCAGGACTGGGCAACCAAGTTCCGCAGCGCCATGCAGCGCCTCACCGGTGCCTACTCGCTCGCCCTCCTCACTCCCACTCACCTGATTGCAGTTCGCGACCCCATGGGCATCCGCCCGCTCTGCCTGGGCCGCTTGCCCGGCCGCCAGCCTGTTGACGACGTGTCCGCCCATAGCGCCAACAAGGGCGAGCCGATCTCGCGCACCCCCCTCCACACCCCGCAGGCCAATGGCGGCTGGGTCGTCGCCTCCGAGTCGTGCGCCCTCATGACCATAGGCGCCCAGTTCATCCGCGACATCGAGCCGGGCGAGATCGTCACCATCGGCGCCGACGGCCTCACCTCATACAAGGACCCCGGCAGCACCGATCAGGCCCTGTGCGTCTTCGAGTACATCTATTTCGGCCGCCCCGATAGCGTCATCGAAGGCCGCTCCCTCTACCAGTCTCGCCAGGAGATGGGCCGCCAGCTTGCCCGCGAGCACCCCGTCGAAGCCGACATCGTGATCGGCGTACCCGACTCCGCCACCCCCGCCGCCATTGGCTACGCCCTCGAATCGGGCATCCCCTACAGCGAGGGCCTGATCAAAAACCGCTACATAGGCAGAACGTTCATCCAGCCCAACCAGAAGCTGCGCGAGCGCGGCATTGGCCTCAAGTTCAACCCCTTGCCTGAAATCCTGAGTGGCAAGCGCGTTGTAGTCGTAGACGACTCGATCGTCCGCGGCACCACCACCCGCCCCATCGTCGAGCTTCTCCGCAAAGCCGGGGCCACCGAAGTACACGTCCGCATCCACTCTCCTGCTATGGCGCACCCTTGCTACCTCGGAGTGGACACAGCGCGGCGCGAGGAGCTTATCGCCCACCGCCTCACTGTGGAAGAGATCGCCCACCACATCGGAGCCGACTCCCTCGGTTACCTGAGCCTGCCCGGCCTCTTCCGCGCCGTCGGCCTGGCCGGCGACCGCCTTTGCTCCGGCTGCTTCACCGGCAATTACCCCGTACCCGTCCAGCTTGAGTTCACCGTCGACGGCAACCTGTCACTCGACGAAGCCGCCCGCTCCGAACCCATAACCTTCATGCAAAGCAAGCTCGAGTTCGACATTGAGCAGGACGCGCTGGATCGTGATCGCATCCCCATAGGCGCGGACCATTGATACCAAGGCGCAGCAGATGACGACAGACGACAGGCGAGAGGCGACGGCAGTAGGTCATACATCGTCCGTCGTCCATCGTCTGTCCTCCAACGGCCTATTCCTGCTGGTTGTACTCGCCTTTCTGGTCTACGGCCTCGTTTTCATCTTTAGCACGAGCTTCGTCATCAATGGCGTGCGCTACTTCAGCCTGTTCGACGACGCCATGATCTCCATGCGCTACGCCCGCAACCTCGCCGACGGCTTCGGCCTCGTATGGAACCCCGGTGGACCTCCCGTCGAGGGCTACACCAACCCCCTGTGGGTCCTCTTTATGGCCCTGTGGCACTTCCTTCCCATCCCCGCCGCCAAAATGAGCCTCGCCATCCAGCTAAGTGCCCTCACCCTCCTTGCCGCCAACCTCTTCATTGTCCGCAAGGTAGCCCTCCTCATCTCCAACGGCTCCCATACCATCGCGCTCACCGCCGTCATCTTCACCGCATTCTATCTACCCCTCAACAACTGGAGCCTCCAGGGAATGGAGGTAGCGGCTGTCACCCCCCTCGTCTCTCTGGTGGCCCTCCTCTCGCTGAACACCCTCAAAACAGGCCGCTTCTCCCCCGCCGTCTATATCCTGCTCGGCATAGGCACCCTCGTTCGCCTCGACGTCGCCGTCATCATGGGCGTTACCATACTCTTTCTGGCATTAGTTGATAAGCGGAACCGACGCTCCCACCTTCTCTGGGGCTTCGGCTCCCTGCTCTTGTTCATTGGCGCGCAGACCCTCTTCAGGTGGCTCTACTACGGCTACCCGCTCCCCAACACCTACTACCTCAAGGTCGAAGGCTTCCCACTTCTCAAGCGCCTGATGCGCGGTCTCTATGTCACAGGCCAGTTCATCTCCACCATGACGCTCGTAGTCTTTCTCGGCGCTTTCGGCATCGTGGCGGCCCGCCGCGACAAATTCACCACCTTCCTTGCGGCCCTCGTCCTCTCACAGGTCGGCTACAGCATCTACGTCGGCGGCGACGCCTGGGAATGGTGGGGAGGCAGCAACCGCTTCATCAGCATCGTCATGCCTATCTTCTTCGTACTCCTCGCTGGCAGCATCTGGATGCTCTTCACCCCCGGTAGCCCTCTCGCACTCCTCAAACGCAAGCTCTTCGGCTCCACTCCCATCGGCAACGCCGTCAACTTCGGTATCCTCGTCGTCCTCCTGGTGGCCAATGCCATCTTCGAGTATGCAATCGACAACTCAGACATAGCGGTGTGGGCCCTTGTCTTTGCTATCTGGCTTGTAATAGCCCTCGCCCTGAATAAATGGACCTCCTCGCCCTCCGAAACGCCAGCCGCTCCCCCGGCTAACAAAACCCGCCCGCCCCTCCAACTTTATGCGTCGCTGCTGATCCTCGCCCTGGCCATGATCAACCTCAACTCCCTCCACGTGCGCCAGGGCATCACGGAGTGGCTCCTCATCAAGCCTTCCATCCAGGTGCACAACAACCCCGACATGGTACGGCGCGCCCGCGCGATCCGCCAAACCCTCCAACCCGGCGCCACCTATGCCGTAGTCTGGGCGGGCATCATCCCTTACTTCGCGGATGGCAATGCTGTCGACCTCCTGGGCAAGAGCGACACCGTGATCGCGCACGAAGAGATGCACGACTACAACTCCCCCGACCCCTTGGTCTCGTTCTACCCCGGCCACATGAAATACGATTACGCTTACTCCGTCGGCCGGCTCAAGCCCGACGCCATCATCCAGTTCTGGTCGCTCGCCGGAGACCTGGAGGATCAGCCGGGCAACCCCATCCCGATGGAAGCCCGCCCCTATGTAGAAGGCGACTACGTCCGCGCTGATTTCGGCGACCTGGTTTTCTTCCTGCGCAAAGACTCACCAGGTATAAACTGGGATGTCGTGAAGCAATCGGGTAAAATAGGTGCAAGCCAGCCCTAAGGCACACATCCGACCCCTGTGCGATACGATTCCGCGCACCACAACACCCAATGACTAAACCAGCAGCCAACCGTACCCTCAAATCAAAGCTACTCCTGCCGGGCCTTTTGCTCGCCAACTTGCTTGCCTTTGGCATATTGCTCTGGCAAGATTGGGGTGAAACGTCCGTCGCGAAGTTGCCACCCCTGTATTGGCTGCTCTACGCCGGCTTCCTGTGCGTCCTCGTAGCAGCCATCATGGTCGGTAGAAGCCAAACGCGCTCTGTGCGTGCTGCCATCGTACTGGCCACCATATTCATTATTCACGGCACTGTCTTTGTGATAATCCCACTAATCGGTGAGTGGAACGGCACGCGAGTAATGACCTTCGCCCTCGGCATCTGGTTCCTCCTCTATAGCGCTATCATGCTCCTCAGCCTCAGGCGCCCAACCCAAGCGACCATTCGCTAGCTCCCTTAGCACGATGGCCCGCCCCTTTACCCCTGACCCAGGCATCAAAATCGCGTTGCATGAGATCTCCCTACAAGCCCCTCCCCGCTCGGCCAGATGTGAGCTCCTGCTCGTGTCGCTCCTATCCGCCTTACTGTTAGCCGTAGTCTTCTTCACAACTGACAGGATCACTGCCGGCAGCATTTGGTATCCCATGAACGGCTTCGACCATCATCGATACATCGCCATGGCGACCGGCAACCTGTTCGATTTCCATCTAGCCCCTTTCTGCTGGCGTATACTCGACCCACTGCTCGTCAGGCTCCAGCCTTTCGGCGTTGAAGCAGGATTCCTGGTGGTAACCTTGATCAGCCTGTGGCTGTGCGGCATGGTCGTCTACTACCTGACCAAGGACGCAGGCTTCTCCCGAATATACGCGCTCTTTACCCTCCTTCTCTTCTTCTCAGTAGGCTGGGCTGTCAAACAGAATGTGTTCGACTTCTGGCTACCCGACTCTCTGGGTTACCTGTTTGTTCTGGCCGCCATCTACGCCATATACAAGAAGTACGATCTTTTGTTCATGATATTACTGGGCGTGGGTGTGCTGGCAAAAGAAAGCGTTGTCTTCGTCGCCCCGCTCTACTACACGATCAACGCCACGAAGCTACTCGACCTCAAACTCCTGCGTCGCACCGTTCTGCTCTCCATACCTGCCCTTCTCGCCCTTTTCCTCGTCAGATTAGCCATCCCTCAACTCAACGGCGATCCTGCCTACGTAGCCCAAATCAGCCAGCAAATGGCCCTGGTGCCCAATTATGAATTAGTTCCCTACTCACTAACGGACCTGTTCAACACAATCGGCATGGACAGATTCCACGCTCTAACCCCTTACAACGTTGGGCTTCGCTACCTTATCTTCCCCCTGGGCGTGACACTCCTTGCCCTACCCTTCTTCGCCGTCCGACAGAACGCTCAGCTCCTCTTACGCTTTGCCCCCTTTCTTGTGCTGGTCTACGTCCAGCTACTCTTCGCCATCAATACCGAGCGATTGGTAGTTCTGGCATTCCCTCCGTTGCTCTTAATGTCAGCCGCCGGTGTCCGCAACGTCATGTCGCGTCTCGACCTCCACCCCGCATATGCTCTGCCTCTGCCTATCGCTCTCTTCTTGTTAAATACCCTCAATCCCGACTACGAGTGGACATACCAGTCCACCTACATACAAATAATCCTGTGCCTGCTCTTCCTGGCGGTCGTCGGCGTACTTGCCCTTGGTAAATACAACAGTAGGCGCACAGACAAGCAAACACAATCTGCCGCATAGGCGAAGGAACCCAACTATGACAGTCGAGGAATTATTCGCCCTCTACAACCCTCATGTGAGGCCAATAGCCGAGAGGGCACGCGCCCTCGTCCTCCACGTCTTCCCTGACGCCATTGAACAGGTAGACGGGCCGGACAAAATGCTGCACTACGGCCTCGGCACCAAAATGGCCCAACAGGTGTTCTACATCGCGGGCTTCACGTCCCACGCCAACCTCGGCTTCTGGTTCGGCAGCAATACCCACGACCCCCAGAACCTGCTCGAAGGCACCGGCAAACGACTGCGCCACGTCAAGCTACGCACCCTGCAGGACGTTGACCGCCCCGCCCTCCGAGAGCTACTCCAGTCCTCGCTCGCGCACCAAAGGGCTGACAGGTAGCCTCCTAGCCCTCTCGCAGAAAATCGCTCTTGTTCAGATTGCACAAATCCCCGATGCTCGCCAGCGTAATATCCGGGGCGGGCTCCCGGTAGAACTTCGGGTCGTGAGCATAGTGCCCCTGCTGCACCCACACTGTGGTAAGCTTTTCGCCCATAAGCGTCTTCGCGTTTGCCAGTATCGATTCTTTGTCGTCCACCAGCACGTAATGCCGTGCCGGTAGCTGCTGCATCAACGCCAATAGCTGCTCTTGCTTATCGACAAACACCAGCACATCCTTGAAGCCTACTATCCTGGACAGCCCCGCCCGCGCGATCTTGCGAGGCTGGTACTCAGCGTCCCCGTCCGACAAAATCGCCACATCCCCCATGCCCGATACGCGCTGCAACGCAGCAACAGTACCCGGAAACAAATACTCCTCGTAAGGCAACCCGTTCACGATATTGGCCGCATGGTACGCCGCGACCTTATCCGCCCACTCCTCCTCAAACCGCGCTATCGTCCTGGGGTAGCTAACCACGCCCCCCTCCTTGCGTACCTCTTCATAAAGCTCCCAGAACCGCTTTGACCCCTCTTGCCCGAGGACAGACATCAGTTGCGCTTCCATATCGGCCTTGGCCCGGTCGTTGTCCAGCAGGGTATTATCTACATCGAAAAAGAACATCAATTCTCGTGGTGCTTTGGCACTCATATTGCGTCTCCCTGTATACTACCCCTACAACCCACCGCTTCCAACGACAGGATGCACGATCATGGCCATGACCCACGCGCTACAGCTTCGCGTAATGCACAAAGTTCCTCTATTCTACCTGCCCTCCGCAGCAGGCGGCCAATCAGGTCCCGCCGCCACACGCAGCAGGTACAACCTCGTGCTCGTCTTCCTCGACAACAGCCCCCAAACCGGACCCTACCTGCAGTCCCTCGCCGCTATCTACCCTGCCATCCTCAGAGACGACGCCCGCGCAATCGCCGTCCTTCATGCCTCTCAGGAGGAAACGCAGCGCCTGGCCGCAAGCCTCAGCCTACCCTTCACCCTGCTCGCAGATGACGCAGGCGCAACCACCGAGCGTATTCTCGGTCCCGGCAACCATGCGGGCCTTTGCGTAGCCGACCGCTATGGCATCATCTACTTGGTCGAAGTCGCCTCAGACTTATCTGCCCTGCCTCCGGCCTCAACCGTCGTCGAGTGGCTCGAATACATCGAGATCCAGTGCCCGGAATGCACCGACGGCTCCGACCCCATCTGGCTTTTACCCGAAACCCCCTGAAGGCACAAACCTACTTGACGTCGATCAACTCGGCGATCTTCTCCCCGAGCCTGATACTGTAGTTTTGTCCCCTGTCCTGTGGGTACACCTGGAACATATTGCCCATGTACACGTTCGGTAGCGGCGTCTTGAGCGGCGGAATATGCGCCGCATAATCCTGCGTCACTATCGGCTGGGCGAACGGGGCCTTGAACACCCACTTCTCCTCTATCCAGCTCTCATCGAACGCTGGGTTGAGCTTCTTCAAGTGCGGCATAAACTCGGCGAGCGTCACCTCATCCGGCTGCGTAAAATAGCGGTGCGACATCGGCAGGTAGTTGCCTATATAAAGCAGATGCCGCCCGCCATACTCTGTCGTCGAGCGCATATTAGTGTGGTCAACCACCACCAG
>JBBRDO010000165.1:0-7011 GCA_038203825.1 Chloroflexia bacterium | reverse complement strand
AATTCGGCCAATTACGGGTGCAATAGTAGCGAGAACAGCCACCTTGTTATCACATCACACAACACGGCAACTTCCAGAGGAAGAACAATGCGCTAAAATCATGAGCAACGGTGAGCAATAAATGAGAATGACTAGACCCTGAGCTGACACAGGCAGGGCAAACGCATCTAAATTCGAATCAGTCGAAAAGGGGCAGAAACGGCCTACTACTGGGCTGAGTAGCATCGGAAAGGCCGGAAGATTGCCAGTGAAGCCGCATTCAAGAGCTATTGGGCATCTTCCTTTCGGCGATTTCTGGGGTTTCGTGGTAGTCAATTGGCTCTCTTAGGCCGAAATCAAGGCTTTTTTGGCCCAAAGCAATTTAGATGCGTTTGCCCTGGGTTGTCTGCCGTCCGATGTTGACACAGTGCAGACAATAGGGCTATAATTGAAGGTGAAATGCGGGGGTAGCTCAATTGGCAGAGTGCTAGCCTTCCAAGCTGGATGTTGAGGGTTCGAACCCCTTCCCCCGCTCCGAGGCCGGTTTTGAGTGTTTAATTATGCTCAAACCGGCTTTTTTATTTCTGTAGCGGGTAATGAACCAACAGCGAGAGGATACGGTGTAGGTAAACGGGGTCACCATGCAGCAAAATGTCCAGACAGTCTATGATGCGATCTTCGATGCCGAGTTTATGCGGAAGCTGGAGCGGCTATCGCTCATCAGTCGCAAGCTAAAAGCGGGCGTGATGAAGGGCGAGAGGCGCAGCACCAAGCGCGGGCAGTCAGTGGAGTTCGCTGACTACCGCAACTACACGCCGGGCGACGACCTACGCAGGCTTGACTGGAACGCATATGCTCGCATGGAGCGCCTATTTATCAAGCTGTTCCAGGAAGAGGAAGATATTACAGTGCATCTGCTGCTGGACGCGAGCAAGTCTATGGATTGGGGCGACCCGGCCAGCATCACGGTTTCTGCGCCCGTGGCATCGGTCAGCGAGGGTGCGCCCGTGGTGGGGAGTGTGATTGCGCAGGCGGGCGCGGGGCGCGACCAGAACAAGCTTGTGTACGCACGGCGCACAGCAGCGGCGCTGGGCTACGTGGCACTAGCCAACCTGGACAGGCTAAACGTGACGGCTTTTAGCTCGCTCGGGTTGCAGCGGTTCACGGGTGTGCGGGGCAAGGGCCACGCGGTGTCGCTGTTGCGGTGGATAGCGGGGGTGCGCTGCGAGGGCGCAACGGACCTTGACCTGACGCTTCGGCAGTATGCTCGCCGAGCCAAGTATCCGGGCCTGCTGTTCGTGCTGAGCGACTTCCTGGTGGAAGGGGGAGGGATAGAGGGGTTGAAGGCGCTGCAATCAGCGGGACACGAAGTGAACGTGATCCATATTCTTGCCCCGGCGGAAGTTCACCCGGAACTGGCGCTCATTGGCGACTTGCGCCTTAGGGACATAGAAACGGGTGCGACACAAGAAGTGTCAATAGACGGAGGAGTGCTGGACCTGTACCGCGAGAAGTTTGAGGCTTGGCAGTCGGGGATAGAGAACTTCTGCCGCCGCCGAGGGATCAACTACGTTCAGGTAACAACCGACCAGCCGTTTGAGGACCTCGTGCTGCACTACCTGCGGAGGCGAGGTATTTTGACTTAGATGGACGACGGACGACCGATGACAGACGGCCGATACCAAGCCGCCGCCGGTCGTCCGTCGTTGGGGTTATAGCCTTTGCCTACCGCTCTCCTGATGGCCCCTGATGCTTATGGCTATCCAGTCGCTCAGGCTGTCAACGTAGGGGTTGGAAGGTTGGATGGTGGGCGGGGTCATTGTGCCTGCGGGCGCGGCTTCTACATGCGTCGCGCGTCCCGTTTCGGACGTGGCAGCGGTGGCCGCCATGTACGTGGAGGCTGTATCTACGGATGAGGTAGCAGGCGTGAGATCTGCAGTAATGGCCTCGCCTATGAAGATACGGGTTTGACGCGACGGGGTGCATAGACGCCCATCCAGGCTTGTGACGTAGAGGCCAGTACCCGGAGTTTGCTCTATACCGTAGCCGATCGAGTGGATCTTCATGGCAGGAAGTGGACCGAACTGGGTTACCAGCGTAGCCACCAGAGCCGCCCCGATAGGTGTAACAAGCTCTTCAGCCTGATCGCTCCCGTATATAGGAACTGAGCCGGCGCGCAAGAGCTCGGCGGCTATGGGGGAGAGAGCGGGCGTAACGCCGGCACGGGCCTCGACGGAGCCGCCGCCGACCCTCAAAGGCGAACAGACCACGCGATCCACGCCCAGCAGGGCCAGCCCGTATACCACGCCTGCAAGGGCGCTCAGCTCGGTCAGGTCCCAACTGCGCAGACCGGTTACGCGGAACACAGACTGCATGGACGACGCATAAACGGAGGCCTCTGCCTCTCGCAGACGCGCCAGCACAGCGCGTGTGACCTGCTTGACGAGGGTAGGGAGGACAGACGCGCTTATGGCATGGTCGAAGGACGCGAGGATGGTTGCATCTTTATCGGGAACAGTGGATAGGTCAACGAAAGCAGTGCTGAGCTGCGTGCGCGGCAGACCTGCGCTCACAAGTGCATCAAGCAGGGACTCGCCCGAAAGCCCTGCGTAGCAGTCTATATAGGCTATAAGCATAATGGAGGACTCTATCCTAGGGGATGAAATGGTAGGCTTCCACAGACGAGCGACAGACGGCGGGCGAACAAGCCAAACAGGTAAATGTAGCGACCGACGGGGGAAGAAGCCGCTTCATTATAAGCTATGGGTGGGTGAACGCAAGCGGGAATGTATAAGTCTTCGTTATGACTTGGTATGCAACGTATTAGAACATCCCTCGATTGTTACCCCGTTCATAATCGGTTAGAATTAGCTCTAGTGGAAGTTGCTTCTAACCAGCCTATTACGGGACGCCCTTTGCGTGGGGGCTATGTGTACTGCTTCGCCAACCAGAAAGGGGGAGTGGGCAAAACCACCACCACGGTAAACCTCGCGGCGTATTTGTCGGCGGGGGGAAAGCGCGTGCTGCTGGTGGACGCCGACTCGCAGGCGAACGCGACTTCCAGCCTGGGGGTGGACAAGCGCCGCGAGGCTCCGGCACTGTACGAGGTGCTGATGGGGGAGGCCGAAGCCGACGAATCGATCACCACCATTGACAGGCCACAGTTCGGGCGCAGGTTCGACCTGCTGCCATCTTCGGTGGAACTGGCGGGAGCCGAGGTGGAGCTTGCCGGGGAAGCGCAAGGGGAGCGCGAGTACCGCCTGCGCGAAATACTCAAGCCCCTCAAGGCGCATTACGACTATATACTCATAGATTGCCCTCCCTCTCTGGGACTGCTCACGCTCAATGCGCTCACGGCAGCCGATGCGGTGATTATTCCCTTGCAGTGTGAGTACCTGGCGCTGGAAGGGTTGATGCAATTAACGGACACGATCTCGCTGGTGTTGAAGGGGTTGAACAGGAACCTGCGCATCCTGGGTATAGCCATGACCATGTACGACAGCCGCACCAATTTATCGGCACAAGTGGTGCAAGAGGTGAAGTCGCACTTTCCACGCGAGATGTTCCAGACGCTGATCCCGCGCAGCGTGCGCCTGAGCGAAGCGCCGAGCTACGGACTGACCATTCTGGAGTATGATGCCAACTCGCGGGGCGGGTTAGCGTATGCAGCGCTTGCGGGCGAACTGGTGGCGCGATCGGGCGAAACGAGTATGACGGTAGAACCGGCACCGATGTCCGAAGGGAGCATGGCGTCATGACAGGCAAGAAGCGCGGCGGGCTGGGCCGGGGATTGGGCGCGCTGATTGGACAGCCGGCACCGCAGGAAGACGCGGCGCAGACCAGGCAGGAAGAAGCGGTTCAAAGCGCACAGGAAGGGCTGGCCGCCCATGAGCATGGGTTGACTGTGGAGTCTGCTAACGCGGGCTTGCTCACGGTGCCGATAGATGCTATATCGCCTAACCCGCACCAGCCGCGCCATGCTATGTCGGCCGATAAGCTGGAAGAGCTGGCTGCGTCGATACGCGAGCACGGCCTGTTGCAGCCATTGCTGGTGACGAGGACCGGGAAGAACAAGTACAGTCTGATAGCGGGAGAGCGCAGGTGGCGCGCATCGCGATTGGCAGGGCTGGAGACGGTGCCTGTGGTGGTCAAGGAGGCCACGTCGGGCGAGATGCTGCAGATGGCGCTGGTCGAGAACATACAGAGGGCCGATTTGAACCCGATGGAGGCGGCGCTGGCGTATAAGTCGCTGGTGGATGATTTCGGGCTGACGCAGGAGGTTGTGGCCGAGCGCGTAGGGAAGAGCAGGACCGCGGTGACGAACTCGCTGCGTTTACTGCGCTTGCCGCCGCAGGTTATCGAGGCGCTGTCGCTGGAATTGATAGAGGAGGGGCATGCCCGCGCGCTTTTGCAGGTGCCTGATGAGCAGATGTTACTGCGGCTTTTGGAGCGCACAGTGGCGGACGGGCTGAATGTGCGGCAGGTGGAGGCACTGGCCAGGCGTCTTGCGGAGGCGCCCACGCCAGACGAGGAGAAGGGCGAGACGCCAGCTAAGGATGAGCTTTACAGCGAAGCCAGGGTGCTGGAAGAGCGATTTCGCAACGCGCTTGGCACGAAGGTGCAGCTTTCGAGGAGCAGCAGAGGCGGCAAACTGGTAATCTACTTCTTCTCTGACGAGGAGCTGGACCGCATTTATGGCACTATTGTAGGGGAAGATTAGAGGGAGTTCTACTCGTCGAGCTTGTCTAACTCTGCCAGGTCCTCGTCTATCTCGGCATCGCGGCGGGAGAGCAGGGCCGCGGTGATGTGAGATTGGACGGCCAGGCGGGCCTGTACATCGGCTAGCTGAGTGGAAAGCTCACGTATGGTGCGGGCCAGTTCTGCGTTGTAGTCGATCTGTTTTTGCAGCACGGGCCAGAGGTAGAGCCGCTTCTTCAGGTTGCCAAGGCGATCGCGCAACGAGCCGCTCCGGCGGGGCTTGCCGTTGGGGGCGCTGTATACTTTCTCGTAGACCTGCCAACCCGACATGACGCCGGACACCTGCGAGTGTAACGCATCCCAACGATCTGACAGAGGCTGTGGCTGTGGTTGCACTTCCGAGTGGTAAGGCGATGGCCTGGGATTGTAGGGGGCGTCGAGCATCGAGAGAGAGGCTTTGCGGTCTTCAGGCTCCATGACGCCTGTGAGGCGGGCGGCTTCGGCGGGAAGGAAGTCGCCCAGCAATTGCTCGGGGGAGTAGTTCTTGACCACGAAACGCAAGCGGTTGGCGTGATAGAAGCCGTAATAGCGCACGGCCTTGCGGTCGATGGTGACGGACTCGCGATGATAGGCGAGGGCCTGCGGCTGGTAGATTGTCTGGAGGCCCTCGCACTCGGCGCGCCAGCACAGGTCGACGTCTTCGTAGTACATAGGGAAGAAGACTTCATCGAAGAAGTTGAGGAGATAGCCTACGTCGCGGCGCATGGCAAGAGCGGCACCGGTCACGAAGGAGACGGTCTTTTCGAGGTTGTACTGGCCACGGTCTATTTCGCCGCGACCTATGTGGTCAGTGGTGGCGAGGGGGTAGTGGACGATGCCACCCGCGTGCTGGATAGTGCGTCCGTCGGGATAGAGGATGCGGCTGCCGACTATGCCGACGTCGGGGCGGGCAAGGGTGACGGCAACTGCGCGCATCCAGCCTGGATCGAGGCGCACATCGGGGTTGACGGTAGCAAGGATGTCGCCCCGCGCTATGAATAGGCCGACGCTTGCGCCGCCCGCGAAGCCCTTGTTTTCGGAGAGCTCGACCAACTCGACCTGTGGGTAGCGGCGCTTGATCAGGTCGACGCTGCCATCGGTTGAGGCGTTGTCGACGACGATGATCTCGACGTCGGGGTAATCAAGGGCGAGCAGGGAGTCTATGCACTCGGCTATGTAGGCCGAGGTGTTGTAGCTGACCACGACTATTGAGGCGCTGGGGGTTTTTGCTGTAGAAGTGTTCTTGTCCACGCGACATTATACAATGTCATGCGTCATGCGTCATGCGGCGGTAGAGGGGAGGCTTTGGCAAGCGGAAGGGTGGGGAGGGTGATTCTTCGCTTCGCTCAGAATGACAAGGGTAGGGGAGGGGCTTTGACGGACCGGGAGAGGCAAACTTTCGCTTGCTAGGGGCGGTTGACGAAGATGCCGTTGGCTACTTCGTGGGTTACGTGGCGGGGGGTGCCGGGGGAGGTTGGGCTGTCGGAGATGATCTCAACGGAGCCGTCGGAGGGGTCGCGGCTTATGACTGTGACAGACACATTGGGCAGGAGGCCAAGGCCGGCGGCGAGGCGCAATAGCTCAGGATTGTCGTCGGGGACGTTGCGGACGACGGACGGTATATGGGGGGGTAGCTCGGAAAGGGAGATCAAGTCGCGCTCAGAGATGGTGCCTGTGCTGCTGGGGATGGGAGCGCCGTGGGGATCGAAGCCTGGGTAGCCAAGACGCGCGTCTATGTGCTCCTCAAGGTAGGGGGTGATAGCGTGTTCAAGGCGCTCGGCCTCGTCGTGTACGCGATCCCAGGGAACATCGAGGTACTGGTTGAGGTAAAGCTCGATCAGGCGGTGGCGTCGGATGACGCGCAGGGCTTCGGCCAGCCCTTTCTCGGTCAGGTATGCGCCCTGGTAGCGGGTGTAGTCGGCCATGCCCTCATGGCGCAACGACTTGAGCATGGAGGTGACGGAGGCCGCGCGCACACCGAGCACCTCAGCAATGGCGTTGGTGGTGGCGGGCGCACCATCTCGCTGAAGCTTGTAGATAGCTTTCAAGTAGTCTTCGACAGCCCGGGTTACCATGGGGGTATTTTATCATAGTTGGGGGTTAGGGGGCAGGGGCGAGTGACCAGTGACCGGTATGCATCGTCCGTCGTCCGTCGTCCTACTGGTCACTGGTCACTGGTCACTGGTCACTGGTCACTGGTCACTGGTCACTGGTCACTGGTCACTGGTCACTGGTCACTGGTCACTGGTCACTGGTCACTGGTCACTGGTCACTGGTCACTGGTCACTGGTCACT
>JBBRDO010000164.1:0-7171 GCA_038203825.1 Chloroflexia bacterium | reverse complement strand
GTAATGATAGAGGCTACACACTTGCTTGCGTATTCACCCTTTGGTGTGCCATATGACACGTAATGCACTACTCTGCCTATTGTCGGTTGCTGATCTGCCATTGTTGTTCCTCCTGTTTGGTTGATAAAAACCTCTCACACCTCACGCCTACTTTCCAACTCAGCAGCCGTTAGGCTTATCTCTGCTCCCAGCTTCGAAAGGCCGGGCGTGAGAGGTCGGTGCCCCTGTGCCGTCACGAACGGCCGCCGCCTGCGCGACCAGGGGCTGTTGTGTTCCTAAGAGTGCAGCCAGGGCGTCGGTAGGCCGTATTGGTCGGCCAGGTCGTCGCGCTCCTCTAGCAGTCGCTCGATGTCATATCGGATTTCCAGCACGCGCACCTTCGCACGCTCATGCTCGACCGCTTTGGTAAGCAAAGCCACCTCCTGGCGTAAGCGCTCGATCTCCAGGCGTGCGCCATCGAGCGCCACCTGCTTCATGCCCACGGCGTCTGCGCTGAGGTACTCCCACCGCGTTATCGGTCCCTGGGACACGCCGCCTTCAATGGTGGGCGTCTCCTTCGCCCGTTCCTCGTCGAGTGCTTTGGTAAGCGCCGCCACTTCTTCCCGCAGCTGCTCCATGTCCCGCAGCCACGAGTTTTCAATGGAGGGTGTATCTGTTTCGGCTTCGACCAACGGTGCCTCTACAGGCTCGCCAGGGGTGTCTATTGCAGGTCCAACGAGCGGGCGAAGGCGCTCATCCACGCGCGCCTGATACTCAGCCTCAGCCTCACCGGTCGAACCTATTTCGGGTGCTTCGTCGCCCGGATCGCTGCCGAGCCACTCAACCGGCACGGCCGAGGACGGCTCCGGCACGAACCCGTTCGTGTACTGCGGCACGTGCTTTTGGGAGAAGCCGCCAGCCGGGATGTACTCGGGAACATAGACAGTTACGGTCTTGACGTCGCCGCACTCGATACACACCTGGTGCTCTTTCCCCTTCTCCGGTTCAGGCCTGTTTGCGTAGTAGTCCGGCCACCTGCCCACAATCGAGGTATGGCCGCAGAGCCGAAAGCTGTGTGAGCAGTCCGTGGCCCGCTTTTCCCGGTGCGCCTCCACATCGATTGCAAACAGATTTGTCGGTGTCTGCCCGACGGCTTTCCCTGCGTCACGGCGCTTCTGCGCGTGCGCTTTCGAGCGCGCGTTATGGCACGTCTTGCACGTTCCGTTAGGCACGCCTCTCGACTCGTAATATTCGCTTACCGGCTTTTCGATGCCGCAAGTCTTGCAAACTTTTACTTTGTTTTCCACCTCTACCTCCAACGGCAAGGCCGGGGCTCACGTCAATACCGTGAGCCCCGCACGCAGACTAAAAGGGGATGTCCGGCGATTCCTGGCCGGTTGCAAAGCGCTCCAGCTGTCGAACGATCAGGAATTGCTCTCGGCCGTCGAGCGCCTTGAAGCTGCTAACCGGGTGACCGACAATCTGCGCCTCCTGGTACTCCCTCATGTCGGTATCCCAGTCCAGTTTCTGCAATGCCGTCTCCCGCCTTCGGCCGAAGCCCAAGCGCTGGCGCGCCAGCTGGGTCTCGTCGATGGCCGCGAACTCTTCCTCCAGCGTCATGCCGTTGGGCGACGGCATGCCCGTCGGCTTGAACGTGGGCTCCGCAGGGAGCTGGCCGGAGGCAGGCCTCGGTTCGGGCCGCTCCGCCTGGTCTTCGTCTCCCTCGGTCTTGTTCGTGTACCGGGCAGTCCGCCACAGCTCGTACGAGTCGTACAGGAAGCGTCCGTGCTGCAGCATGGCATCGCCCACGTAGGCCTGGGTCATGACGGCCTCATTGATTTCGGGAGGGAATCTGAGCACCGGCAGCTGCACGGTCGAGCCGAAGCCGGTATCTGTAAAAGCGTACTTGCCTTTCTTGTCCCGCTCAGGACCGAACGGGATCCTGAAAGACCACTGTGGAAGTCTCACGCGGTCCTTACGTCCTATGGACGCTATCCTGGAGGCCTCGGCCAGCAGGTCCTTCCTGTAGGCTTCCAGCAGCTCCTTCATGCGCCGCCCCACCATGCCTTTCACAGCCAGCACGAGCGGTATGGCGCTCAGCGGGTCCGCCTGGTCATAGAAGCCCTCAGCGATGCAAAGGTACTCGGTCTGCACCGATTGCGAGACGCCCGGCTCCCACGAGGCCTGCCACTCGCGCGCGATCCACTTGCCCTTGTCGTTGCGCTTGTCAGCGAACGGCTGCGACTTTGAGGCAATGATTATGAGGTTCAGCTCTTCGGCCTCGTACCCGGTCTCGTCCTCATAACGTGATACCTCGTTCCAGGGCTCGGCCGGCACCAGGCCGCCCAGCGTTTTCTCCGAGATGTAGAACGTGCCCGGAACGTCGAGCACGCTCGGGTGGCTCGCCTTGGCTCCGTTCGCCCACCTCATACGGGGCGGGCCGTCATAACGCGACTCATCGGGCGCGTCGGGGATGTTCTCTGTTTGGTTGATTGTGTCTGCAAATCCAGCCATTGTCTTAGGTGTCTCCTTATGTTCGGTAATGGTTCGGTTATCCAACGCCCGCCTTTCTGCTAAGCAGGGGTAGGCTCTTCGCCATCGTCACGGCTCCGGCCGCCGGGTATCACCTGCCAGAGTGGGCGCTCACGTAACAGGTTCATCACGAAAGGGTCGCACTGCCTGTCCATCGCGTTGCGGTCACATTCCACGCTGAGCAGCCAGGCGTCGTATGCGGAGCGCGGGGTCGTTTGTTTCCTTTTCTGTACATCGGGAAGACCATACAGTGCGTGCTCTTCCTGAGCAGGCTCAGGGGCTGCTATACGCACGGCCTGCGTCCTCTTTCCTACCTCTGAGCGCGCCTTCTCTTTTACCTGTGTTAGCAGGTGGCGGGCGAAGTACAGCGCGCCAAACAGAGTCGCGTATATGCCGATTACGGCGAACGCGTCCTTCGTAGTCTCAAGCATTGGATTTCGGTTCCCTTCTCACCAGCATGTCGACGAGCTCGCTTAGCTCAACCGACTGCTTGGCAACGACGGCAAGCAACTCAAGCACCTCGGCTCTCTCGTGCAGCTCGAGTGCTTCATCCTTGTCGGTGGTTTCAGACGCTTGTTCGCGTAGCTCTTCAATGAGTGCCGAAGTGCTGAGGCGTCTAACTCGTGTTTCAATCATTTGCCCTAACCTGCCTTTCTCATAGTGCGGATGGAGCGGGCCAGCTTGTTCGCCCTCGCTTCATACATGCGAGCCGCGAACAGCGACTTGGCCTTGTGCAGCCTATCCGCTTCCGAGAGCCTGCTATCCGGGTCCACCTCGGCCATCAGCTTGGCCCAGAATCCCGCTCTACAGGCCTGGGTAGCCTTCTTCGGGTCGTAGTCCGGGCGAGCTACCCTCTTACGAGCCGCAGCCTTGGCCCGGAGTGTTTTGAGCCGCTTGCGGGCAGCTGTGACGGTGGGGCTTACCATCGCCGGCTCCCTCTCTCTACGCTGTTGATCTTGTTCTCCAGGTCACTGCGCGCGTAGTCGATCTTGTTCTCCAGATCGCGCTCGACGTTACCGATCTTGCGCGTGAGCCGGTCGTCCAGTTGCTCGATGCGATTTTCGAAATACTCACTGCTGGTGTCGCTGTTGTTCGCGTCTTCCAGCGACGCGACTCGCCCGGTCAGGCTCACTATTTCGACGTCCATGCACTCCCTGGCCTGCAACAGCCCCTGCACTAACTGCTCGAGCTCGTACACGCGCTGTTCGAGCGTATCCACAGGGGGCGGTGCCTCTTGCATTTCATCTGCCATTGTGTTAACCTTTCCGTGGATGCCCTCTCAAGCCTCCACATTAGGCCGCTTCGTACTCGACATACGAGACGGCCTTCTCTTGTGCCTGTAGCACCTGATAATCCCGAACCTCGCCCAGGATTTCGCGATCCATATCTCCGCCCGAGATCATGCGTCGAGCCAGTCTGAGCCTGGTCGACTGCATCTGTGCGGACATCGCCAGCTTGCGCGCCGATTGCGCTATCTCTACCTGCTCGCGCCGGTCTATGACCCCGTCTGATGAGCAGCGCATGACGGTGCGGTAGTGGTCATGTGCCGCTTCCGCCAGCGTGTCGTGCCGTGCCTGTCTTTGCATTCGTATCACCTCCTTTCGTGTAGATAAAACTACGAGCTGTCTTATGCCCTACAATTCGCTTGCAGGAACTTCAGCAGGCCATCGGGCTTGCTCGTATTTCAGCCAGGTAATGTGAGGCAGATTATGTTTCTTGCCGAGCCTCTCCAACTCAATAACCCCCTCGTGGTGGTCAGCTCCATGGAGGTGCCGGCAGCGGCCTCGGTACTCGAAGCCGGGGCAGTCACAGTGCCACGTCCCGCCCAGATCGACGCTCACCATGTAGAACCCGCCGCCGCTAGCCGGCACGTGCCAGATCGCATCAACTGCCCTGTGAGCGTACCCCTCGTGCCAGCTCTCCTTGCAGATGTCACAGTAGTAGCCAGTGCGCACGATGGTCTTAGGATTGGCTACCGGGCTTTCAGAGGACACGTTGAACGTGCAGTTGTCCATAGAGGGCATCCTTTCGACGGGTTAGGGGTTGAGTTCGGAAGCGCGGCAGACGTACGATACCTGCCCGATTTTTACCAGCACGCGTGGGTCGAGCGAGTAGTGCCAGTCGTCGATCATCTTGATCACCGAGCCGGCGACAATGTCGCTGTGCGGGCCATCGTCCAAGTCCAGTACTGCCGCCTGAATATAGACACGCTCGCCATGCTCGAAGATCGGTATTCTGGTGGATATGTGGACTTGTGTAGCGTTCACGGTTTGGCCTATGCCGCCTGGTTGGAGCCGGTCACGTTCTGTGCTCTGGCGATCAAGCCGTCAATCTGCTGCCGGAGAACTTCGGCAACCGTCGTGTTCTTCAGCATGGCCAACTTGTCTATTGCTTCGTACTGTTGCGGGGTTACGCGAACCTGCAGTAGCTTTGTGTTTTGTGTCTTCCGCCTGGGCATAGGTTTGGTCGTCCTCCCGATATATCAGTTATCCGTATGCAATTATCATACGTGATATATCGGGTATTGTCAATGCCTTTTTCCACCAATTCCTAACAAAAATATCCGATAGGGAAAGTGTATGCAAATATCCTGCTATAATCCGCCCATGCCAGTACCCAACGCGGACGGTGAATACCAGATATTGCCCTTTGGCAATGCGCTTCGTTTCTATCGAAAGCGCAAAGGGCTGCGTCAAGAGGACCTGGCTGAGGAGACCGGTTTATCTCAGACCACGCTCTCGACGTGGGAGGGGCGGGCGGAAGCGCCGTCGGACGATTTCGCTTTGTCTGTGATCTCCGACGTGCTGGAAGTGAGTCTGGACGACCTGAAGGCTGGCAGGGTTACGAGAGACCAGAAAGAAAGTGGCGATCCACTCAGAGAGTACAGCGCTCGCATAGCGCGGCTGTACAAAGGACGGGTTACTCCTGATGAGCTGATGCGTCTGTTCCGCGGTTATGTTTCGCTGGATGCTGAAGGCCGGAAGCGCGCAGAGGAAGATATAGAATGGCTCCGCCGGATCGAGCGGCGTGGTAGGCGGCCGACTGACGACGAGGCTGAGGCCTAGCCGATGATACTGCACCCTTACCTCAAGCGCGAGCTCGCACAGCTGGCTGACGATTATGTTGCGCTGAGCGACGAAGCACGCTCTAACGCATTGGGGATATCGGATATGTACAGCATGGACTTCCACAGCGGCTCCGCAGCGTCCGTAGGGGCCGCGGAGCCTCGAATACTGGGTGCCGCGCCTGTTAGTGCGCGTGAACGCGAGGAAGAGTGGAGCGAGGCGCCGGGTGTTCGAGAGACCATGAGAAGATCGTGGGACCGGGATCCCGTAGGCGATTGGTTTATCAGGATACGGGGAGCGTAGGCACTATTCTCCTGACCAAGGGACTGGACAACTTTTCGAGCTCACGCACGCACAACTCCTAGCATGCAGTCCAGGAGAACTCATAAGCCCTCGGTCGGCAGTTCAAATCTGCCCCTCGTCACTATTGACACGGATTGGCTGCTTTCGTGCTCACCCAGACCAAGGTACTGGACAGGAGGCAAGATGAGCAGCCATTTTTCTAAACTTCCACCGACTGCTGACCAAGGAACTGAACAGCTTTTGACGATGCTCGAGTCGTTCCGCCGGTCCCTCCTGGCCGAGAACAAAGCGCGCTCTACCGTTTACGCTTACACGGTGCCCGTGGCGGCTCTCCATGGCTACCTCGAGGAGCACGGGATGCCCACCACTATAACCGGCATCAAGCGGGAACACGTCGAGGCGTACCTCATTCACATGCGAGAGCGCACCGCTATCCGAGGAGGCCGTGAGACCGAGCAGCTGCTCTCCCCCGCTTACCTCCTCAAGCACTACAAGGGCCTCAAGCTCTTCTTTTCGTGGGCTCTGGAGGAAGACGAGATCAAGCGGTCGCCAATGGAGCGCATCAAGCCGCCCCGCGTGCCCGACAAGCCGGTCCCGGTAATCTCTGTGGAGGCACTCCGCGCTCTCGTGCGCGTGTGCGAGGGTAAGGACTTCTACGCCCGGCGGGACATGGCCATTATACGTTTGCTGATAGATACCGGCATGCGTCGAGGGGAGATCGCCGGCCTCCACCTGGGGGATATTGACTTCGACAACGCCCAGGTGAAGGTGGTGGGCAAGGGCAACCGGATCCGCCAGTGCCCCATAGGCCGCAAGACCGCCCTGGCTCTCGACCGCTACCTGCGAGCTCGCAAGGCCTATTCAGTTGCAGCGCAGGGCGATAACTTGTGGCTGGGGGTGCAGGGGCCGATGACGGCTGACGGCATATCCTACGTCATAGAAGACCGGGCTCGAACGGCGGGCCTCCCGCACATTCATCCACACCAGTTCCGGCATACCTTTTCGCACCAGTGGCTGGCAGATGGAGGGCAGGAGGGCGACCTCATGCGCCTCACCGGTTGGCGTAGCAGGACCATGCTCTCTCGGTACGGGGCGTCAGTTGCAGACGAGCGCGCTCGAGATGCTCACCGCCGGCTGTCTCCTGGCGATCGTGTCTAGCTGCAGGCATAAGTAGTAAGGTACGCAGCTATTTAGCATGGGTTCGCCCATCATACTCGGTCAGCCGGCGCATCGCCTCGCGCACTCCCGCCGAAACATTCCCCTCTCCCAGCTCGCGCAGGCGCACCCAGTAC
>JBBRDO010000163.1:0-7185 GCA_038203825.1 Chloroflexia bacterium | reverse complement strand
CCAAGCTTGCGGTAGTCTTCCGCTATTTCCCAGGCCAGCTCACCCACGCGGGACTGTAATTCCTCTTCGGTTATGAATGGCTCAATACCGGCTGTGAGGTCGGCGAATAGGGGCGGGGAATCAGGCTCTATATGCGGTATGTCGGTGCTGTTCAGGCTGAGCGTCATATATTCCTAATTTTCCGGCTCTGATTCATCAGTTGGCGCCCCGTGCATCTCGGCATCAACCTCTTCCTGTGGAATACCGAACCGTTGTAGGAGGCGCTGGTAGTCGCGCCGGTAAAGGAGCTTGATGTTGACTTCGGGATAAAGAGCGCGAATGAGGCGTAGCTTGCGATTCTTGCGACGCACCAGCGATTGGCGCATGGTAGTCAGCTCTATATAGAGGTCGAACTCAGTCAGATAGAAGTCGGGCGAGAACATCTCAACGGGTCTACCGTCTCGCCACTGCAATGGGAACTGGTTCGGCTCATACTCCCACTCGATCCCGTAGTAGTTCAGCAAGCGTGCGAACTCGGCCTCGCTTGCGTGATGGAAACCAATGCCGCCCACCATTATGACTCCTCCGGGCGGGCTGGACTCGGCGCCAGGCTTGGGAGGATTGTTTACTGAAGCGGAAAGGGAATCCTGCTCAGTGCTGTCGCCGGGGCTGTGGCCCGCAGCAATATCAGGCGTTGGGGAACCGGTGACGGGGGGAGTGGGAGCAGTGGGGACCGGAATGGGGGTTTCCGGCGAAAGTGTGCCGTCGGGGGTGACGGTCTGAGTGGGGGAGGGGGCAGGAGTGGCCTGCTGAGAGTGTCGGGTGTCCTGTGTTTGTTCTCGGGGAGGGGTCTTTGGAGGCTGGGGTGGCAAAGCCGAGGGAGGCGTTACTGTCTCCTCTGTGGTCGAAGGGGCGTCAAGGAATTGCATTTCCATCTGGTAAAGATGGGGGCCTTTATGCCTGCGGGTTCCCGACCCTCTTCGTAACGGCTTCTTCAATTGTTCCGTTGGTTCCACTTGCGCTATTGACGCTTCTATTCCGCGTGTTGGCATCCTTTGGCCCTACTCTAGCTGTGCAGCGAACGTAGTTGGTGTTGGGTGCCGTCAGTCACCGCTCCGGGTTGAGCCTGTTGTTAACATAAGTATACAGCATCAAAAAGGCTAAGACAATATACTTTTCCACACATTCTTGCTATTACCATAAGCAATCTTTATACCACAACGTGCGATCAACTGACGAATATCCAATTTGCGAATAGAGCGGCCATCATGAGATAGATAGCTGCAGAGGTGTAGGCTACAGCTTTGTACACGCCACGCTTGTTTGTAACGAGGGCCAGGAGGATGAAGATCGGGAAGATGAGCAGCAACCTGCGCGGCGAGTTGACCTGCGGCCTGTAGATATAGACGTACATGAATGCGCTGAGGCTGGTCAGGGCCATCAGCAGGGAGAAGAGTGTGTAGGGCATCGAGCGCATCTTGATAATCACGCCCGCCACCAATACTATAGTAAGCACGGCAAAGAATATGTCCATGATGTCGTATGCCAGCATGGGGTTGGGGGAGATTGCGGCCTGAATTGCGGCTAGCAGAGGGTATCCCGGAATCGCCAGGCGCTGTGCGCCCCCAAGGTCTGCCGCGTCGGTTATGGGCGCAGCGAGGAATAGATAGCGGTAGGCGGTATATCCCAGAGCGGCCAGCGGGCACAGAAGGAGCCATGCCCCCGCCAGCTTGCGGCGCAAAGGCCATTCTCCCTTGCTCGCACGGAGCTGCTGCCAGAATATGTAGGCAAGAGGCAAGAAGATGAACACGCCCGGCTCTTTGGTCAGGGCGGCCGCGCCTGCGAGTATGCCCGCCAGCCACCACTGTTGTCTGCGTGCGTAATAGACCGCGCCGACCATGCCCGCCAGCACTACGCTCTCGGTGTAGCCCATGAATAGGAAGAAAGAGCTGGGGAATAGAGCTGATAATACGACGGCTCTGCGGGCTACCTCAGCGCCATAGTCCAGGTTGACCAGGCGGTAGAGGAACCAGAAGAAAAGCAGGGCGCAGATGTTGGAGACGATCAAGGCAGCGAGCAGATAATCGCCTAGAGTGACATAGCTTACCGCTTTGATCAGCAACGGGTAGCCGGGGAAGTAGGCGGTCTGCCAGCTAAGGTCGCCGCTGTAGCCAAATTCAGCAATACTGGTATAATGCCGGACGTCGTAGAGGTTCCACAGGCCTATGGTTGTGCCGTACAGGTCGTGGTTGGGCAGGGTTACATCGGGGTAGTCAGTTCGTACATGGTCGTGCATCCAGTCGGGAGCCGTAAGCAGAATGACCGCCCCCAGCACAGACAGCACAATCCGCATGACAAACCAGACCCGGAAGGCAAACTTGAAGCCTTCCCTGTCGCTGACATGCTCAAGGGCAGCACTATCCGCAGCCCGGTCGGGGGCGGGCAAGGTGGCTGCTTCCTGTGTCAAAGAGTCGTAGATCATGAGTCGTAGATCGTAAGTCGCTTGTAATACGCGGCTTTCTTCAAATTATAAGCTACGTGGTGGCAAAAACAACTATTGCAAAGCCGTATCATCGTACTACGAGACGCTAGACCTTCGTACTACCGCATCGGTAGGCGATTCGTTATGGAAAGCGACAGCGGTCCTGCACACGATATCCACAGGTTTGTACGACCCTTATCGCTACGGTATAATCAGAGTGCGGCCCGTGCGCCGTGTTTCGTTCCGGATGGGAAATGTCAGGTCGTAGGAGGCGCGTCCTTGCAGGCATTACAGAGGTTTGAGGAACTTGTCGAGCGGGTAATGGAAGGCTCTTTTGCACGCCTGTTCAGGAGTCCTATCCAGCCTGCGGAGATTGCCAAGCGTCTTGAGCGCGAGATGGAAGCTCACCCCACGATCAGCGTGGGCCGCACCTACGTGCCCAACCACTACGAGGTTACGCTAAACGCCGAGGACTACGCCGAGTTCGAGCCTTTCAAGCACTCGCTCGAACACAACATGGCCGAGTTTATTACCGACCTGGCAGCAGAACGCGGCTACGCTCTGGTGGCCCGGCCCAAGGTGATACTGCAATCAGGTGCAGGGGTGCACAAGCGCGGCATAGAGGTGGAAGCGAAACTGAGCGACCAACCGGCTTCGTCGATGGCGGGCACGACCCGCATGGGGCCGAAGTCCGGAGCCGCACAGCCCCCAGAGCCTGTGCTTGCTCCGACCCATGCCATGCCCCGCGTGTCAACCAATCGCCAGCAGGCGGGCGCAGCGGCGGGGATCGTTACGCCTGCGACCGCGGTGGCGCCGCCTCCCGCGTCCCTCAGCCCCATGGTGGGCGACCTGGCGGGGCGCGAGTTCCCGGTCAGCAAAACCTTGCTTTCGATAGGGCGCGGGCTGGACAACGACCTCGTGATAGACGACCCTAGAGTGTCACGCCACCATGCTCAGCTTACTTTCAGGCACGGACACTACCTGCTGCGTGACCTGCGCTCGACCAACGGCACTTTCGTCAACTCTCAGCCGATCGAAGCTGCGGTGCTGGCGCCAGGCGACATAGCATCTATTGGGGGCTTCGAGCTACTGTTCAACCAGTCGTAAGAACCCTTCCGACCTCAGCCTCGCATACCAGTCATGCCAACTTCACAAACATTACCTTTCGACATATTCATCCTCGGCCTGAGGATCGCTTTCATTGTGCTTCTTTACCTTTTCCTGTTCTGGGTGATAAGGGTGATTGTGCGCGATTTGCGCCAGCCTGCACGTGCTGAAGCTCCTACTACTAAAGCACGCTACGGCAAGCTGGTGGTGGTAGAGCCGGGGAACAGCAGGCTCGCGCCGGGCACAGTCTATACGTTGCAGGCGGTGACCTCGCTGGGGCGGAAACCCAGCAATAGCATTGTGCTGGAAGACGATTTCATATCGAGCGAACACTCGCTGATCAGCTGGCGGGACGGGCGGCCCTGGGTCGAAGACGTAGCGTCGACCAATGGCACTTTTCTTAACAACGCTGAAGTATCACACCCTGCTGCTGTTTCCGAGGGTGACATCATTGGCATAGGCGGAGTGCGCTTTAAGTGGACGGAAGGGTAAGGTCAGGAACAATATGGATAAAGATGATTTCGAGCCGACGTGGCCCCAGAGACCTGATAGCGAAAAGGCAAATGGGGAGAGCAGTTCGGCCGACAATGCCACTCCCAAGCGCGGCACACCCGCACCATCCAACTGGACCTCGCATAACCCGGGGGCAGGCACGCCGGGAGCCAATGATCCGAAATCGACCCGCGCCATACCGCTGGTGGACGGCTCCTCGCGTTTTGAGCGGCCGGGCGCTAAGGGCAAAGGGCAGGAGCAAGGGGCCAGAGTAGCACCACAGCAGCCTGCCAGAGAGCAAGAACCAGACCGTAGGAAAGCGCAAGCGCCACAGCAGCCGGCGCAGCCGCCTCAACCGCCCTCGGCGGCACGCGGGGAAGAGACCCCTTACAGGGACTATGAAGACCCCACGCTACTATATACTCCCGTTGTAGCGCCTCGGCCAAGCAATCCAAGGCAGCAGCCGCAGGTGCCGACCCAGAAGGCCTATTCTCCTTCTAAAACGAAGCTCGATTCCAACCTGAACTACCTGGCTGTCGAAGTTGACGGTGTGAAGAAGCGGCGTTGGGGCGCTGTGATCCTGTGGCTGATAGCAGGCGTGATCGTGATCGGGCTGGTGGGCGGCACAGCTTTCGCGCTGGCCTGGCAGGGGCAGTATAGCGGCAAAGTATTCCCCGGTGTGGCGGCACTTGGCGTTGACCTGGGGGGCAAAACGCAGGACGAGGCCAAGAAGCTGCTGCGCGACAAAGTGGCTGCGTTCTCGGCATCGCCGGTGGTGCTGGCCTGGAACGGCAAAGAGTGGAAGCCCAGCCTGGACGACCTTGGTGTGCAATTGAGCGTGAACGAAACGGTGGCTGATGCGTATAACGTGGGGCGCAACAGCGACTTCTTCGGCAATATCAGCGACCAGTGGGATTCTACGCAAAAGGGCTGGCAGGTGCCCCTCACCGTGCAACTCAGCGAGCCTCAGCTACAGGCTTACCTGGACGGCATAGCCGCGAGTGAGATCAACCAGGAATTGTTCGAGGGGGACGTGCGGTTGGACGGCACGTCTATCCAGGCGCTGCCCGGTAAAGAGGGCCGCACGCTTGACACGTACAAGGCTATAGGCCTGATAAGGGACTCGCTGGCGCACATGGAATCGGGCACGCGCATTGACCTGCCTGTGAAGTTGGTTGAGCCGACGGTATCGGCAGACGAGGTGAAGCAGGTGCAGGAGCAACTGGCCGTTCGGATCAGTAGCCCGATAACGGCTACCACCGTCAATAAGACATTTTCTCTGGACCCTGCGGCTCTTGTTCGCTTTACCACCATCGAGCGGAACCCTGACCGCTCTGCCACCAACCACATAGAACTGGGCTGGAAAGACAACGAGCTGGATATACTGGCCAGTAACTGGGTGTCGGACTCGAACCGCCCTGTGCGTGACGCTCGCTTCGCGATGCAGGGCGGCAAAGTGCAGGTGCTCACCGAATCGATAGACGGCTTCCAGACTGATAACGCTACCGTGATACAGGCGATCAAGACGCACGCCGGCAAGGCCGACAGCCGTCAGTTCGACATGCCAGGTAAGGTGATCACGCCCACCGTGTCGAGCAAGGACCTGCCCGCGCTGGGGATTACCGACCTGATGGGCACGGGTACTTCCACCTTCGTGGGGTCGTCGCAGGAGCGCGCCACTAATATCAAGGTGGCAGCGGGCCTGCTAAACGGCACGGTTGTGCCACCGGGCGGCACTTTCTCGTTCCTAAAGACGATGGGCGGCATCACCGAGGCCGAGGGCTTCGTGCCGGGCTATGTTATCGCGGCGGAGCGCACGCAGTTAGGTGTTGGAGGGGGCGTGTGCCAGGTAAGCACAACGATGTTCCGCGCCGCCTTCTACAGCGGGTTCCAGATAACAGAGCGCAATGAACATGCCTATCGCGTGAGCTGGTATGAGGCCAACGGAGAGCCAGTCGGCTTCGATGCGGCTGTGTTCGACCCCGGGGTGGACCTGAAGTTCGTGAACAACTCGCCCCACTTCGTTCTGATAGAGGCAATCGCGGGAGACAGTCTGCTCACCGTGAATGTCTACGGCACTAAGATGGCGGGTGAAGTGAAACTTGAAGGCCCGGTGATCTCTGACCGCAAGAGTCCTCCTGCCGACGTGTATGAGGTAGACACGCGGCTCGCCCCGGGCTCTAAGAAGCAGGTGGAGACGGCACACGCGGGCCTCACCACTGTTATCACCAGACGGATAATCACGCCGGGACAGGCCGACAAGATCGACCAGTTTACGAGTACATACAAGCCGTGGCCAAACTGGTTCATCGTCGCCTCGCCGTCGCAGATCCCGCCCGGAGCACAACCGGCACCATAACGGATGTTAACTCGCGCAGCATAGACATAGCACCGATAGCACACTCAACTGCGGCCGGTGCTATGCACCTTAAGGAGCAATATTATGAACAGTAGTGAAGAACGCGCCCACAAGATCGAGGCCTTCGGCAACGCTTATGCCGAATTAGTAGAGGGGATAGCTGCTTTTCCGCGCAAGATGTGGGGCTATCAGGCCGACTTTGACCCCTGGACTATACAGGAGGTTGTATTGCATATAGCAGACAGCGAGGCCAATAGCTTTATACGCTGCCGCAGGCTTGTAGCAGAGCCGGGTTCCGATGTGATGGGCTACAATGAGGAGGTTTGGGCTAGAGAACTGGGGTACAGCGAGCAGAGCGCCGACGACGCCGTGCAACTGTTCAAGTGGCTGAGGGGCAACACCTATAAGCTGATAAAGACCTTGCCCGAAAGCACGTGGGCGAACACCGTCAATCACTCCGAGAACGGCATTATGACCATGGACGACTGGCTGGACATTTATACGGCCCATGTGCCCGAGCACATAGCGCAAATGAGACGCATTTATGAAGATTGGCAGCAAAAGAAGTTATAATAGAAGAAGGTCTATTTAGATTTAAGGAGGCATATAAAATGCAAGCAACGTTGCGTGCGCGGCTCGATGGTGAGTTGGATAGCTTACGGCAGAAGGGGATGTTCCGCCAGTTGCGGGTGGTGTCGGGGCCGGAGAAGGCCGTATGCGTCATTGACGGCAAAGAGGTAATCAACCTGTCGTCCAACAACTATCT
>JBBRDO010000162.1:0-7192 GCA_038203825.1 Chloroflexia bacterium | reverse complement strand
TTGCCGGCGGCTAGATAAGTTGCGCGCCCACCTTGAGCGCCTTCTGGATCGCCCGGTGTTGTATAACTTTGGCATTCGACTCGGTAATGCTCATGGCAGACGCCGTTTCTCGCAGGCTGCAACCCTGAAGGAAACGCAGCTCCAGCACCCGGCGGTAATTCTCGGGGAGTAGGGATAATACGGCTCGAACCTTCTCAACGGCAGGCTCAATGCCATCGTCCTCCGGGGCGCCGAAGAAGATAGGGTCGCCGGACAGGTGAAGCGGGCTGGTCTCTTCCATCTCGTCGAGGCTGGAGGTAACACACTTGTAATAACCGCGCCAATGGTCGCTGATCGTGGTGCGCGCCACCTGGTACAACCATGCCATCTGGGCCTGCGCGATTTGCGTTACGTCCAGAGAGTTGGCGGCCTTGATAAATACTTGCGAGGTAATATCCTCGGCGTCTTCGCGGTTGCCCACTTTGAAGAAGATAAACTTGTAGATCTGTTCTACGTATTTGTCATAAGCAATCTGGAGCGCAACCTTGCGATCTATTACTGCATTAGCGACAGCTTCTTTTGTCTCAGAGGCCTCCGGTATGTAAGTTGAAGACCTATTAAGAGTGGCAGGGAATGAAGTTGAGTTCATGGTCTAAATGCCTTTCTACCATCCTGGTGCTATACGAGTGAGTATTTTTCCGGTTACGACCTGTGCGGTGTGGCCATATGTTGTGTTCTGCAAGCATCATACAAATGCGGGCCTGAGAATCACCTGAAGGAGAGGTTATCCTCCTTAAGAAAGCCTTAAGGTTCCCAGGGCAGGAGGCCGCGTTTTGCATGCTGTTACCTATACAAGTATTATTAGAAGCAGAACAACCGGTAAGATATACAAAACATCTAGTTTCACCATAACCAATCACCTGGAGAAAAACAGGTATCATGCAACCCAAACAAACCATACTCGTGGTAGACGACGACCCGCGTATCTTGCGGCTCCTGCGCGTCAACCTGGAAAAAGCGGGGTTCATCGTAAGCACTGCGTCGGGGGGCGCTGCTGCCATTGGGCAGTTCGACCTGGAAGTCCCCGATGCGATCGTGGTAGATGTGACCATGCCGGGCATGGACGGCTTCACGTTCACCCAACGCATACGCGAAGCCTCCAACGTGCCGATCATCTTCCTGACGGCCATGGGCGAGCAATCGCAGAAGGTGCACGGCCTGGAGCTGGGGGCCGACGACTATGTCACCAAGCCGTTCGATCCGGAAGAGCTTGTGGCAAGGGTGCGTGCCTTATTGCGGCGCAGCAATACAGCGGCGTCGGGCGAGGCGGCAGGGGGGCACGTCATTCAGGCGGGAGGCCTGGTCATCGACTTCCTCAAGCACAGGGTAGAGTACAACGGGGAGCAGGTGAAGCTAACTCCCACCGAATATAAACTGCTGCAACAACTGGCCCAGCAGGCGGGCAAAGTAATCCCGCATGCTGACTTGCTCTCGAAGGTGTGGGGGCCCGAGTATCGTGACGAAACGGGCTACCTGTGGGTCTATATCAGGTCGCTGCGCCAGAAGCTGGAGCTAGATCCATCGAACCCACAGTTTATTATGTCCGAGCCGGGCTTCGGCTACAGGTTTCAGATGCCAAAAGAGGGCAAATGAAGCGCATCACCCTCCTACTTCAATTCTCGGTCATAAGTCTGGTGCTGATGATTGGCATCGGCTTAATATTGGGTTTCGACCTGACGAATTACTTCCAGCAGGCCGCTATCAACCAGCAGCGTGATGCCATACGAGATCTTGTGCCTCCTATCATAGGCGACCATATAACAGATGATGTGCTGGCGAGCGGCGCGCATGGTGCCAGTTACAAAGAAATCGAGCTTGCGCTTGGCAGCCTGGGGGGTTCCGGGCTGGTGCGGGTCAAGATCTGGAACCGCGACGGTACGGTGGTGTACTCCGACGACCCCACCCTGATCGGGCAGAAGTACCCGCTGACAGACGAGTTGCAGCAAACCTTCAGCGGCCTTACGGTGGCCGCTCTTTCGCCGCTCACCAAGGCTGAGAATGTTGAAGAGCGGGGCTTTGGTGAGCTCCTCGAGGTCTATACGCCTGTTAGGCAAGGCGGCAAACCGGAGATCGTCGGGTCGTTCGAAGGTTATTACGATATCACCGACCTACGCGAGCGGATCAACAACAGTAGCGAGTTCCTCTGGATCAGCATACTCTTCGGCTTTTCATTCCTCTATATCTCGCTGTTCACCCTTGTGCGCTCGGCCTCGCAGCGGATCACCCACCAGGCGCGCGAAAACGCTGTCTTGCTCGACGATACGCAACGCAAAGCCGCCCGCTTGCAGGTGGTAAATGAGCTTGCGCGCTCGATCAACCAGTCTGCCCTTGACCTGGATGAGGTATTCCAGACCGCCCTGCGAGGCATAGATCGCATCCTCCCGAACAACGGCGCGAGTATCAGCCTGCTCGACGAGAAGAACGGCGACCTGCTGGACACTGTTCACGCGGAAGGCAATGGCACAGCTAACGACGGCAGTGGCAGGAGTATCCAGGCAGAACTGAGTGTAGCGTGCGCCCAAAGGCTACTTGATAATAATGACACATTCCTGTCAGGGGACGCAGCAGCCATAAATGAACCCGAAGTGCCGGATCTGGCGAAGAAGGGCGCAGGGTCGCTGTTGCTTGCAGCCATCAACCTGGGCGGGCGCCGCCTGGGTCTCATAACCATTACCGCATACCGGAAGAATGCTTTTGGCCCCAGCGACGCTCAGATAGTGAAGGGTGTGGCAGACCAGTTGGCTATAGCCATCGAAAATACCTGGCTAATAGCTGAAACCGCCGAAACGACGGCTCTGCGAGAGGCGAACAAGCTCAAAGACGAGTTCATGTCTATGGTGTCGCACGAGCTACGCACGCCACTGGCCTCGATCAAGGGTTATTCCCGTACACTGCTGGCTGAGGATGGCCACTGGGACGACCAGACCCGCCGTGAGTTCCTCGACATTATCTCCGACGAAAGTGATAAGCTGACCGACCTGGTGGAAAACCTCCTGGAGATGACACGCATCGAGGGTGGCAGGTTGCGAATAGTGCCCGAACATATACTGCTGTGGCGATACTGCGACGAGGTTGTTGCGCGAATGAGTAAGCACTACCCACAAATAAAGTTCGAGTGCAATATAAACGACAGACTGCCCGTGATAGAAGCCGACCCTCGCCGTCTGGAACAGGTACTAATGAACCTGCTGCAAAACGCGGCCAAATATTCGCAGTCCAGTACCGTGGAGCTAAAAGCCGAGTATGACGGCGACTCAAGCGTCGTGGTTTACGTGAAGGATAAAGGCATCGGTATCACGCCGGAGCACCTGCCTCACATATTCGAGAAGTTCTACAGGGTTGAATCGCAGAGCGACAGCGCGAACACCGGTACAGGGCTAGGCCTTGCCATTGCAAAGGCGCTGGTGGAGGCCATGGGCGGGCGAATCGGTGTGACAAGCGCCCCGGGCAATGGCACGACGTTCTATTTCACTCTGCCTATTCTCACGTTGAGCGAGGCCCACGATGCGGAACCCGCTGTGGGAACGAGTCGTAGATCGTAAGTCGCTGATCGTAAGTCAGGGCGGGCGACGGCTGACGGCCACGTGATAAGTGATAAGTGGCGATGTACGGCGCATGACTTACGATCTACGACTTACGATCTGCGACTTACGATCTGCGACTTACGATCTACGACTCGCCGGTCAGCACCTTCACGTATACATCTGCGTCGACGTTGCCGCCGCTTACGATACAGCACACGCGCTTGCCCGCGAACTCTTCCGGCTGCGTGAGCATTGCACCCACTGAGAGCGCGGCTGTAGGCTCTACCTTGAGGTTGGCTTTGGCGTAGAGGGTGCGTAGACCCTCAGCTATCTTGTCTTCAGGCACTTCTATAATGCGACGCAGCCCTTTGCGCACGATCTCCCAGTTAATGTCGCCCAGGCTGGCAGTGCGAGTGCCATCGGCTATGGTGTTCGGCTCGGCGGGCAAAGTCACCAGTTCACCTGACCGCAAGGAGAGCGCAGCATCGTTGCCCAGCAAGGGTTCGGCACCGATCACCTCGACATTGGGCGCCAGCAGGTCGCGGGCGACGATAATACCGGCAATAAGCCCCCCGCCGCCAACAGGGCAAAGGACGTAGTCTATGCCATCCGGCCCGAAGTGCTCGAATATCTCCTTACCCAACGTGGAATTGCCGGCCACCACCCTGTAGTGGTCGTAAGGCGAGGCGTAGAAAGCATCGGGGTGTTCAGCCAGGATCTCGGTTACGTAAGACTTTCTGCTCCGAGTAGAAGTATCGATCAACAGGACCTTGCCACCGTAAGAGATGATGTTTGCCTGCTTGCTCTTGGACGAATTGGCAGGCATAATCACAGTGCAGTTCTTGCCCAGCAGCATACAGGCATAAGCAACAGCCTGCCCGAAGTTGCCCGACGACATAGTGATTACGTTCTCGGTATCCAACTCGCGCAGGAGATTATATGCAGCCCGAAACTTGAAGCTGCCGGTAATCTGCAGCGTCTCGCTGGCAAGTGTCACCTCAGCGCCCAGTGCCTCATTTAGCAGACGTGTGCTCTGGAACGTAGTCTGCTTAACATGCGCCTCCATTTCATCCCAGACCCTGCGGATGTATTCCTCTGTAAGCATTTCTTGCATATCAGCTCCCGATTTCGCCCGATTTCGCCCGATTTCGTTTGTATTACAACATTCAGTATAATGTAATGCTAATCGGCCAAAAAGACCAACGATAAGAAGGAATCAAGTAGAACAATGAGAATAGACATCAAAGCCGCACAACACGACCGCGACTGGGCTAATATGCTCGCCTACGTGCAAGACACAGATGCAGCCGGGGCACTCACCGGGTTTTGGCTCTTCGATCACTTTGTGCCGATCAACGGCCATGTTGAGGGGCCATGCCTGGATGGTTGGACTCTGCTGGCTGCATTGGCCGCCGCTACCCGGCGTGTAAGGCTGGGGCTCATGGTCGGTTGCAACGAATACCGCTATCCGGCCGTGCTGGCCAAGATCGCCACCACCGTTGACCAGGTGAGCAACGGGAGGCTCGATATGGGCCTCGGCGCAGGGTGGTTCGAGACCGAGTACAAGATGTATGGCATCCCCTTCCCCCTCCCTGCCCAGCGCATACGTGAACTGGACGAGGCCTGCCAGGTACTCAAGCTCCTGTGGACGCAAGAGCTAGCCGACTTCGACGGCAAGTACTACAAGCTGGAGGCTGCACGCCACGAGCCGAAGCCCATTCAGAAGCCCTATCCTCCAATAGTGATAGGAGGTGGGGGAGAAAAGATGACCCTGCGCGTGGTAGCAAAGCACGCCGATATCTGGAACTTCGGAGGCGGCACGCCTGAGGAAGCTCTGCGCAAGAGCCGCATCCTCGACGAACACTGCGCAGCTATCGGGCGCGACCCCGGCGCAATCGTGCGCTCTACCCAGTTCTACATGAAAAGCCCCGACGAAGCAGCCACTCTACGTGAGCGCATCGAGGCATATCAGGCTGTAGGCTTTAACCACGTGGTTGTGGGAGTGCCAACCGCCTATCATGAGGGCCTGGTGGAAGAAATAGCGAAACAGATAGAGCCGCTGGTAAAATAGCACTTACCGAGCGAGAATGGAGGAGATAATAAGTAGTGAGATCCTTCAGATACTTTGACATAGTGATGGTTGCGTTCGTAGCCGTGCTGCTTATCAGCAACATCGCCTCGAACAAGTTCGTATCGGTGGGGCCATTCCAGTACGATGGCGGCACTGTGCTGTTCCCCCTCAGCTACATCTTCGGCGACATACTGACCGAGGTATATGGGTACAGGCGCTCGCGCCGCGTGATATGGATGGGCTTCGGGGCGGCGGCACTCATGGCCATAGTGCTCTGGATCGTCACACTCCTGCCTATACCTGCCGATTTCGGCGCTCAGCCTCAGTCCGATGCATTCAACGTAGCACTGCAAAGCACGCCATTTATTGTGTTGGGCAGCCTGATCGCGTTCTGGGCAGGCGAGTTCTCCAACTCATTTGTGCTCGCCAAGATGAAGATCTTCACCAAGGGCAAGTTTCTCTGGACACGCACAATAGGATCGACCATCGTAGGTGAAGGCATAGACACGATCCTGTTCGCCAGCATCGCGTTTGCGCTCGGCGGTGTGCTCCTCGGCAGCCCCATGGAGGGTGGCGCGTTCTGGACCCTGGTCATCTCCAATTATATCTTCAAAGTGGGCCTGGAAGTCGTCCTCACTCCCGTTACCTACGTGGTTGTGAACTTCCTCAAGCGCAGAGAGCACGAAGATTACTACGATATAGGCACGGACTTCAACCCGTTCAACCTGTCTACGGCGGAACCCTCAAACACGGCCAATGCGGGGGCGCAGTAAGCGCCAGCGAAAGCAACACTACTGATGCCTCTATCGCAACCCTATCCCGACCTGGACGAGCTAATTGACTCGATCGGTGAAGCAGGCCAGCGCCTGAACGACTTGAAAGCCACAGAAGGCGCGGCGGGTAATATCTCGATCTTCATAGGTTGGCACGTCGAGGTGCAGCGGCGCTTTCCGCAGGTTGAACAAATCGATCTGCCCCAGCCTGCTCCCGCGCTGGCCGGGAAAGTGCTGCTTGTTACAGGCTCGGGTCGCCGTCTGCGGGACATCCGGACTGATCCCGCAGGCACTCTGGCCGCCGTTGTGGTCAACCCGGGCGGCCTGACCGCCCAGATGTACACCTCGCCGCGCCGACTCTTCAAGCGCATTACGGGCGAGTTCAATACGCACCTTGCAGCGCACCAGGACGAAGTTGCGCGCACAAACACGAACTTTCAGGCTCTCGTGCATGCCCAGCCGCCCAACATGGTCTACCTCAGCCACATAGAAGCGTACAGGGACCAGGCTTTTCTCAATCGGAAGCTGCTGCGCTGGCAGCCCGAAACAATCGCGATGTTACCCATGGGCGTGGGCGTGCTGCCGTTCCTGGTACCGGGCTCAGCTGCTCTCATGGAGGCTACAGTAAGCGGCTTGCGCGAGCACGACATAGTCCTATGGAGCAAGCACGGAGTGATATCGCGCTCTGAAATCTCCGTGGACCATGCCGCAGACATAATTGAGTACGCTGAAGCGGCAGCCCGCTACGAGTACATGAACCTGGCCGCAGGCTGCCGCGCCGATGG
>JBBRDO010000161.1:0-7244 GCA_038203825.1 Chloroflexia bacterium | reverse complement strand
GTGGTGCTGGTGGGTGCTGCCATGGCTGTGGTTGCAGTAGCTGCTGCCATAGCAGTGGTTGCCGTAGGCGCAACAACCGTAGCCGTTGAATCGCCACCGCAGGCTGCCAGCATGCCGCCCATGATAAGCGTCACCATTGATACCGAAAGGCCTCTCTTCATCTTGTCTAAACTTCTCATTAGAACTCTCCTCCTTGTGAATTTCTAAACGGATCTTCCGTGCATTCTCAGTCGTCTGTTAGAGCCCTACTCGCACCTTCTAGCCTTTGACCGCGCCGCTCGTAAGCCCCTGCACCAATTGCTTCTGTCCGATCACTAACAGTAGCAGTGTGGGAATCATGACGATGAGCGTGCCTGCCATTTGCATGTTGTAAAGTGTTACCTCAGACGACTTGAACGCCGTGATGCCGACCTGAGTGGTACGCCACTGAGGGCTGTCAGTCACGAGTAGTGGCCAGTAGTATTGGTTGTACGTGTTCAGGAACGCGTACACTGCCAGGGTGCCGAGAGCAGGCCTGGATAACGGCAGCAGAATCGACCAGAGGTAGCGGAAGTGTCCGCAACCATCTAATATTGCCGCTTCGTACAATTCGCGTGGGATCGTAAGGAAGTATTGCCTTAGCAAGAAGATGCCGAATCCACTCGCCAGGAATGGTGTCACCAACCCCAAATAGCTATCTTTCCAGTTCAACCCGACTATTGTTAGATAATTGGGAATCAACGTGGCCTCGAAAGGTATCATTAGCGTGCCCAGGAACAGGAAGAAGAACAGGTTCTTGCCTTTGAACCTTAGATTGGCAAGCGCATACGCAGCCAGGGCCGACGTTATCAGTTGCCCAACCGTGACCGCTATAGATACAACGAACGAGTTGAGGATCCACCGGCCCAGCAATGGCGCCTGCCGAAAGGCCCGCGGAAAGGCATCCCAGTCCAGGTTGCTGAAATCGGGTACAAGGTTCGGCGCCAGCGTGGGACCTTGCAACGACAGCGACAGCGAAAATATGAGCGGGAAGAGCAGAGCCAGTGCCGCAACGCTCAGCAATGTATAAAGGACTGCCTTCTTAACTCCGTCCATTGGCGAGCGCTTATAGATTGCCGGCTGTGCAGTGCTTGCGTAAGTTTGTGCGCTCATTGGTAATGCACTCTCCTCTCTATCAGTTTGAACTGCGCCAGGCTCAACACCAGCAGCACCACAAACAGTACGACCGCTATGGCTGATGCAAAACCGTAGCGATTATTGATGAAGAAGGCGTTGAACAACGAGAACACCATGACATTAGTAGAGCCATTTGGCCCTTCATTGGCGATCAATACATTGAACTGGGTGAACGCCTGGAACGCGTTTATAGTGGTTATTATCACCAGAAACATGAGCGTAGGCGTGAGCAACGGCAGCGTAATATAGCGGAATGTCTTCCATCCGCTCGCGCCGTCGATGCGACTGCTGTCGTAAAAGTCCTGTGGAATAGCCTGTATGCCCGCCAGCACAATAATAAAGTTGAAGCCCAGGTTGCTCCAGACAGTCATGAAAGCTACGGCGGGCAGTGCTGTGGCTGGGTCAAGCAGGACACCCTGCGTCTTCAGGCCCAGCAGGTCGACGAGCCATGCAGTCATCTTAATCCCGGGGTTATAGATGAGCGCCCAGATCACGCTCGCGCTTGCAACCGAGATCGCAACCGTGCTGGTGAAGATGGTTCGGAAGAAACTGATACCGCGTAACTTTACCGCCGCCATTACCGCCAGGGCTACCGCTACCACAATACCCACCGGCACTACCATCAGAGAGAAATAGACGGTAGTCATGATGCTCTTCAGGTATTCGCTACGCCCACTGCCATCCAGATTCAGTACCCGCGCGTAATAGTCGATGCCATTGAAGCGCGACACTACGCCCGTCGGGTCGGTGACATTCAGGCTCAACCATATGGAGCGGAAAAACGGCACATATGTAAAGGCTAGAAAAAGCAGCAGCGCAGGCGCCATATATAGAAGCGCCAGTCCCAGTTCTTTGCCCACCCCCGTCTTGGCGGCAACCTTTACGCGCGCACCCACGGTCTCTTGCGCGGTTGCCAGCTTCATTGCTGGAGATTCTGACTTGGATTTAGCCATAGGTTAGTCCGGTAAGTTACGACGTTGCCTCATCCACACAGTCTTATTTTCGCTGCGGTAGGCTGCTTCTTTGTAGTCTATGCATGTGCACCCGCAGACACTCTATCCTCTTGCGGCGTGCGGGTCTCAGGTATTACGTAAGAGTAGGCACAGTGCACATGGCTGGCGAATGCCCACAAGTGAAAGGCGCATTCCGATGCCTATTCTAAAGTTAGATCATTGTTATATTATTAAGCGCTTGTTAAAGATTCAAGTAACGCCTGCCCAATATAGCAAGAGACTACCGTTTTCGTCAACACATTTGCGCAAGAATTGCAGTAAATACCCAATATCGGCCATGAAATCTCTCTATGGAATGTTCCGGGCTTGCTATTCCAATGCCTGCAAATATCGTTCCATGGACCTTTGCACGCTTACTTTCGCGTCCGTTTTCACCACGCGATCCTTCCAACTGCTGTAAATACGATCATACTCAAATGGCTCAACTGCGTCGACAATATGGCGCACAGCTCTTGCGTTTAGCGGGATCAAGTTGGGGTAACTGTACATGAAGCTCACGTACCTGCGGTCGGGCACTACCTGTATTGTGTCCCCCGTAAGCAGCACGCCCCGACCTTCAGCCCCACCGGCCCAGTGCAGCACGCTTGAGCCCGGAAAGTGTCCACCGCAGCGTACCAGCGTCAATCCCTCGGCCAGTCTGTGCTGTTCACTGCTCCAGTAGTTTACAGCAGGATCTGGGCGCATAACCCACGGCCTGTTGCTCTCGTGTATATAGATCGGGGCATTATCAAATGCCTTGCTCCACTCTACCATCGAGATATGATGGACACAATACACCATCTTCGCCCGGCGTGTGGTCATCCGTACTTGCATTACTTACGCTCAGCAGGGCATCCGTCATGCGCCCTGTAATCCTTATCTGTGGCCCTATGGCCTCTACACGCACTGACAGGGCCTTCAGGAACGCGCGCTTATCGGCATATTCGAGGTGTGGCAAGCCCTTCTGTACTCGCTTACAGAGCGCCTCTATGTCCTGTGGCGTCGGCTGTGCGCGCCTGGATGCCTCCATTCTACGCACTATCTCAGCCTTGCCGGCGCTAAGCGCATCCTGCTTTGCCGTGATAACCTCCATGCGCTCCTGGTACGTCTCCCTGGTGATAAGGTCCGACATAAGGTAATCGAGCAGCTTGTCAGCATCACGCTTCAAAGGTAATTCCAGCTCATAGAGGGACGCGAGATCCCGTTCGTCCCGCTGCCGGTCTTCGCTCCTTTGGGATGCGTGCTCGCGGAGCTTGCTTTCTATAAGTGCCGGGTCTGAGAACTGGCGCGTAACTTCTTGCCACACTATGCGTTCCATGTTCGCGCCGGAATAGCTCCTACCAGGGCAGCGCTCGGCCAGGGGCAGGTGTGTAGCGCGCGTTCGCGATCGGCACCTGTACACACTGCTCATGCCCTTACAATGGAAATGACCGTGCATTGTACAATTGCAATATGAGCAGAAAAAGATGCCGGTGAGCAGATAATCATGCTTTTTGTTGCGTGGCGAATTCTCGCTATTGGCTGTTAGCTGAATGAGCGCCGCCTGATGTACATTGTCTGAGATGATAGCGGGCACTGGCACTGGTATCCACTCTGAGCGTGGCTTCGCTTCTCTATATGATTTCTTGCCCCTATTTCGCTCGAATCTCGGGTTAGCAGCTAGTACGCCTGCGCTCTTGTTGTAATGCCAGGTGCCGGTATACAGCTCGCTTGATAGGATGTGATGGATAGTCGAGCGTGACCAGTTAACGGCACCGTGCTTTGTAGGCACCCCGGCGGCCTGCAAGCGGCGCTTGATCTCTCCGAGGGACGCATAGTCATTCAGCAGCCATTCGTACATGTGGCGTACCCACACCGCTTCACTCTCTACAAGTGTCAGCTGACCTTCGCCCTTGGCCATAGTGTAGCCGTAAGGCAGATTCTTGGCGATGAACACCTTGCCTTCTTTGGCACGCCTCTCTTTGCCGCGCCTGGTCCTCTCCATTATCTTTGTGCGCTCGTATTCGGCAAATAACGCTTTCATTCCGAAGAGCATTTTGCCTTCAGGTGTATCTTCCCTGGGCGCGTTCACAAAGAGTACGCCGGCCCGGGCGCGCTCGAACTCCTCTACCAGGAGCATGGTGTGAGCCAGTGACCGCGACAGCCTGTCAGGGTCGAAGACTATAAGCGCCTCTATCTCGTGTCGCGCCGCCATGTCCCTCAGCTCGCCCAGCTTGGGCCTGTCCAGGCGCGCCCCTGAGGCATCCTCCTGTAGAACCTTGATCACTGTGTAGCCGTGCTCTTTCGCATACTCCTGGCATAACTGTACCTGGCCATCGAGGGATGTGCCCTTCACCTGGTCGGCTGTGCTTACTCTCGCGTATATGGCCGCTGTTTTCATTTTCGGTACCCCTCCTAATCTCTGGTAATGGTCGGGCTGTGCACCCGTCCTGCTCTGGGTTAGTTGGCAAACAGATCCTCTAAGCGCAGCTTGCTGGCCGCTTCCACCATCGCGTCATCTACTTATATTTCGCAGCGCCACCTTCCAATCTCTCTGGTATGCAGTAAGTCTGCCTCTTGCTGCCTTCGCCGGGCGGCACGAAGTATGTGTGTTAGCACCCTCTAAATAGTGTCTAACGTCACAGTCCAAATTGTCAAGAACAGCCGTCAATCCGCCCTCGAGCGTAATATTGAGGATGCGCCCACCATCATCAATCCAGGATTCCCGCATGACGCGAGCCGCACTTATTAGCAGAATGGCTAAGTCATGGAGGGCGGGTTCAGCAGCGAAGTCCCATGTGTTCCGTTTCATGTCGTCGTTCCCCTATTGGTATATGGGACGGGTGTAGGATGATTTAGGGGCGCGGGCTGGGGATGTGGGCTTGGAGAGCTTGGGAGGCGTGGGGTTGTCCAATTCCTCGACCTCGATGCCGGTATGCTGGGTAATGTAGTCAGCAAGCATACGCCGATGGCACCACTCGCCTTCGATGCGGATGTCCTCGTAGCACAGGATGACCACATCAGCATCCCCCCGCTCCTGGCTCAACCTGTCCAGGTCGCCCATGATAGCCCCCACGCCGAGGCGGTCCAATTTGGCGATATAGAGGGGTAGGTATTCTTCATAAGGCGCGTTCTTGAAAGAGCGGTCCGGCCCCAGCCCCGGCCTGAACGTCAGTTTGTATGGGAGGGGAAACCGGGGATAGCCCACGCTTGCCCCGATGATTACGCCGTCGAAGTCTTTGAGTGCTTTGTTCGAGTAGCGGGATGTGAAGATTTTCATTTTCGTTTGCTCCCTGTTGGTTTATGAGTGGTTGATTGTCTAGGCCCGTTATGCGAGCGGGCTTGCTTTGGGCGGCTTGGCAAGGTTGGCGCGGAGGAGGCTGTCGTAGATTGTGCCTGCCACTTCTGCTGCGGCCCGGTGGTCGGGGTTAGGTGAAGACATGAGTTCTGCAATGTAGCGCTCGAACGCTCCCCCGATTGAGACGGCCCCCTGCATGGGTGGGATCTTGTCCGAGGTCGGGTATCGCTTGGCGGTGTCTCCCACTGAGCCCGCGTCTTCGGCTGTAGCTTGTGACATTGCGAGGAAGGCGTCAACATCGAACATTGTGTCCTGCGCCTGTGCTGCCAGTAGTTCTCCCACCAGTGAGCGAAACTCAGTGAGTGTAGGGCGGTCAGTCTGTGAGAAGTAGCGGAGTGCCAAGTATTGTCGGTTGCCGTCCAAGTCTACCATTGCGTCGGCGAACCCTAATCCCATGCTCCCACCCTGCACAAGTACCTGAGCTTCTGGTATCAAGTCGAGGAGTGCAAGCCGGGCGCGGACGCGAGACACTGGTACTTTTGCTTGGGCTGCGATCTGGGGTGCTGACCAGCCGAACTGCTGTGCTCGTTTTGAGTAAGCCTTTGCTTCGTCAATAGGGTTGAGGTCTACCCTCAACACATTTTCCACCAGCATTATAGCTGCGGCCTGTTCGTCGTTTAGCTCCCGAACAATTGCGGGGATGCTGTCCCAGCCTAGTAGCTGTGAAGCCCGGAAGCGTCGCTCGCCCGCTACAATCTCGTAGCGCTCTGTCTTCCCCTCTATTGGCCTGAGCGTTATCGGTTGCGCCAAGCCATGTTCGTTCAGGCTCTCGGCCAGCTTCTCTAGCTCTACAGTATCGAAAGAGCGGCGGTCATTATCGCCTGGTACAATGTTCGCTGTATCTAGGTTCTGAATGGTTATGTCGGTCATTTTGCTCTCCGTCTTGCGCTAATGTCTACATATATATTATAACGTAATTAAAACGAAATGTCAACATGAATTGGATCGAATGTTGACATGAAGTTATAACGATGTTATAATCAGACACGTTGGAGGGGACACACATGAATGGACCGAAGCCACTGGACGAATACCGGCGCAACCTTCTACTGAGCGTAGACGAGTTCGCGGCCAAGCTGGACGTTACCATCCGTACTCTTTACAGGATCAGGGAGGGGCGGGACGTGCATCTGCCCACCATGCGAAAGATCACGGAAGCGCTCGGCGTGCCACCAGGCGAGATAAAGGAGTTTGCGGCGCAGTTGACACGGATGGACACCAAATCAAAAGAGGCAACAGGCGGCGAATGAGATAATTAGTAGGATCTAGATATGTTCAAGATCGTCCCATATTGAGTTTTCCTCGTAGGCATCGTAGCGACAGGCGCAGGACTGGGAGGTGGGCTTGAGGGAGGTTGGTGCTTGTCTGCTTCGCATGACTCGTCTAGCTCGCCATTCGCATCGCGACAGTGTCCGGTCGGATCCTTGTTTGATAGCGGGTTATTCTGAACATATGAGTTGCGGTTGAGTGCCTGCGGTTTAGGAAGCCCACTGGAGTTTCGGCCACTGTACCAGAATCCCTGGTTTAGGATGGCTGCGTTTGTTTGATTGCTAGTGGACAGAAAGTTGCCTTCATCAAAATCTATTATCAGCTGAGAATTTGCAGCCCCAGATACAATGCTGTCAGGCGACACGAACCTACCCACCACAGGATCATAGAGCCTAGCATTGTAGTTCAGCAGTCCGGTCGTGTCCAGCTTCTGCCCTGTGTAGTTTATCTTCGTCTGAGTTACGTTCCCTCCACTCAGCACCTTGCCCCAG
>JBBRDO010000160.1:0-7344 GCA_038203825.1 Chloroflexia bacterium | reverse complement strand
CCATCTATGTCGTGCCTGCAAATCGGCACGTAGAGGTAAACGACCATCACGTCACCTTGCTGCCCGACGGCGGCGGGCGGCCTGTGCCCTCGGTTGATCTCCTCCTCAGTAGCGCGGCTAAGGCTTATGGCGAGCGGCTGGTCGCAGTGATCTTGACCGGCACCGGTTCGGACGGCACTGCAGGCGCTCGGGCGGTCAAGCAGGCCGGAGGCACAGTGGTGATACAGGACCCGGCGACCGCTGCATATCCTGGCATGCCCCAATCACTCGCACCTCAGATGGTAGACGTAGTCGCGGACATCGAGGGCATCGGCCAGATTCTGTATGACATCCTCACGGGCGCCGGCTTGCCGGAGAAACAGCGAGACGTCGAACGCGAGATAAGTCGCTTTCTGGGCCAGGTACGAGAGCGGCTCGGCCTTGATTTCCGCTCCTACAAGACCGCCACCATCCAGCGCCGCCTCCAGCGCCGCATAGTCGCCACCAAATCCATTGACCTGGCAAGCTACATGAAGTATCTTGAGTCCCACCCCGATGAGTACCAGCGCCTCGCCAGCAGCTTCTTGATCAAGGTCACCGAATTCATGCGCGACCCCGGGCTGTTCGACGTTTTGCGTGATCAGGTACTGCCCGATTTGATCGTCTACAGCCGTCAGCACGGCAAAGAGCTGCGTATCTGGTCGGCAGGCTGCGCCACAGGTGAGGAGGCTTATTCAGTAGCAATCCTTGTGTGCGAGGCGCTGGGTGAGGAGCTGCCCGACTTCAATGTCAAGATATTCGCCACCGACCTGGACGCCGATGCTATCGAGTTCGCCCGGCGTGGCCGCTATCCGGCGGACGCCCTGGACAAGATCCCAGACGAAATCGTGGGCCGCTACTTCACCATGACGTACGGTGGTTACGAGGCGAAAAAGCAGGTGCGTGGAATGATCGTTTTCGGCGAGCACGACCTGGTACAGCGCGCACCCTTCCCGCGGATAGACCTGGTAGTGTGTCGCAACGTGCTCATCTACTTCACCAGGGAGCTACAGCAGCATGCTCTCGAGCTTTTCGCTTCCGCGTTGCGTGACGGGGGCTACTTGGCGCTGGGCAAGACCGAGACTGTCAGCCCCGGAGCTGAGTACTTCACCCCCCAGCAAGGGGAGCAGAAAATCTACCGCAGGCAGGGCGAGCGTAGGCCAACTCCTCCACTGCCCCTGCCAAGCTTTGCACCTCTGCCCCTGCCCGCGCCACGATCCACCCAACGCAGGGAGAGGGGTGCCGTACAGGAACTAATCAGAGCGCAGCAAGAGACGATGCAAACTCGTTCATCGAAGGAGAATCTGCTGCACCAACTCCTCGTCGGTGTGGTGGTAATAGACCGGCGTTACGATATCAAAGAAATCAATAACGCTGCTCGCCGACTCCTATCAATTCACACTCAGGGACTCGGCGAAGACCTGGTGCATCTCGCGCAACACGTCCCGCAACGTATGCTGCGTGCTGCGATAGACCAGGCCATCAAAGAGGGCGCGACCGTAGTCCTGAAGGAGGTTCCGGTCCCGCACTCGGTCAGTGGCGAGACGATTTATGTCGAGATAAGCTGCTACCCGCAGCCCAATTCGGAGAACCAGGATGTGCCCAACGGGCATGCCCTGGTCCTCGTGACCGACGTAACCGAGGCCACCCTGACCCGTCACGCCATGGAGCAGGCCAGTGCAAAGCAAGGCGAGCGCGAAGCGGAACTGGCTCGTGTCATCACCGATCTACAGAACACCAACTCTGATCTACAGAACGCCAACTCGGCCCTGACAACCCGCAACGAGGAGCTAACGCGGACGAAGCTCCAGGCGGACGAGATAGCAGCGCGCCATGCAGAGCGGAGGGAACATCTGTCCGAAGCCAACCGCGAGTTACTTGCGGCCAACGAGGAACTAACGGCGGCCATCACCGATCTGCGCACCCAACAGGAAGACTTCCTGACGGCCAACGAGGAGACGCAAGCTGCGGTCGAGGAAGCCGAAACCCTGAACGAGGAGATGCAGGCGAGCAATGAAGAGCTTGAGACCCTCAACGAGGAACTACAGGCCACCATCGAGGAGTTGAATACGTCCAATTCCGATTTGGCGGCACGCAGCGACGAGCTTCAGAGCCTCACAGTTTCATTAGAAGTCGAGAAACAACGTAGCGAGAGCGAAAAAACGCAGCTGGCAGCAATCCTCGTAGGCATGAGCGACGCCGTGCTGGTGGTTACTCCTGAAGGAAAGCCGCTGCTGACTAATGAGGCATACTCGCAGTTGTTCGGCACGAAAGACGGTAAAGAGGATAGTGAAGTTATTATGGCGGATGAGAAGGGAGCAATGCTGCCTGCCGATGCGACACCGCAAGCGCGGGCAGCGCGAGGCGAGACGTTCACTATGACTTTTGCCTTTACGGACGGGGAGGGCAATCCTCGCTGGTGTGAAGCAAGAGGCAAACCGGTGCTTGTAGATGGGTCCCTAGAGTTGGGAGTGGTAGTAATCCGCGATATTACAGAACGTAGTCTGCGTGTGCTACAAGAGGAATTCATGGCGTTGGCAGGCCACGAGCTGCGTTCTCCGTTGACGACGATAATCGGATATCTCCAGCTACTGGTCAAGTCTCTCAAGGACCGACCCGATAGCGAACGCCCACTCCGCGCCGCCAGGATAGCCCTCTCCCAGGCCAGGCGGTTGAACTCTCTTGTCAATGACCTGGTGGATGTTTCGCGCCTGCAAACCGGCAAATTCAACCTTCAACTTGCACCTATGGAGCTTGACTCGCTACTGCGGGACGTGGTGGAGATTAGACAAACATTGTCAGAGGATCGAACTGTCATGTTAACCGCCGACAACGGCCAGGGACCGGTCGTCATCAACGGCGATGCCGACCGGCTCCGGCAGCTGATGCTCAACCTGTTGAACAATGCTGTCACGCACGCCCCTTGCAGCAAGCGGATCGACGTGCGGCTGCGGCGCATGGACAATATGGCTCAAATAGAGGTGCAGGATTATGGTGACGGCATCGCGGCTGAACATCTCCCCAGGCTGTTCTCGCGCTTCTACCAGGTGATCGAGAGCACCCCATCTCCCGGCCAGGGCCTGGGGTTGGGACTATTTATCAGTCAGCAAATCGTGGCGGGTCACAACGGTACGATCTCAGTTAGCTCCACCCCAGGCGAAGGCACAATCTTTATCGTTCAGTTGCCGTTGTTAGAGCAGGAGGAGCACACATAGGTCCATCGCACGTTGGAGGATCGCTAGCTGTATGGAGTTCAGCTTCTATTGGGCCCCTGATCCCCTGACAAGGGTATTATCCCGTGAGTTGGACCACCAGTTCGCGGATATGTTCCAGCCCAAGCGGTTTGGTAACTATCTCAGAACAGTCCAACGATATGGCGTTTGGGACGCCTTTTGGGACACCCGTTGGGACGCCCTCCGGAAGCCGTTCCAGCCTCAATGGAGGAACAGGCCCGCTACCGCACCTCCCATGAGAAGGGCCGTTATGATCAGCAGCGAGTTCGATAGCTTGCCGCTTGTCCGTTTGCCCAGTATCTTCTTGTTGTTGCCGATCAGGAAAATAATCACCAGCAGTGGTACGGCTACAACCCCATTAATGACTGCCGAGTAGTACAGTGCCGCCACGGGATCGACCCCAACGAACACCAGCGCCAGCCCGACCAGGGTTGCCAGTATTATCGCGATATAGAAGCCTTTGGCCTCATGGAACTTTTTGTTCAGACCTTCTTCCCACCCGAACACCTCTGAAAGCGCGTATGCAGCGCTCCCGGCCAGCACCGGGATCGCCAGGAGCCCTATTCCCACGATGCCGAGGGTGAACAGGAGGTATGCCGCATCGCCCGCGAGAGGGCGTAGAACCTGGGCAATGCCGGCCAGGTCGAGTTGCCCTACGTCCTTTGCACCTGCCTTGTAGATGGTCGAGGCTGTTGATACGATAATAAAGAACATGATCAGTTCGGAGTAGAACATGCCGACATTTATGTCAATGTACATGTCGTTGATAGCCCGCCTGCCCAGGTGCAGCTTGCGCGGGTGCTTCATCTGCGGGTCTGGCGTGGCTATCGAGCCGGAGGCTATCTCTTCTTCGACCTCCATGTTGGCCTGCCAGAAGAACATATAAGGGGAGATGGTCGTTCCCAGGATTGCGACCAACGTCGTGATGTAACCGGCATTCAACTGGATTGCCGGCACAAATAACGACTTGAGCGCCAGACCCCAATCGACGTGCGAAAGGAGCGCCACAATCATGTATGAGAAGAGCACAAGTGCTACCCATTTCAGGTATCTCTCATACGTCTTGTACGACATGAACACCAGCAGGGTGAGAGTGAGGGCTACAATGAGCACAGCGGAGATGGCAGTGGGCACAAACGGTAAGACCAGGTGGATGGACCCGGCCATAGCTTCGATATCTGCCCCAATATTGAGGGTATTGGCGGCAACCAGCAGGAACGCTACCACATACAACACCCACCGGGGGAAATAGCGCTTGATGATCGCGGCCAGGCCGTGCCCGGTCACAAGGCCGATGCGGGCACATACTTCCTGTACGGCTGCCGATAGCGGATAAGTTGCGAGACTTACCCAAACAGTCCCGTATCCGAACTGCGCACCCGCGACAGAATAAGTGCCAATGCCTGAAGGGTCATCATCAGAGGCCCCTGTAATCACACCGGGTCCGAGTATTGACAATATGTGCCTGACCCGGCTTTCTTTCCCAGGCGCTTTATCCGCTTTATGCGATCTGTGTGGGCCTGGCTGACCTGGCTGACCTGCCTGACCGGCAGGAGCTGGGGCGTCGCCAGGCTCGGAGGTCCCCTGGTGCTGGCTGCTGGCTGGTTCGGTTGCAGTATCCTGAGGTGAGCCTGGTAGGGGTGATAGGGGTGGTAGTGACATGGGCACGATTCTCCTTCACTGCATGGCGCAAGTTAGACGAGGCGAGGTCATGTGGCCGTGTGGTCATAATGGCTCACCCCGCTTTTGCTGTGGGCCTGTCTTCGTGGATCAGTTGGTGTTATAGTATCATATCCTATCAACATCAGCAGCCATCTCTCATGGAGGAAACATGCTATGCCCAGCTTCAACCAGGATATCGCCAACCTTGCCCGGAAGAACTCGTTCTTTCGTCAGGAGGTAGTCACCGGCAGCCACAGCCAGATCGTCCTGATGAGCATTCCAAAGGGTGGGGAGATAGGGGAGGAGACCCACCCCCACGTTGATCAAACGCTCATCTTCGTGGAAGGTCATGGCAAAGCGATCTTGAACGGCGAGCAAAGCCAGGTCGGGCCGAATAGCTTATGCTTCGTGCCTGCCGGAACCAGGCACAATTTCGTCAATACAGGCGACACCGATCTCAAGCTCTACACAGTTTACGCTCCGCCGGAGCACGCATCCGGTACTGTACACAAGACCAAAGCTGAAGCCGACGCTGCCGAGCACCAGTAGAGAGGGTTCTGTCACTCTGCTCCGCTGCTAGCCCGCTACTCGGCCTGTCGTCTACACGCCTAACTGACTATCACAAGTTACGCGACCGTGCCGGTGGGACTGGCGTTGCTAGCAGTTGGGCTGCTGCTGACCTGACATCGCCGTTACATAGCGAGGAGCCGATTTCAAGACCTTTTCGAAAGCGGTAGCGCGGCGGCGGCAGGCAACTCTGCATCCGGCATGACGATAAAGGGGTCTGAGACGCCCAGTTCAAGAGCCAGCACGCTCTTCTAGAGGTCGCGCCTGGCAAGGCTCGCTACGTGCGCTCCTGTTGTAGAGCTACTGGTCAGCGAGGTACGTTTGCAGACGCGGATGTCGAATAGCATGAATGCTTCTCCTTGGACAATAGGAGGAACTAAGGACCGTCCAGAGATTCTAACTGTTCAACCTCTTCTGCATCAAAGAGAAGCACCGATTCAAATAGGCCTTCGCGTGGGGGCGTGCCGCCGGCACGCTCGTTACTTGCTTGGTCCCTTCTCTGTGGGTTGATTTCCACCGCAGCGCGGCCCACCTCAACATCAGTTGCATCCCGCTGCCATTGCTTCCTCTAGCCGATTGATCTGTAGCGGATTCTGTGGTCTTCGGCATAGTTCGCGCCCTCCGTGCCTGAACAACCAGCCAGATTCATGTCAGTTGGCGGTAGGCAACTGAGGCTCGCATCATCGGTTGGGCATCCACTCGGTGCCCGGCAGGACGATGACCCCGAAGCCCCGCTCGAACTGCGGGAGTTGGGACACCAGCGCCCCACCTTCGTAGCCCCATACCACTCCTGTCCTCAGCAGCACAACGCGCACACCCAAGGCCTCGGCCTCGAGCCCCGCCCTTTCCCATTCCGCAGTGCCCTGCGCCCAGTCGTCGGTTCCTGGCGGGGTCTTCTCCGTGACGAAGTCATCACCATGTCCGTTATGTCCTGAATGCCCCGACTGCTTCGACATACCATAAGCGCCCACCGCCGAAGCAGATACAAATACCTCCGGCTTCACCTGTGATTTGCCCATTGCCTGTACAAGCATACGAGTGGCGGCAACACGCTCCCTCTCAGCTCTCCTGAACTGGGCCTTACTTACACGCCCGCCAAAGAAGGGCGCACCAGCCAGGTTGACCACCGCATAGGCATCGTCCAGGTGAGCGGCCCACTCCCCAAGCAAGTCCGGCTGCCACTCGACATATTTGGCGGCCCCGGTAACTGCTTCTCGCGCCCTCGCGGGATCGCGCGAGAAGACCACCAGCCGATAGCCCCGCTCTATGAGCTTCGCGGCCAACGCCTTGCCGATCAGGCCCGTAGCGCCAATTACCACCACCGTTCTGGTCGTCTCGGCACTCGTGGACGTCTTGGCGGCCCTGGGCCTGCCCTCACTGCCGGGGAGCATCTCCCTGGCTCTCCTGGCTCTCGTCAGGCATCTATACCTCCTGCCCCCTACCCCTACCCCCACCCCCTGCCCGCACCTTCGCCGGGCGTTCCCGAGGGAGCGCTTTACGCATCACGGTTCGCCTTGATGGGGCGTGGGCGACTTGGGGTGCCGGGTGCCGGGTGTGTTGGGTAAGTAACCTCCCGAACCCCGCCTATCAGATCTTATTGCCATTGCCGGTGCTACCGCCAGTGCTACCGATCTGGATGGTTATCCTTGCTCGGTCCCTGAGCATTACCCGAAGCTCATCCTCAGTGGGTATGAACTTCAGGTTCATTATGCCGATCTCTCGTGCGCTTTTCAAACCGTGGCTGTGCAGGTGCTGAGCCGTTTCCTTTACTAGTTCCTCGAGATCGTTCATAGCTACAGCCCACCCACTCATCTCTTTACCCTTGAGCACGACAGTGACAGGCGCACCTCCCAGCAGGTTCTTG
>JBBRDO010000159.1:0-7363 GCA_038203825.1 Chloroflexia bacterium | reverse complement strand
GGGGCGTATCAGCGCGGGGTTTGAGTTGGTGTTGGTGCGGGGCCAAGCACGTCGATCTGCACGTCGTCTACCCAAATTTCGCCGTCACCATTTGCGCCTATTCCGAAGGCAAGGCCCCAAACCCGATGCGGCATATCAATTGTGCCTACTATTCGCTGCCAGCCCTGCGCGCTGGATGCTGATGGCAATAGTTTGACAGTATTACTTACCGTAGAGCCAAGTTGGTCGTTACTGTCATTCATATATAGAGCTTCCAGATACAAGTTCGCACCCTTTGGAGCTTTATCTATGTTCACAAACGCGCTAACACTTATCTTCTTATCCCGGTAGTACTGGCCATAGATTATTGGATAATCTAAACCACCAAGGCTCTCTTCGCCGCCAGTATGCTTGATATATGCTCCTAGCTTGCCGGAGTGCGCCATTTCAGGACCCGTGCCCATTTCGGTCAGCCCTGTTTGCCCACTGCTCTGATCCCAGATACTCAGCCCTTGCTCGAAATCTAGATTTTTTCCTTGCCTCGAAGATTCCCGGCCTGTAGGCGGCACATCTGGGCCAACCACCTCCAATCGAACGTCATCCACCCATGCCTGACCATAGTTTCCCGTTCGCACGCCAAACACAAGGAAATCGGCCTCCGGGGGTATATCCAGCACAATTGTCTCATTCACCCAATCCTTCGTACCGAACACATTGCGATGACCGTATCCTGTGTCGTCCCAACTCATCGGGATGTAGGGATCAGTGGGCGTGCCCTCTATGGTGCCAGGCACTTTCATCCATAACTCGATACCAACAGTAGCAGATACGGTGCGCATATATGCAGATAGCCGGACCCTTTTCCCACGAAAGATGTCTGCGGGAATCCCGGTTGAGATGTACGCGTAATTTCTTGGTTGGTGCAAACGGTCGGTGTCGGTGAAGGCAATACGGGCGCTGGCAGTACCGCTGTGGGCCACTGAATGATCAATGTCGACGGTATAGACGTCCAAGTTGGGTGTCACGCCGCCATCTGCGCCCACGTACCCACGCTCCCAGCCCGTGAAGCCATCCTCGAAGCCGGGATTGGGGAAGACGGCAGAGATAGCCGGATCAACCGTACTTGTGGCGGTGACAACCGCAGTGCTTGTGCCGGTGAGGGTGCTTGTAGCAGTGCTCGTAGAGGTCAACGGGAAAATAGGGATGCGCGCGCTTCCTACGGAGGGGCCGCCTGGGCTGAGGGCAACAAAGAGCACGACAAGCAGTATAGCTACTGCCGCCAGAACAAACGCAACGAGCAAAATGGGCTTCCGCACAGGCTGCCTTTCGCGAGGCGTCGTCGGTCGTCGGCCGTCCGTCGTCGCGCATTGCGGGAGTGCATGGGAGTCGAACCCACCTGCGCCACTCTACGTAACGCACAACAGTTTTGAAGACTGCAAAGCCCACCGGGACCTATCCACTCCCAGTAAAGGATACTCAAGTGGGAGGGGGAGCGTCAAGAGGGGAGGGTGATAAGTGATAAGTGATGCGGGTGGAGGACGACAAGGGGGGTCACTCGCGGGCGTCTTTGGCGATGAGGACGCTTTGGAGGAAGGCTATGGGTTCCCAGCCGCGCGTCTGCCATTCGCGGAAGTCGTGGCCCATGCGCGAGGCTACGCCTTCGGCCAGAGTGCGGGCCAGGTTGTTGGCGCGGTCGTGGTTTAGCTCGCCGCGACTCCAGCGGGCCAGGAGCTCGCGAATAAGCTGGTAGTCCGCGGGCGAAACGTCGCGGAGGGAAACGCCTGGGAGGGGGTCGTATACGGGTGCCGGCGGGGTCGCTTGTGCATAGCTTCCAGCATAGGGAGCGCCGGCGTAGGGTGAGTATGCGGCATAGCCGGCGGACCCGTATGCCGGCTGAGTGGCGGCGGGGCGGGAAGCAGCAGAAGAGGCGGCCTGTAGGCGCACGTCTTGCAGGCGGGTCGGGTCGCCTTCGCGGACTACGATGGTGCCCGCGGCCATGTCGCCAAGGCGTCGTGCCTCTTTGTCGATGAACATTACTACGAGGCCGATCCCGTAGAAGCCGGGGAGGAAATCAACTATGCGCACGAGGTTGCGGATCAGGACTTCGCTCGCGCCAACGGGCTGTCCGTCGCGGCGGATCACGCGGAGGCGGCCTGCGCGCTTGCCGGGGGTTTGGCCGCTCCAGAGCGTCTCGAAGAGCATGAAGTAGCCCCAGAAAACGACGAAGAAAATGAGCACGGTGATGGCCAGCACAAGATAAGTGCCGGCGTCGCCGCCTGCCCCGATGGTCCCGATGCGCAGGAAGGACATGGCGCAGGTGAGGAGGAGCAAGGCAGTTATGATGATCAGGTAGTCGATCAGGGCAGCCACGAAGCGTGTGCCGATGCCAGCCAGCTCATAGTGGAAAGCTACCTGCTCAGGCGTGGAAATAGTTAGCTGTTCGTCCATTGTATGCGGCGTTTGTGCCTTGTACCCCCTGGGCTCTATGGTACAATAAAAGTCATGAGCGCGCTAGAACAGTTCGTTACCGACAGGCAGGGGGATTGGGCCATGTTGGAGCAACTAACCCACCGTGCGAGGTCGGGACAATTGCGCGCACTGAATGCGAGCGACCTGGAAGATATGACGCGGCTGTACAGGCTGGCGGCATCAGACCTGGCGCGGGCGAGACGCGATTTTCCGGGCGACCGCGTGGTGTCCTACCTGAACAGGCTGGTGTCGCAGTCGTATGCCAATGTATACAGCAGCGCGGGTTTCAGCTGGCGCGACATCGGGCGCTGGTATGTTGTGGGGTTCCCGCGCCTGTTCAGAGAGACAGCGGGCTATTTTTTGCTGGCGGCTCTGCTGCTTTTTGGCACGGGGCTCCTCTCATTTCTCGCTACGCTGCTTTACCCGGATGCGGCGCGCGCCGTTCTCGACAGCAACACATACCAGTCTGTGCTGGGATACGCGCAGAAGGGTGAGTTGTGGAGCAATATACCGGGCGCACAAAGCTCGTACTACTCAGCCGCGATCATGACCAACAATATACAGGTGGCAATACTGGCGTTCGCGTTCGGGATGACGTTTGGCCTGGGCACGGCGTGGGTGCTCGTGACTAACGGCCTGCAATTAGGCGCGATCTTCGGCATAGTCACGCGCTACGGGCTCGGAGACGACCTGCTGGCGTTCGTATCGGCGCATGGCGTGATCGAGTTGAGCGTGATTTGCCTGGCGGGGGGGGCAGGCTTTATGTTGGCAGATGCGATCCTGCGGCCCGGTTTGCTGACGCGAGGCGAAGCGCTGCGGCTGGCCGCCCAGCGAGCCATGCGGCTGTTGCTTGGAGGAGCGTCGCTGTTAGTGATAGCGGGCACGCTGGAGGGGTTTCTGTCGCCGTCGGGTGCGCCTGAGTGGATCAAGTACGGCGTGGGCCTGCTGACGGGCGTGCTGCTCTATTCGTACTGGCTGCTGGCTGGGCGGCGGCGAGTCGTAGATCGTAAGTCGTAGATCGTAAGTCGCGTTCATCCGGCGCTAGGAGGGTTGCTCGGTCTGAGAAATACATTGGCAAACCGGCTTGCAGAACTGGTCGTGTGGTCGCTTGCAACGACTGTCGTTATGACCCTTGCCTGGATAGCTTTGGGTGTGGTGTTCCTGATGTTTGCTTATATAGGCGTTATGTCATCGTCAATTGTTCAGGTGACTCTCTTTATCTCAGGTGGCTTCCTTGCAGGCGTAATAGTAGGTGCGGGGCAGTGGTTTGTCTTGCGGCCTAAGGTTGCGTGGGCTAAGTCTTGGTTCAAATCAACGGTGATAAGCTGGACAGGCGCCGCTGTTGCGTGGTGGATACAATATCAATTCCTGGGTGGGTCGGGTTTCGAGATAGGATGGGAAGACGTGACCACAGCCGTGCTCATTTTGGGAGTTGTCAGTGGACTAGTCTTAGGTGGAGTGCAATGGCTCATAATGCGCCGAAGTGCCAGTATTTCTCCATTGTGGATACTCAGCACCGTAGCAAGTTGGTTCGTGGCAGCGCTGGTTAGCGCATTTGTACTAACTCACTTTGACTTTGGACTATTGAGCTATCTTGTCCCATTGCTGATATTAGGGCTCATAGTAGGGCTGGGCACTGGTTTGGCGCAACTTATACTTATTGCTGATACCAGCCAGCCACCAGCAAGTACGAATTAGGAATTGCATCATAGTCTGCCACGCGCCTTTATTTCCAGATATTTGTTCACGACTGCCAGCGTCAACTTGTCGGCTGGCACGTCTATGGTGAGCGCGCCCCTGCGCCTTAACGCTTCCAACGCCTCAGCGCGGTCGTCGAGGAGCGTGCGGGCGACCACGGACTCGTACATTTGCTGGGGGTCGGAGGGAGTGCGGCTCGCCATCAAGAGCACCTCGTTGTCGGCCATAGTGACAGCCATGGGGAGGTGGCGAGGGGCCAGCCTGCCGAAGCCGCGCACCATCGCGCTCGCTTGCTGGCGGTCTATGATGTCGGTAAAGAGGGCGACGAGGCTGCGCTTGCTGCGGCGGGTGGAGAGGAACGCGCCGGCTTTGAGATAGTCGGACTCGACCTGCTGGGGCTGCACTTTGTAAAGGGCTTCGAGGAGGACGAGGAACTGGCGCCGGCCTCTATCCGGCTCCCAGTAGCCGGTGACTGTGTCGGCGAATGTGAGGAGGCCGACGCGGTCGCCGCGCACTATCGCGACGTAGGCCAGGAGGAGGGTGGTGTTGATGGCGTAATCGAGCTTGGAGAGGGGACCGAGAGGGGCAGTCATCAGGCGGCCAGCGTCGAGCATGACGATCACGCTCTGGGAGCGTTCGGGCTGGTAATCGGTCGTGATGGGTTTATGGAGGCGGGCGGTGGCGGGCCAGTTAATGCGGCGGTAATCGTCATCGCGCTCGTAGTCACGCAGGCGCTCGAACTCGGTACCCTCGCCCACGCGACGTATGTTCTTAAGGCCGATCTCGAACAACTGGTCACGGCGGGCGAGTAGCTCGTACTTACGGACCTCGAGCAGGTTGGGGTAGACCTTGACGGGGGCATCGAGCGGGTAGCGGTGGCCGCGCATGACCAGCCCGAGCACGCCCCGATAGCGCAGGTTGCACTTGCCAAAGCTGTAGTCGCCACGGCGCAGGGGCTTGACCTTGTAGCTGACCGTGACGGTCTCGCCCGGCGCGACTATGCCCGACTGAAATAGCTCGCTGATCATGTAGTCCTGCGGGGGCTCGTCGCGCAGGATGAACTCGATGGGGCGGGAAGAGAGGCCGAGGGCTGTGCCTGCTACCATGCGCCTAATGGTGATTTTGATCAGGTTGTCGGCGCCGAGGGAGAGCTTGCTCTCGTTGTCGCGGGCGAGGCGGAAGTCGCGGGGTTTGGGCGAGAGCCAGAAGTCGAGCCCCAGGAGGGACAGCACCCCCACAAGGTAAATGGCCGCCAGCAGGAAGGCAGCAGAGGTGAGGGAAGCCAGGGCCAGAATAGGGGCGGCTGCGAGAAGGAGGAGTAAGGCGCGACGCGTGATCATGATGTGGACGGTCCTTCGGTGGTGGGGGCCAGGTGTGCCAGTGTCTCAGCCAGGGGCGGGGGCTGGGATTGCCAGCCTTCTTCAGTGGCAACAAGGAGATCATCTCCAACTGTAAATATGTACTGGTGGCCGGTTCCCACGTACATGTTGCCCGAGTCGAAGCCGAAGCGGCAGACGTTTGGGACGCCGTCCCAGCCTAAGATGTCGATATGAGTGATAGGTCTACCCAGGAAGCGTGTCCACGAGGAGTTCAGGCTGACATCTATAGTTTGCAGACTGCCGGATGTGAAATAGCTGTGCCGGGAAGCGTGCAATGAGTAGTCCGCGCCGCTTCCCCAGCCCCGGAGCCCGCCCCAACTCAGGTAGCAGGAATCTGCACCATCAAACCGGAGCTCGATCTCGCTACCGAGAAATACAAGGGGTACATCAAGATCCGCAAGCTCGAGAGCGTCTAGCTCATAAGACAGGAAAGAGTACCAGACGCTTTCTATATGCAAGCCAGGAAGTTCCGGCAATTGCTCGACAAGAGCGCGCAGCAGAGTTTCGCGAGTATCAACGCCGGTAAGTTCCTTCTCGAAAGATACGTTTACGTCGGGGCCTCTTTGGTTCGGTTCGCGACCCACAATCGAGTAGCCGAGGCCTTCGTAGAAGGCGAGGTTGCCAGGCATGGAGGCGCGGGTTTCAAGATGGATTCTTGTGTAGCCGAGGGATGGGGCAAGACCTTCGATGTGGCGCATTAGGGGGGCGCCAATGCCGCGCCTGCGGTGGTCTGGGTGGACGGCCACCCGCCCGACGTAGAGGTAGTCGGGGCGAGGCTCGTATCGGGCGGTGCCTACAAGTTGGGCAGTCCGGGTATCCGGGACGATGATTTTGCTATGCATCAATTCAAGTTCGCCGTCGAGAAGCATAATGGTTGTGCCCTTACGCACGGCCCCGACGGTAGCGTCCAGCGTGTCGTTGAGGGCGCCGGGGGGCACGGGGATCGAGTCGCGATACTCGCCAAAGGCCAGCTGTATGAGAGCGTGGACGGCGGGCGCGTCTTCTTCGGTGGCTTGCTTGAAGATGAAAGGCATAGTTTAGCGGGGGACTTCTACGCGACCAAGGATGCGCTCGAGGGCGCGATCGGCGTTTAGGCCTTCGATTTCGGCCTCGGGCTTGAGAATTACACGGTGGCGCATCACGGGCGGCACGAGGATCTTGATGTCGTCTGGGACGACGTAGGCGCGGCCTTGCAGGGCGGCGAGGGTTTTGCTCGTCTGGAGGAGGGCGATAGCGGCGCGGGGAGAGCCACCCAGCGACAGGTCGGGGGAGCGCCGGCTTTCTTCTACGATGCGCTCTATGTAGTCGAGGATGGGATCAGCGACCTGGACTGCCGCGATCTCCTGCCGCGCGGTAGCTATGGATGCTTCGTCGGCCACGGGCTGGATGCCGGATTGGGCCAGATGGCGCGGGCTGAAGCCGGCCTGATAGTTGTACAGCACCTGTAGTCCTTCTTCGGTTGTGGGGTAGTCTACTACCACCTTGAAGAGGAAGCGGTCAAGCTGCGCTTCGGGGAGGGGATATGTGCCTTCATATTCGATGGGGTTTTGCGTGGCAACCACCATGAAGAGGCTGGGGAGAGGGTTGCTTACGCCGTCGATAGTGACCTGGCGCTCCTCCATTGATTCGAGGAGGGCCGATTGGGTCTTGGCGGGGGCGCGGTTGATCTCGTCGCCCAGGAGGATGTTGGTGAAGACCGGCCCCTTCTTGAGCGAGAAAGTGGTGGTTTGGAGGTCGAAGACGTTGGTGCCGATCACGTCGGAGGGCATGAGGTCGGGGGTGAACTGGATGCGCTTGAAGTCGGCGCGCAGGGTGGTGGCGAGCGTTCGCGCCATGAG
>JBBRDO010000158.1:0-7401 GCA_038203825.1 Chloroflexia bacterium | reverse complement strand
TCTGATGGAGCGCGCTTCCCCGCCATGCAGGATGGCCCAGTCGTCCTGCCAGACGGCGCCCGCTGCCTGCCCGGCTCGGTCCGTGTAACCCCACCTGCCCGATAGGACTTCACCCGATCCGGCAGCGACCTCGCGCATTATGGTGCGCAGTGGCCAGGTGACAGTAAGGGTCTGACCACCTTCGTTAGCGACCTCGAACGTCCACACGTGCGCCAGCGTGGCTGCGCCGGTGCCCGTAGGGCCTGTGCCAGGAGGGCCCGGAGTGGGCAGGGGTTCTGTTGTGGTGTAGCCGGTAAGGGAGATGCGTAACGGCCCCATTCTTACCTGCTGGCCCATATAGAAGTTGGCCGTGGTGTGGGCGTCGGGCATCATCTGCAGGCCGTACGGAGTGGGCGTGGGGAGGGGAGTGGTGCAGTGCAGGACCGGTTCAGGCGTGGGAGTGCCCGGTCCCACTGTGGGACCCTGGTAGGGCTCCTGCCGGCACTCGGTAGGCACAGGGGAGGGAGTAGGGCAGTTCCAGTAAGCGTTATATAGGCCTATCTCGCTCGAATCGGGGAGGTCGGAGCCGGCTCGGCACGCGAGAAGGAAGGCCGCAAAGAAGCACAGGGCAGCAGTAAGATAGGCGCGCCGCGCGCTCCCATAGCTCTCATAGCTCTCATAACAGGGGTGAGGGCCACGATGGGAGGCTGGTTCTCCGTCATGGGAGCCAGGTTCGCTTTGGGCAGGGGTTCTTGTCATCTTCTTCATGCTATCGGGACCTATCGAGGCCTATCAAGGCTGATTGCTGGCGGATATGAGCGTGTAAGGCCAGATCGCGCCGAAGAAGGCTTCCTTGCTTGCCCCTTTCTCCATCCAACTCACCCAGGCAGCGCCCGTGTTGTCCAGAGTGCCCGCGCCCTGCAGCTGGTTCATGGCTTCGTACTGCGTAGGAGGAAAGGCTCTAAGGGGGGTAACGTTCCCGAACTGCGGTCCTACCGCTCCCTCCCAGGCGCTGCCTGGCGCATCTGGCAAGGAGTAGGCGTAGGCGGCGTAATATTGCATGACCCCCGCTTCCCTTGTGCCCACCGTCGGCGCCGTGCCGTATCTGTAGATCACCAGCACCCTCTGGTGCTCGGGCACCCAGAAGGGCTGGGGCATATGCACTTTGGCCGCAGCCGTTATATTTTGGAGCGCCAGATCTGGAGCCATGCTGGGCTCCTCACCCGGACCACCGCCGTTGGCGCGGTCCTCATCGGGAGAGGAAGGAGGAGATGGGTCAGGCTCTCCGGGGACGGGTGGAAAGTATGCGAAGGTGTCTTCCGGCGTCCACCGAGGGCCACCGAGTGCAGTGGCCCCGGCTGAGTAGACGTAAGCGATGCGACCGGTGGAATAGAGGCTCCAGAACGCGTAGACGAACGCCCGGCCCCGGTAGCTGAACGTGAGGGCGCGCAACGAGGACGGCCAGTAGTCGCGTATGCCAAGCCTTGCGTTCATCGTATCGCTATTGACCAGCTCCACTGGCTCGTGCCAACCTTGCCAGTGTCCATCGTCCGAGGGATCGCTGTACGTGGCGTACACGTTGCTGCCGTCGTCGAAGATCAGGAAGGCTCTATACCCCCCGCCCACCGCCCCCGCAAGGTCGAGGAAGGCAATATCGCTCTCGAACTGCCGGCCATTGGTCATCCTGGGCGGCGATACATTGGTCCACTCTCCCTGCGGGGATCGGCGCCAGACCCGAACAAAGGAGTCCGGTTTGTCCGGGCTCTCGGCATTGCCTCCCGTCCAGGCGGCGAGCAGCGTGCCGTCCGGCGCCGCTTTTAGCCGGACATTGTTGCACCAGCTGGGGCTGGCCTCGCCTATCCGAAGGGGTGCCGACCAGTTGTCCCTCCCATCGGGAGAGCGCCTGTAAAGAGCATCAGTCAGGCTGGTGCCGGCGCGTCGCTCGCAGTACAGGACATGCACGGCCCCGTCGGGAGTTATAGCGACGGCCGAGTCGAGGTAGGTGGCCTTGAAACCGATCTTCGGTTCGAGAATATTCACCGAGCGTGCATCGTCAAGAGTGCGACCCTGCGGGTCCATACTGCGCAGATAAACCCGGTGCTCGGCGTCAGTGGCCGGATTGGTGTTGTCCTGTGACCATATGAAGGAAGGTACTCCGGTGAGCGGGTTGATATTGGGCTGACCTATCCCCGCATTGCCTGACATGGAAGCGAGAGCCCGTCCCTCCGAGGTGCCGCTGCCGTCCGACGGCATGGGAGTGTTGACCGGGAACGTGGGGAAGACCGGAGGCGCTATCGTAGGGCGAGGTGTGAGTGTGGGCTGGTCGGGCCGGGCTGTGCAGGTAACAGCCGGAGGGGGCCACGCAGGCGGATCGGTGGGCTGGCGAGGCACCAGAGTAGCATAAGAACCGCCGTTCGGCCGTGTAGGGGTGGGCGTCATGCTAGACGTTGGTGGTATCCAGGTGCCGGTCGGAGTGGGCGTGCCCGTGGGTACCGAGTACTGGCGAGAACCGTAAGGAAAGCAATCACAGGCGCAAGCGGTGGCTGTGGCTCTCGCTGCCTGCTCAGACATGGTCCCCTCTGTACAGCCAGAGGCGAGAGCCACGAGGGCCGCGAGCATAAGCAGGCAGCTGATCGCCCGCACCGGACCGCCCACGGAGCACTCTGGGGATGTGGCCTGGCTAGCCACAGCAGTTGGCTCGCTGCACGAGCCGCCAACCCCACTTGCACTACCAACCTCACCACCGGCACCACCACTACCACCACTACCGGCATCACCGGCATCACCGGCATCACCGGCACTAGCGGAACTTCCCGCCTTGTTCCTGTTATTGAGCTTGCCAGGGGCGGTTGCTTGCGCCTTCTCGACCCTATATAGGTTGCGTCTGATAACGGTCACTCGAGACTCCTATAGCTGGCAGGAAGTTGCCTGGCTTCCAAAGCCCTGAGCGACACTGCCAGTGAAGCCCGGCAGGTGCTGAACGCATATTGCCTCTGCCAGATTGGGTTTGAATATCCCAAGCCTAGCACGAGTAGAGTCACGCCACCGTCACACTTCTCGGAACGAGAAAGGGGGCCACTCCGGCTCCGCCGCCGCGGGCCACCGCACAAGGGAAGACTTATGAGCGGTGACATATGGTGTCTCAGGCGCTACTATGCTCCCATGCTCCCATGCTCCCATGCTCCCATGCTCCCATGCTCCCATGCTCCCATGCTCCCATGCTCCCATGCTCCCATGCTCCCATGCTCCCATGCTTCTATGCTTCTATGCTCCCATGCTTCTATGCTTCTATGCTTCTATGCTTCTATGCTTCTATGCTTCTACGGTTTTGTCGCAAGCCGCTGTTTGCAAACAAAGCGATTGTCAGGAGTGAGTGCCTGGGAGGTAGCAGCAGCACGGCGAACAGTGAAACACGACGCTTGGGCGTGACGCATTGCGAAGGAGAGGAGTATTGCGCGACTCAACCGGTGCTCCGCCGAATATCCACAAAGCGGTCAGAAACGCAGGCGAAAATATAAGTCCCCGGTCCGCAGAGACCGCACATACCTGTAGCGAAGAGCGCCCTCCTCGGCGCGAGCCTGGCGCGAGGAGGCAAGGTAAACAAATGCCGGATGCTGGTCGGCTGCTGGTTGCTGACAAGTGGGTGCCGGTGCGAGGTTGGGTTTGCGTCGGGCGGAAGTTACTGCCCTTGATATGGCTGAGGCTTCGGCGGGTACGATGATTTCACTGTCTTCGGTCGTTGCTGTTTGAGCATTTGATTACTCTCTTGGAAAATAGATGGTGAGAATGCAACAATTGGAACATCTATTATGCGCGTACGTGGGCATGGCTCTGGTCGCCGCCGTCTTCGGCCACCTAGCCAGGGCCAACGGCGGTTAGTAGATGACCCGCCGGCTAACCACCGTTGGCTCTGGCTAAGTGCTCCAGCCGGGCAGCCATCATGCGGTCGAGATCCGTCGGGTAGGCCAGGCCGTGGGCCTGGGCCAGATCAGACGCCAAACCCCGGTAGAAGTCGACGATGAGACCGGCCGCCCTAAGCATGGCGCCTCGTTCTAACGGACACACGGTCGCCGTCAACGGCGCCAGTTGACCGACGGGCAGCGCGTATTCCACCTTTTCATAACCGTCGAGCGCCGCTGCGGAGTTGTGACGCAGGCGAGCCAGATCCACACAGGTGCGCCGCATTTCCTGCAGATAGCCATAGGCGCCCCATAGCTCGCCGCGGGCCAGCGGTGTGATGAAATGGTGGGACAGGTCATGCCAGAACCAGTAGATCTGGCGGTGTATCGTTGCGCGCTGCGCCGCAGGGTCCACGGTGGGCTCGGGGAACACGGCGCTCGCCAGTATACCCTGCTTGTCCAGCAGGACCCGGTACGGGCCGGCGTGTATATGGGCGAAGTGGCTCTCCTGGCCCAGCGCAAGCTCGCCCTCAACCCCATCGGGAAAGATGAAGAAAAGCATATCGACGCCGGAACCGTTCCAGTCTTCCAGGAACAGCGGGACGCCCAGCACGCGGATAAAAACCTCGCGCTCGGCGAAGAAGTCGGCATAGGCCGCGTCGGTGGTGATCAGGCCGAGATCCAGGTCTGAGTAGGCGTCGGCCGTGCCCCGCGCATAGGAGCCGCCGAGAAAGGCCGCCACCACGCGTACGTCGGCCTGGCACGCGGCGACAAAGCGATCGAGGGTCGCCTGGTAGTTCGGCGGCAGGGCTGCTTCGGGTGCATCCATGATACGGGTTCTCCTCTGGTTATTCTTTAGTCGCCGGGCCGCCAGCGAAGGCGTCTCGCTCCGTGCCTATGCTTTCAACGCGGAAGGCTTGTTGTCAGCCCTGGCACCAATGAGGGAAACCTAAGTGGGCCTTTGCCCTTGAGCGGGATAGCTTAGCTAACCGATACCGCATTGAGAAAGATACCGGAAATAGTTGTCGTCATTTCCTGGGTCGACAGGTCAGGGCTCTATTATATCATGTGGATCGGCCACGGGACACAGCGAAGGTAATGCTTGGATGCCGAACGCTCCTGGGTTCCCCACACCATCTATCTCGTCCTATCTCGCCCCGGGCCAGCGGCTGTGCGTTGATTCCCCAATGCACTCTCTATTGAACATCAGCTGTGACGTCGCGAAGCATGTGCTGTAAAGGTAAGGAGGAATCCACAGAAAAGCGGGAAAGAGACATTTCCTGTTCTTCAGGAGATACAGCTTGGGAGTTTTGATGATAAGGTCATTGCGGAAATTTACACTCAGGGCGAGCGACTACAGTTAGGGCAAGAGGCGAGATCCCACACCAGGCCGTTTTTCCCTAGGTGTTGCTGATCAGCGGCACGTTACACCGTTATCGACCCGCAGTGTCCCCCTTGAGGGCATACTCGATAGCCTGCTCCATGGTCAAGGCTCCTCCTGCAGCGTAAGCTGCGGCCCACTGCTCTGGATCGTCCTGAGCACGAACAGAGGCCACGCTTCGCTCGTAGCTGGCGCGGTATACGGGTGGTATCGGTGCAGCAATTGCGCGATGCAATGCGTCACCTGCCCCGAGCAGGCATGCAGCACGCTCGAATTGTCCAAGCGTACCAGTGGATGCGCCTAACCCATCGATACAGGTAGCGATGCCATATTTCATCTTCATCGAACTAAATATCGCTAAACTCTCCTGTAACGATGCAATCGATTGAGTGTATTTGCCTTGCTCATGCCGGATGAACCCCAGGTTTAGTAGCATAGAGGCGGTGCCGAAGGTTTCGCCGATTTCCCGGCATATGTCCAAGCTCTCCTCACATATGGCGGCGGACTCAGCCAACTCGCCCGCGTACCAGAGCAGGCGCGCCTGCCCGTCAAGCGACCATGCAAGCATGAACCTATCCTCCCCATGCCGACAAAGCGCAACGCTTTCTTCAATCATAGAGTGCCCCACAGGGTTACCCAGCATCGATAGGACTAGTCCCAGGCAATTCAGAGCGAAGCCCAGATTATTCGTGTTGCCAACCTCTTTGTAAATCGCGACACTCTGCTCCAGCCACTCACGCGCTTCAGTGATATCTCCCACGGAGATGGCGTGGGCACCTGCCCTGGACAACGTATATGCTCGCGTGCTAGTGTGTGTAAGGTTCTCGCTCAGGGCCAGGGACCTTCTCAGCCAGTTCAGCCCCTCGCTCAGATGATCGCGCAACCACCAGAAATACCACAGAGAGCCGCTTAGCTGGCAAGCTGCTTCCGCCTCCTGCTGTTCCAGGAGCCAGTGCATCGCGGCCCGCAAGTTGTCGTGCTCTATCTCTAACTTATCCAGCCACTTCAACTGCCTTGGGCCGTGTATCTGCTCGTCGGCTTCTTGCGCCAAACCGAGGAAGTAGCGCGCGTGGGCGCGGCTCAGCACCTGGCTTTCCTGTTGCACCTCCAGTTGTTCCAAAGCGTATTCTCGGATCGTCTCCAACATTCTGAAGCGGCTTGTAGCACTTGACCTGTCCTCCACAAGCAGATTCTTGTCCGCCAGGGAAGCTAAACCTTCAAGAAGGTCAATTGATATGTCACCTTCGGTGTTACAAACCGCCTCGACTGCCTCACGTGTGAAACCGCCAACGAACACGCCTAGCCTCCTGAACAGTCTTTGCTCATCTTCTCCCAGCAGGTCGTAGCTCCACCCGATAGCATCTCGCAAAGTCATATGCCGTGCGGGCAGGTCTCTCGCTCCCATTGTCAATAGTTTGAGGCGGCTACCCAGGACTTCGTGCAATTGCTTCGCCGAATAGATGTTCGAGCGCGCGGCGGCAAGCTCAATCGCCAGGGGCAAGCCGTCCAGTCCAACACAGAGAACAGCCACGTCTTCAACATTGTCCTGCGTCAACTCGAAGTCCGGCAGCACTTCCTGTGCTCGCTGCACGAAGAGGGTCACCGCAGGGTTGCCTGACAGAACCTTCCAGTCGAGGATACCGGCTGGAGCGGGCAGCGCAAGCGGAGGCACATGGTAACGACGTTCGCCACGCACGTGCAGCGGCTCTCGGCTCGTCACCATTACTTTTAGCCATGGACAGTGCACCAGCAACCCCACCACTCCAGGCGCGGCATCGAGTATCTGCTCGAAGTTGTCCAGCACCAGCAGCATTCGCTTGTCTTGTACATACTCCAACACGGCAAGTTCGAGCGAACGCATCTGCCCCCCTGTTTCGGTCAGACCAAGCGCGCTTGCTATGGCGGGCATAACTGATCCAGGGTCGTTTATCGCGGCTAACTCCACCAGGTAGACTCGATCCTCGAACAGTTGCGCAATGTCGGCGCGCGCTGCCACCTCCATGCTCAGGCGGGTTTTGCCTATCCCAGGCGCGCCCACCAGGGTAAGCAGACGCACCGCTCGTTGCGCCAGCAAGTCGCGGACCGCTTCCTCATCCTGCTCCCTACCTATGAAAGAGGTAAGGGCGAGCGGCATATTGCTCT
>JBBRDO010000157.1:0-7589 GCA_038203825.1 Chloroflexia bacterium | reverse complement strand
TTATCATCACTTTTCAATTGTTAATGTGCCTTTTCGGCAAAAGAAGACCGGTGGTTTCTGCCCACCGGCGTCACAACACACATAACTAGCCTCTCGGTTTCGTCTTTCGGTCAGTGTTGTTTCGCTGGCCCCCTTTTTGCTATTTGTCCCACATTTCTGTGGTGCCCCTCATTATACATGACCCCCAACCCAATGTCAAGCGAATCAGCAGCGAGTTTTGGGACTTCTTTGCAGCGAGCTTTTGCGTGCTAATCCTTCTTCTCAGGCTTACTCTTCTACCCTAGCAACAGGCGACGAACTAGCATGACGATTAGTCGTCGGTCAGCCTTAACGTCGGTATTTTTGTACCCGGCAGGGCTTCGATTTACCCTGGCCTCTCTGACAATGTATTCGTTGTCGGAGGGCTCGATGCGCAGGCGAAATATGCAATTCCCGGTCCAGCATCGGTGAAGATTGAGCCAGCGATCCGCGAAATAGATGAACCGTTTACCGTCCATGCGTCAGGCAGCTGGCCCAACTTCGCTCGATTGAACGCCTCAAGTAAAAGGGCGAGGTGAAGACCGAACTGCTCCCTCTCAAGAGGCATTGGGTTATTCTTCCACGTATCCGATGTTGCTGGCGTTGCCTCGTCCATATGTGTCCGACCGTGTAGGTCTTGTGTCACCGGCCAAGCGGGAATAGGCCTATCACTGCTCATTTTAAGGGCCGCCTTGTCGGCACTCCAAGCCGCTCACTTGGTGCTTGCGTTACATCTCCCGTCTTCCCTCCAACGCCCGACTGAGCGTTACCTCGTCCGCGTACTCCAGGTCGCCACCCATCGGCAGCCCCCTCGCCAAACGCGTCGTCCTCACACCAAGCTTCGCCAATTGGCGGTTAATAAACATCGCCGTAGCGTCCCCTTCAGTCGTGGCATTAGTCGCCAAAATCACCTCATCAACTTCCTCAACCTGCGCCCGCTTCACCAACTCCTCGATCTTCAGCTGCTGGGGCGTCACGCCCTCCATGTAATTTAGCGCCCCGTGCAGCACGTGATACAGCCCCTTATAATCGTTCGTGCGGTCAATCGCGATCACGTCGAGCGGCTCCTCTACGACGCAGATCTTTGAGCGATCCCGCGAGTTATCCTGGCATATAGAGCAGGGGTCTTCCTCCGTAATATTGAAGCAAACCGAACAGAAGACAATACGCTCCTTCATGTCAAGGATCGCTTCGGCCAGCGCCTGGGTCTGCTCCTTCGGACTCTTCAGCAGATAAAACGCCAACCGCGCCGCGCTCTTGGGGCCAATCCCCGGCAGCTTATTCAGTTCGTCAATCAGGCGCGCAACAGGTTCAACTGTGGACTGGATGCTCACGTGCAATCTCCTCTAGCTAATCAGGCTCAAATACTCACTTAAATGAGCATCGTGACAGGCGCATAAAATAGCGTAACCCTGTCTATAATTATACCATTTTTCACGGTATTTCCGCTCTTTTTTGACCTGCTCCCGTTCCCAAAACGACCGGACTACGCCGGAAACAGACCGCTTAGCGGCGAGAAAATATAAAGCAATACCGCCGCCGTCAATCCCCATAGCAACACGCACACAAGCAGCGGCCTGTCCTTCAGCAGCACCTCTTCGGGACTGCTCCCCACGTCCTTCTGAAAAACTAAATACAGGTAGCGGAAGATGCCGTACAGTACAAACGGTATCGTGAGCATCATCAAATGGTTGTCTCTAAGCTGCTTGGGCAGATTCTCAGCCGTAAATGTATACAGACTGTACGCCATCAAGGTCGAGGCCGTTATAACCGCCAGCATCTCATCAACTAATGCCGTCGAATAGTCTGACAGCACACGACGATGGCTGCCTGCGCCCTCGCCAAGTAAAATAAGTTCGTGCTTCCGCTTATTAAGCGCGAGGAAGAGCGCGCCCAGCGTGCTCACCATGTAGAGCCACGACGAGATCGGCGCCCCGATGGCGATCGCGCCCGCCGCTGCCCGTATCGTAAACCCGGCAGCAATCAGAAACACGTCCATGATAACCACGTGCTTCAATCCAAACGAGTAAGCGAAGTCCTTAACCATGTAAATGGCCCCAATAAATGCAAACCACGGACTGAGCCAGTAGCACAAAACGAGCGTCACCGGCAGAAGTACCGACACGAAAGCAATAGCAACCTGCGGCTTCAATGCACCGGAAGCAATGGGACGCGACGCTGTACGCTTGTTGAGCTGGTCCTTCTCTCGGTCGACCAGGTCGTTCATTATGTAAACACAACTCGACAGCAGGCAAAAGAGCACAAACCCCGCGCAGGCTCGCCAGATCGCCTCGAAGTGCGTAAACTGCAGCGCAAAAAGCAGCCCCGCGAACAGGAGCACGTTCTTACTCCACTGCTTGGGGCGCATCGCCTTAATCAACAGAACCGGCAGCGATCCACGCGTATCTGGCGCGGATTCGCCGAATATCACTGGTTCAAGCTCCGTGCTGCCACTCTGGCCCTCATCCCGAACAGAAGTTTGCATACATTGCATGATATCCCATGTTAAGAATACCCGTCAAATATCGCACACTCGCACAGCCGCGCCGAGCACCCCTTCCCACCAATTAACCCCTTCGCATGTTCCTATCCTTCCAAGCGCCTGCGGGCTCCCTTCAGGTACGAAGAATAGTCCTCCGCACCCTACTGCCCTGGGCAGTCGTGCCCCGTCGCTTGCGTCACTCTTCGCTGCGCTCAGAATCACCCTCCCCACCTCCCTGCCCACCAAAGCCTCCCCTCCCGCCCAATCCGTACCCAACCCCCACAATTAGCCCAAATGGCCTATCCTAAACCTGTCGCATTTCAAGCCTCTCAGGTCATTAAGATACTGTGAGGCTAAAGACCCTGCCACCAGCACAGTATTCCCCTCCCACAAACCAAACATAGCTGGCACAATGGGCCACCTCACTCCTGGTATCGTAGGTACCAGCAGATGAGGCAGCCCTCTCCCCGGTAACAGTCCTACGCGGTAACCACGGAGAACAACCAGCTATCATACTCGTACGCTAACGTATCACTTATAAGTTCCGGTCCGCAAGGGTAGGTCCCTGGCACCGCAAGTGCGCCGAAGGTGCTCTTGTCTCTAAGGAACATCAGCTTCCGTAAGCATCCTCAGGACCCACAAGCAAATCCAAGCAACTCTTTCTACATATCTCTTTCTCTAATTATGAGACTGAGACCAACTTATGAGACAACCTCACATCTTATCCGCCCACCCATAGCCCCTTCCCTATCCTCTCCCACCAGGATAGGCGGGAACCCTCCAGGCATGAGCACTACCCATACACTAAACACAATACTCCTCATGCCCACCACGCACCAGGAGCCTACCCTTGTCCCAACACACCGGCTTTGGCTAATCAAAGCCTGACTTACTAGCCTCCAAATAGTGGTGGAGATGCACGGCGGCACCCACCAACAAGAGGAGAACACTTGCTCTCCCTCTCTTACCCCGCAGCAAATATCCATGCAGGGTACTGCTCCCCTATGCTGCTCGTGAGGCCCGACCTCCCTCACCCTCAGCACTAACAAGAATGGCCAACAGGTAGAGTGTCCACCTAACTCTGGGCTCCCTCTACCCGCTGGCCTTCCACCCAACCCTTAACCTTTCATTCTCGTCCTTCGTGCTCTCTTACCCTCTTACCCTTCGTGATCAATCCCCCTGCAAGAGTTGCACATTCCTCCCATTTTGTTGTATAGATTGCTATCATACCAGCAAGCAATGGAGGGCGAAATGGCCAACTTAAGACCCCTGGGCGACCGCATAGTAGTGTTGCCCGCAGATCGCGAAACAGTCACCCCGAGCGGCATCGTGCTGCCCGACACCGTAAAAGAGAAGCCACAGGAGGGCACCGTTATAGCAGTCGGCACCGGCAAGCTGCTCGAATCCGGCGAACGCGTCCCACCCGAGATCGAAAAAGGAGCCCGCGTGCTCTACTCAAAATATTCCGGCACCGAGTTCAAGCTCGATGATAAGGAATACCTGATTCTCTCCGAGCGCGACGTGCTTGCCGTCATAGGCTAGCCGCTAGCCGGCATGGCGGCGCAATCAAGGGCGAAGGTCTGGCTCTATGACCTTCGCCCTTTCTTTCGTGCGAGGCCTCCTTGGACAGTGTGCTCAACAAAATCGGTGGACCCGACCGGGCAGCCTGGCTCATATTTGCCCTGGGGGCACTGCTACGCCTTTACAACTTCACCGGTATGGGCCTCTGGATCGACGAAGGCTACAGCATCCTTTTCATGCACCAGTCCTGGCCTGCCGTGCTGGGCCTCCACGGCGCCTACGACTCCCACCCTCCCCTCTACTGGGCCACCGCCAAGCTCTTCAGCATCGTCCTCCCCGACCTCGCCGCCGGGCGCATGGTCAGCGTTGTCTGTGGCACTCTCACCCTCCCCGTAGTCTACCTTCTCGCCCGCCGCCTCGCCGGTACGCATGTCGCCCTTGCCGCCACCCTGGCTCTCGCCGTCGCCCCGCTTCACGTCTGGTACTCCCAGGAAGCGCGCATGTATGTGCCTTCGATGCTCTTCGTAACCTTATCCTACCTCGCTTTGGTCGAGTTCTACTTCGAGCCCAAGCGCAAGTACGTAATCTGGTACGCCTTCGCCGTCCTTATGGCCATGTACCTTAGCTACAGTTCCGTCTATGCGCTCGTGCCCCAGGTTGTGCTCTTCCTTCTGCTTATTCGCAAGCAAAAGCGCGCCTCGACGCCCCTATTCGTGGGCCTCGGCGTGGCAATCGCCCTTTACCTGCCCTGGATACCCCAATGGCTAACGTCCGTTCAGGACGCCGACCCGTTCCGTGCCACCTACCTCGGCGTCGATCCACGCAAAGTGCTCTTTCAAGCCATGGAGATCTCAGGCCTGGCCGAGCGAGGCTTCGTCCTCTCCCAGTCACAGTTGCCCTGGGAGAGCGCCAACTTCCTCTACTACATATTCGGCGCAGGCGCCGCGCTGGCCGGCCTGGTCGGCATAGTAGTCCTCTTCTTGCGCTCGAAGCTGGGCCTCACGGTTGCGCTGACACTCTGGCTCGGTACCGTCTCCACAGCCATCTTGCTTACCTTCATCAGCCCCGGTTTTGCCTCTCGTACCACGCTATACGCTCTTGCCGGGTGGGTAATCATCGCCGGCGCTGCCACTTTGCGCGGAAAGCTCCCGGTGTGGGCCGGTGCCGTCGGATGGGCGGGCTTCGCGGTTGTGATCGTCTTTTCGCTTGTCTCACTGCAGCAGATCTACACTACCGCCTTCAAGCAGGACTGGCAAAGCATGGCCAACGACGTGGCAGCCGTCGCCCCTCGCCACGACAACGTTTTGTTCGTGCGAGACGTCGACGAAACCATAATCGACTACTATTACCCCAACGCCATCGCTTCAGTGGCCGTTACCGACACCGCACAACTGAAAAGCAACATAGTCTGGTTCCCCTACCACGATTCGCCAAAGTTCCAAATCTACCACGACCAGCTTGCCGCCCTCGGTTATGTACGCCTCATGCATAAGTATTACTTCAACCCCCTCTACCTCGACCTCTATGTAAAACCGGAAACCCATGTGGGCAATCTTTCAGCGCAGAATACCTCACTCTCCTTCGCTTCGCCCGGCTCGACTTGGAAGCTAACTTCCGGCCAGTCAGGCGACTCTGGCAGCAGTATCACCACGGATGGAGCCACCCTCAGCGCAGGCGCCCAGGCAGTCACTGTACTATCGGCAATCCCCTACAACGTCTACAGCCTCGAAACAACCGGCGCCACCGGAACAAACGACGCGGCACCCACGTTCGGCCTCCAATGCCTCAATGACGCCAACACCTCCCTACTCGAGTCTGTGTCAGCAAGCATAGTCAGCCCTGCGCCCCAGTCGCCCACGATCGCGGTCCTCTGCCCGCCTGGCACGTCAAAGCTGGCTGTGACGCTGGCAAATGAGGGCCAGGGCAGTACCCGCTTCGGCCCGGTCTCACTTTACGAAACCGGCGCTCTCCGATGAACCGGGCGGTCAGTCGCTTTTACGCAAACGACCGGCCGTGGGATTCCCCCAAGTTGGTGGCTCTGCGTCACATCAGGTGACGCGAATGATATCACTTTGGCTGTTCTTTCTCGATCCCCACAGCAAAATTCTGCATTGCCGATATACCGCTTTCAACAGCTGCCTTTAACCAGCAATCAAGTTCTTCAGCAAGACGGCCTTTTACGATCCTATGGAAATTGTGCACCAGTTTGTAGGACATGCTCGCGTCCTGACAAACCTCTTTTACATGAGCTAATACTGCTTGTTCTTTCATATTTAGACCGTTCGGGTCCCGCACCAAAAACCAAGCAAGCCTGCGTGATGAAGGCGCAGATCCTGGTGTAATTGGTGTAATTGGTGCAGTCGGCTGCGCTTCAGCGTACTTATGTGGTGACAACGTAGGGTCATTCTTTCGCTGTTGGCTAACCCACACTGTCAGCATTTTGCGCGAACCAGGGTATCCAAGTGCGCGAAGCTCCTTCCACAACTGTCCTCCGCTTTGACAACCGCTCTTCCACCTTTGATGTAGGTACGGTACGTATGGATCGATCATGCTAAGCCTGGGACGCCTATGCAGTTGCGTTGGGTCAGTGTCTAACCGTAAATATCGATAAACAGTCATACGGCACACCTGTAGTTGCCAAGCAATTGTCTGTATGCTTATGCCTTGCCCATGTAACTCTCGCACTTGTTCGTACAGACTCTGCCTCCTGAGCCGGCCTAGCTGTTGGGCGATCTTTTCAGAAGACGTGTATTCTTCAGGTTGATGCAAGTCGGTAGGTTGCGCATTGCTGAACTGGACATTGCTGAACTGGACATTGCTGAACTGGGCATTGCTGAACTGGGCATTGCTGAGTTGTGGAACACTGGCAGTTGTTGGAATACCGCTTTCTCTGGTTTCTCTTGGTAGAACAACAACACTCAGTTTTGCCCTGTTACGATCTAGCACGCGCTCCAGGGCATCTCGTAAATTGCATAAGATATGAAACCGGTCTGCCACTTGAATAGCATTAGGCGCGCCTTCTGTAATTCCTCGTGTGTATTCTGTTGAGCGATCCCGGGTAATGATCTCGATACCAGGATGTTCTCTCAACCAGGCAGCTAAAGCGTTCCCGCTTCGAGTGGGTAGCACCTCAATAGGGCGGTGTTTTTCCAGATCAACGAGGACGGTACCGTAGGTTGTACCCTTTCTACGTGCAAAGTCATCGACGCCCAATACACGCGGCGTGGCACAGGTTGGTGAGGGTGTTTGTCGCAAGAGCCTGAGCAAAGTTGAGGGACTTACCACCATCTGCAAACGCTTAGCCAGGCGACTGCCTGCACGTGACCCAACAGCTAAACCTACCACACGCACAATTTCTGCTTGACGAACAGTTCGACGAGCATAAGGAGCAACCAGGTCAGGCACGCGTTCAGCGAAGATGCGGCGGGGGCAGTTCAAAAAGCAGCAAAAGAACTTGCGAATGCGAAGTCGCAACCGAACTATGAAACTGCTCCATGGCAGGTCGGCAATTGTTCTTATGTAATGGCTATGAACACGGCTGGCAAGGCTTGTGCACAGGGGACATCGA
>JBBRDO010000156.1:0-7704 GCA_038203825.1 Chloroflexia bacterium | reverse complement strand
TGCAGGTTGCGAGCGGCGTAAGTGGGGCTGCCCGGCCCCGAGAATATATAGTCGGCTTCAAGCAGAAGCCCCTCCGCATCCGCAGAAGATGGCGAGGGGCGATTGGCAGCGTCGAGTGCGCTTTCTTTACGATGCGCCGCGACATATTCTACTTGGGGGCGATAGTTTTGCAGGCTCTTTTCAAGGTACGCGCCGATCTTTTGGTAAACGTCGTGCGCGTTAGGCTGGAATCCCACAGGGGTCTCAAGCAGCGCCACGCGCACGGGAACAGTGCCGATGCGGGCCATGAGATAGTCGTGGATTTTGCGCCCCTGCGAGGAGGTTTCACCCGAACCAAGCAGGGCCAGTGTGCCGCTAGTCAAGAATTTACTCCAATAAGGTGTTGAGCGTTATGCAGCCGTTGTCGCCTGGCCCAGCAAGAACTCCAATATCTCGTGGGCCAATTCTTCGGGGCGGTGCAGGGGGATGTCATGGATGGTATCTTCCATCCAGACGACCCTGGCTTCCGGCAACAGTTTTTGTGTGCGCTCGGCCCCTTGCTTCTTCATGCGTAGGAATTGGGCTCCACGTTCGTTCGTGGGCTCGGCGTCTATGGCCTGAACAGCCAGCACTGAACATTTCACCTGTGCTAACAGGTCGACGCTGCGCATGTCATAGATAATACGTAAAATATCGAGATGTCGATTAAGAGTGAGGCGCGCCCTGATAGTGCCATCAGGTTGTACGTCCATTATCGAGCGGGCATACTGTTCAATGAACTGAGGGGACAGATTCGACAGGACGCCTCCGCGCATCCTGCTCACCATATCGGTCAGCGTGAACCGGCTTAAGTCAGGTGGTGTCAGTTCGCGCTTGACGTTCTCCCATGTGGTACCGGGCATATCCTGGAAGTCGAGGATACCGCCGTCTACAAGCACCAGCGCGGTGCATCTCTCGGGGTTTGCGGCGGCATAAGCCAGGGCCAGGTTCGCCCCCCATGAATGTCCAACGACCACCGGCTTCTCGAACTGCAGAGCATCTATGAACCCAACCAGATCGGCAAGCATGGTGGAGAGGTCATAGCCGTCCGCAGGCTTGGCGCTGAGCGCGTGCCCTCGCTGATCGTATGCCACTACGAAATAGGACTCGGCTAATATGGGCGCGACAAGGCCCCAGATGAGCGAAGTTGAAGCCAAACCATGAATAAGCACTAAGGGAGGGGCGCTCTTCTTGCCCCAGGTGCGGTAATGCAAATCCAGGCCGGTGTTCGGTGTTCTGATGGTGTGTTCTTGCATAGGTAATAAGCCCGGAGGCCGGGGTGGGTAAATAGCGGTAAGGAGCATGCGCCTTAACTGACATTGTATCCAGCCTGTGATGCAGCGTCAAGCGTGGACTATTCGATCACCTTCATCCACATCGTGTAATATCTGAATCTATGGAAGCAATCATCTTCGTCGGCCTGCCGGCGTCTGGGAAGTCGACTTTCTACAAGGAGCGCTTCTTCGACACACATGTGCGGATAAACCTCGATATGCTTCGCACCAGGCACAGGGAGCATCTGCTGTTGCACACGTGTATCGAAATGAAGCAGCGGTTCGTGGTAGACAATACCAATCCGACCCCTGTGCATCGCGCCGGATATATTGCCCAGGCCAAAGCAGCAGGGTTTGCCGTTGTCGGCTATTACTTCGATTCAAGTGTCAGCGAGTGTATTGCGCGCAACAATCTGCGCGTGGGAGCAGCGCGCATACCCGTCGTGGGCATCTACGCGACCGCGAAGAAATTGCAGGTGCCAGCACTCTCAGAGGGCTTTGACGTCCTGTATTATGTGCGAATCGACGGCGAAGCCTCCTTCGCCGTCGAGGAGCGAGTGGAACCTGAGGCAGACGCGCCCGGCGTATGACAGCGTTTGCACATCCCTTCCACAGGGTTGCAAGCTTAGAACATGGGTGCTATACTCGGGCCAAAGCGCTGCATATTTCTGAATTGGAGGATAATAGCAATGGCGGGTAAGACAGACAAGGTTAGTGTACTGGTGGGTACGATAAAAGGGGCATTCTTTTTCCATTCGGACGCCGAGAGGAAGAACTGGAAGATGACGGGGCCGCACCTCGACGGCTGGGAGATCTACAGTCTATACGGTGAGGGTGCGAGCACCAACGGGCATAAAAACAATGGGGCCGGCAGGATCTTCGCGGGCACGTCGCATTTCGTCTATGGCCCCACGATCCGTGTCAGCGAGGATATGGGGGAGACCTGGACACAGGTGGAGGCCAGCCCACGCTACGGCGAGGAGAGCGGCTTCAAGCTTAACAGGATATGGCAGATCGTGCCCGGCCACCCCACGCAGCCCGGCACCCTCTACGCAGGTGTAGATGAGGCTGGGCTGTTTGCAAGCCACAACAACGGGGCTTCATGGGACGAGGTAACAGGGCTGAGCGGGCACTATACCAGAAGCGAGTGGGGGCCAGGTAACGGCGGCCTCTGTCTGCACACCATCCTGGTCGACCCCACCAACCCACAGCGCATCTGGATCGGCATCTCGGCCGTGGGTGTTTTCCGCACCGACGACGGCGGCCTGAATTGGAAGGTGTGCAACAATGGCTTACCGCAAGGGCCCACTGGAGTGCGTAATCAGGAAGTGGGGCGCTGTGTGCATAAAATAGTCCTCGATCCGAAGGATTCCAACACGCTCTATTGCCAGTTCCACGGCGGAGTATTCAAATCGGCCGATGCTGCCGACTCGTGGCAACCAATCGAGGCCGGACTGCCCGGCAATTTCGGCTTCCCTATGGGGGTCACCGCGGATGGCGATCTCTTCGTGATACCGCTGGAGAGCGATATGCAACGACACGTTAAGGACGGGCGGCTACTGGTCTATCGCTCGCGCGATGGCGGTCAGAACTGGGCTCCCACAGGCCATGGTCTGCCCGATCAGCCACACTATGTTGGTGTGCTTCGTGATGCGCTGGCCGTGGATAGTCTCAACCCTGCCGGGGTCTACTTCGGCACGAGCATGGGCGAGGTTTTCTACTCTCCGGATGCCGGGGAGAACTGGGATCGCCTTCCCGGCCAGTTCCCACGTATCACCATGATCAAGGCCTGGGTGCGAGATGGAGAAGAAGGTGCTTAGCGTGAACAAGACGGGCATTGAGGTCACCGTGCCGACAATTCTGCGCGATTGCCTGGGCGGCAGCACACAGGTCACCATAGAGGCAGAGACGCTGGCCGAGGCTCTCCAACGCCTGTGCACGACTTACCCTCTGCTGCGTATTCACTTATACGACGAGGCGGGACAGCTACGGACTCACGTTCTGATCTTCTATAACGAGGAGAGCACCCGCTGGCTGGAACGCCTGGATATACCGCTCCAACCCGGAGACCACCTGGACATACTTCAGGCCATCTCGGGTGGGTGATAGTGCAGCGTCGACTACAGCATGCGGCTGGTCACCTACAACATGGGGCAGGGCGGGTCGAGTGACCCCGCCCTCTGGGCGCGCCGTCTCCAGAGCCTGAAGCCCGACCTGTTCTTCGTGCAGGAGGCGCGCGACCCGGCGCGGTTCTGGCGCGAGGCGCTCCAAAGCACGCGAGGCACGCGCCAGGGGTGCTGCATCTGGGAGGCGATCCCCGGTCGCCGGTGGGGGAGCGGGTTGTGGTTGAACAAGGGATCCCTGACCCAACTGCCGGTTCCGGAGGTCTACAGAGGGCGCGTACTCGCAGCCCTCGTGGAAGGCCGCCGCTGGCCGGGCTCCGCAGAAGCGCCGGTGGTGGCCCTCAGCATTCATGCTCCCGCGCCCAAGGGCAGTACCTACGTGAAGGAAGTGGGGCGCATACTCGACCTCGCGAGCGCACTGGCCAACGGGCTTCCCATGATCCTGGCGGGCGATTTCAACGTAGCGGTGGGGTTGCGCCAGCCAGGGCATCATCCGCAAGTTACGCGCGGTGAGTCGGGCTTGCTGAAACGACTGCGCGAGGAGCTCGACCTGGTGCCATGCTGGCAAACGGCTCACCCTGGCAAGCCCCTGGCCCGCACGTTGCGCTGGATGCGCCGGAACGACTCCCTGCCCTACCACTGTGATGGCGTGTTTGTGCCTGCTGCCTGGGCGTCGGCTCTCCGTACCTGTACGGTGCTGGAGAACGAAGATTGGTGCGCTCTCAGCGACCACAATCCGGTTGTGGCGACGCTCGCAATGTCCTTGCCCTCTGTGGACCGCCATGTTCAGCCTTGTACATAAAAGCGTTCCCCATGACAGAGAATCCGAATAATCAAGGCAGTCTAGGACGATAGGAGGAACAAGGATGAAAGTTGAGCAACCGGAAAGCAACCTTCCAGGTGGGCTGGCCGCGCCTGCCCGACGGGCACTCGCCGGAGCGGGCCTGTGGCGACTCGAGCAGCTGAGCGAGATCAGCGAGGCTGAGATCAAGCAGTTACACGGCATAGGGCCAAATGCAATCAGGCAACTACGCGCCGCCCTCGATGCTAGCGGCATGTCGTTTGCAGATAGGACAAGGAGTAATAAAGCGAATGAAGTTTAGGCTCTGTCAGTAAGAAGACAAGTATGGGACCACTTTGTCAGTTGTGGTTACGCCTTTTCGGGCAGGACACTGGAGGTACTTAATATGGCTGCGACAATGAACAACAAGAAACAGAGCCTGGAATTGCTGGGAGACCTATTCCGCCGTTGGGAAGAACTGCTGGCAAGTATAAGCGAAGAACAAATCACCGGCCCGCAACTTCTCTCTGCCTTGTCCATCAAAGACGAGGTCGCGCACCTGTGGGCATGGCAGCAGCGTTCGGTAGCTCGGATAGAAGCAGTCCTGAATCACCGTGAACCGCAATATCCTGAATGGCCTGGTACACCGAACCCAGATACTGGGGACGTAGATCAAATTAATGCCTGGATTTATGAAACCAACCGGGACAAATCGTGGCCTAATGTACATGAAGACTGGAGAGAACAGTTCCAACGATTGCTTCAGCTAGTGGAGGACGTTCCCGAAGAGGACCTGGTGGCCCCGGCAAGGTATGCATGGATGGAAGGATATTCACTTTCTGCAACTATCGAAGGCACCTATGAGCATCATGAAGAACATCTCAATGAGTTAAGCACAAGGCTACGTGAGAATGGTGGCAAGAAAGCGTGAAGAACAACCATTGAGAAGTACTGCCCTCCCAGTGAGTTGCAAGGCAGACTATCATTCGTAGTGCCCTGAAAGTATCTGCTCCGTGCTCAATCCGTGTCCTTTCTCCCAGGCGGCAGCTGAGTCAGCTTTCCCGAGCAGGACGCGCACAGCTCCTATAGCAGGTTCATAGTATGGACGCTCAAAGGGCGGAATGGAAATATCTAGGGCGTAGAAGATGGCATCAGCAGCACCTGCCAGCAGCAGGGCCTTTTCGGGCGCACCGTTCAGGGCCGATAGGGACGACAACCTGATCAGGCTAGTGGCGAGGTGGAGCTTGTCGCCCATAGCAGCGAACATGTGCAAGCTCTCCATATAAAGGCGCTCGGCCTCCGTATAGTTGCCTTGCCCGCCCCGCGCCAGACCCAGATTTAGCAGTGCAAGTGCCACGCCCAGCTTCCACCCCGATGTGCTCGATGCTTGCAAGCACTCTTCGAGTAACGCAAATGCGCGATCAAACTCGCCCAAGCAGATTGCCACCAGTCCAAGATTGTTCAGTGACAAAGGAATCAGGGCCTTGTTCCCAAGCTCTCTCCAAAGCTGGAGGCACAAAGTAAGCTCGACCTCGGCACGCGCATAATCGCCCTGCTCGAAGGCGACAAGGCCCAGGTTGTTGTGGGACTCAGCTATGTCCCTCTTGTCACCAAGTTGAATCCTGCTCTTGAGACTTTCTTCCAGGTAAACACGAGCCGTGGTGTAATCGCCCCGGCGGTATGAAACTACGCCCATGTAGTGAAGGGAGGCCGCGATGCCGCGCTTATCGCCCAGGTCGCGGAAGACAGAGAGGCTTTGCTCAAACAGGTCGTGGGCCTCGGCGTAGTCGCTCTGATTCAGGATGACGACCCCCAGCTTATTGAGCGTGTCGGCAACATTGCGCTTATCTCCCAACTCACGCTGCAAGGCCAGACTGCGGTCGTAGAGGTCGCGCGCCTCGGCATAATTGCCCTGCTCAAAGGCTACCCTGCCCAGGTCAGCCAGCGACATGGCCATTCCCCAGCTATCTCCAAGGACGGTGAAGAGCGCGACGCTTTGCTCCTCGAACGCGCGTGCGCTTGCATAATCCCCCTGGTCGTAGCGGACGTTGCCCATGTTGTTATAGTTGATGGCCTCCCAACCACGGTTGCCGGTTGCACGATTGATATCAAGCGCCTGCTCGAACAAAGAATAAGCCTCATCGTAATGGTTGTGTATCTTGGCAATGAGGCCCAGGTTGTTGAGAGCACCGGCGGCGCTTCGCCCATCGCCAGTCTTGCGCGCTATTTGAAGGCACTCCTCGTGTAAAGATTTGGCCAGGTCGTATTCGCCCTGGTTATAGATGAGGCTACCCGCACCGTTCAGCGCCTTGCCCCGGATAGCCTCTATGCCTGCAGGCTGGGGTAGATTGAGTAGCTGCATCAGGTGGTTGCGACCTTCCGAGAGATAGCTCTTGATATACCAGAAGCGCCACAACGCACCCGCAATGCGCAGGCCGATTTCGACCTCGCCGTGATCGGTTGCCCAGGTCAGGGCCGCTTGCAGGTTATCGTGCTCAATCTCCAGCCTTCGGAGCCATGGAAGCTGCTCGGACCCACGCAATCGAGGCTCAGCTTCTTCGGCAAGGTGCATGAAGAACCGGGCATGGCGCTCACTAATGACAGCTTCTTCTCCGCACTCAGCCAGTCGCTCAAGGCCATATTCGCGAATCGTTGACAACATGCCGAAACGAGTCCGGCTATCGGATCGCTGTAGTTGCCGCACGAGGCTCTTGCTAACCAGGGAGGATAACGTGTCGAGAACATCAGCATCTATCTGAATCTGGCTGTCCGTATCTTCGTCCGGGTGCATCATAGCAATCGCTTCGACCGCTTCGAAGGGAGCACCCTTGATAAAGACCGAAAACCACCGGAAGCGCCTCTTTTCATCCTGGTTCAGCAGGTCGTGGCTCCATTCAATAGTAGCGCGCAGAGTCTGCTGCCGCTCAGGCAAATCGTGGCCCCCGCCCGTTAGCAGCTTGAGCTTACTGCTGAGGCGGGCAAGCATCGTCTGTGGAGAGAGAATCTTAATCCGGGCAGCAGCCAGTTCGACCGCCAGCGGCAAGCCGTCGAGTTGTGCGCAGATACCGACGACAGCCTGTGCGTTGTCGGGTGTAAGGGCGAAGTCGGGCTTGACGGCACGAGCGCGCTCAGCGAAAAGGTTGACGGCTTCGTACCTGGCAAGACCGGCAATATCAAGCGATTCGCCCGTCTCAGGCAGCGACAGCGCGGGCACTTCATATATGTGCTCGGCTGCAAGGTCCAGGGCGCTTCTGCTGGTTACGACTACTTTGAGACTGGGTGCCGCCGATAGTAACTCCCAGACCAGAGGGGCAGACTCTAATATCTGCTCATAGTTATCAAGAATGAGCAGAATGCGCTTACCGTGGAGATAGTCTGTAAGGACACTGATAATGGACTCGGAGCGGATTTGCCGCACGCTGAGGGCCTGGGCAATCGCGGGGGCCACGAGCGCGGGGTCGGTGATATGTGCGAGGGCAACAGCGAACACGCCATCCGCAAAATCGTC
>JBBRDO010000155.1:0-7785 GCA_038203825.1 Chloroflexia bacterium | reverse complement strand
GCGGTCCACCGGGGTACAGGAGCCTGTTGGAAGAGCGCTACTCCTGGCGAGCTATGGAGCACGTGCGCGAGGATGTGCTCCTGGTGTCGGAGCGACTCCTCGATTTCTATGATGGCGGGCCGCGTCCTACCTATGAAGATGAGGAGTTCGTAGACGCGTTGGAGCGGATGCGGGAGCGTGAGGCGAATGCTCCGGTCACCTTCAAGCGTCGCACTCTGAATGCGGCTCTACGTAAGCTGACAAAGGAGGCGATATGCACTTCCGCATCCAAATAGTGGCTGTCTCAGATGACGGGACGGAACATCGTCAAGACATCGCCGACCTATCTCGTTCCAAATCGACGCTCGAAACAGTCGGTCTGACACTGGAAGAGAGTAAACAACTACTTCAGCATCTGCAGCAGACTATCGTGAACCATCAGGTAGACGCCTATCTCCACGAGCAGCATGCCTGTCCCCACTGCGGTAAGCATCGCCAGATCAAGCAGAGCGAGCGGGCGCCCTTTCGCACGCTCTTTGGTCTGGTCTCTGTGCCTAATCCAAGGTGGTATCAGTGTGATTGCCGGCCGCATGTAGAAAAGACCTTTCGACCGCTCAGCAAGCTTCTTCCGGAACGCACCAGTCCCGAATTGCTCTACCTGGAGACGAAATGGGCGTCGCTGGCGGCTTATGGTGTTACCTCGAAGTTACTCCACGAAGTGCTGCCCATAGACCACAAGCACAGCCCAGTCACCGTACGAAACCATACTCTCCAGGCAGCTCGGCGCCGCGAGCGGGAAATGGAGGCGGAACAGGTCATGTTTGTGGATGGCTGTCAGGCTGATCGGGATCGTCTCCCTATCCCGAATGGTCCACTTTCAGTCGGTCTGGACGGCGGTATTGTACGAGCGCGAAGGGGTACGAAGGGCACGAGTGAAGCGAAGATGGGAAACATTGGGAATACAGGGAACATGGGGAACCTATTTGAGGTCATTGCGGGTAATAGTATTCTGTCCTTCCGCCGGGATGATCCCGAAGACGCGCCCTCTTCTTCGAGCAAATGCTTCGCTCTGGTACGTAGTGTAGACAAGAAGCCAAAGCGCAGGCTCTTCGATCTGCTCCAGTCGCAGGGCATGCAGGCTAATCAGCAGGTGACCTTCTTCTCCGACGGCGGCGACACAGTGCGCCACCTTCCGGAGTATCTAAATCCGGAGGCAGAGCACATTCTGGACTGGTTCCATATAACCATGAAGATTACGGTGCTGCAGCAATGTGCAAGGGGACTATCGAAGCCGAAATCTTCTACCATATCAGATAGCATAGATGAAGAGAGTCTTGAACGTCGTCTGGAAAGCGTCAAACATTACCTTTGGCATGGTAACAGCGCTATGGCTCTGGATCGTCTGCGGGAGGTGGAAGATGATCTGGCGTGTCGGGATTGCGACTGGGACTTGGACGTAGAGGGCGAAGAGTACGACGGAGATGGCGGAGATGGCGGAGATGGCAAAAAGACAGTCCAAAAGAAACCCCAACGAGAGATCGATGCGGCTGCTCGGATGCTCAAGTATGTGCGGGAGTTGGACACGTATATCGCCAACAACGCCGGGTCGATCGTTAATTATGGTGAGAGGTATCACTGTGGAGAACGGATCAGCACAGGTTTCGTTGAATCGACGATCAACCAGGTGGTAAGCAAGCGTATGGTCAAGAAGCAGCAGATGCAGTGGACGCCAGAAGGAGCACACCTACTCCTGCAAGTGAGAACTCAGGTGCTAAATGAAGACTGGGAAGCTACGTTCCGTACATGGTATCCGAACTTCCGATCTGTACAGCCACTGACATCAAGTTCAGCACCTCTGTTAGTGGCTTGATACCCCCGACTTTTTAGTGCTCTCCCACAACCGTTTCCCGCCCTTTGCAGTATTTCTCGCTGTTATTTCCCCGACTTAGTAGAGCGACGTGAGCTCAGTTTGAGCATGGCTGTGTGGGGCTGGGAACTTGGAACAGCAAGAAATATCAATTTCATGCTCTTGTTTGAATCTTGCCAAATCATACCGATGTGGCTATAATAGAAGTGGCCTCATATGAGGCCACTTAGCCAGTACCGGTCTGCTGCCCCGGGAGAGGAGTATGGCGTGAAGACTATTGGGTTGCGGGAGCTGAAGGATCATCTGAGTGAGACCATAGAAGAAGTAGAGCGGGGCGAGGTGATCGAGATAACCAAGCGTGGGCGCACGGTGGCAAGGGTAGTACCCGTGAACCGAGATGTGAGCATTGAAGTGCGACGGGCAATAGTGCAAGACCTGGACAGCTTGGCTGCTGAAATAGGTCACCACACTCAGCCGAGCGACGTGGCTGAAACAATTAGCAATGACCGGCGCTAGTCCCCAACCGACTTCCACGTCTTCCACTTCCACTTCCACTTCCACTTCCGCGTCCTCGGTGTTTTCTGGAGCATCGGGAGCAACCGTCGTCATAGATACAAGTGTTTGGGTCAGCAGACTACTACCTCACGACTCCAACCACCAGGCTGCGCGCACATGGATAGACAGCTACATACTTAATGGTGGCTCATTTGTGGCTCCCATGATCTTCGTGATCGAAGTAGCTTCGGTGATTGCCCGTGAAACCCTACCGCCCAACAACTCGCAGGCCGATGCACATAAGGCGGTCAGTCGGCTTTACGCCCTGCCTATCATGCGACTCGTACCTATAGTCCAGGCACTTGTTGATGAGGCTACTGACTTGGCCGCAGACCACAGGATCAGAGGAGCCGATGCTTTGTTTGTGGCGCTGGCCAGACAGCTCGGCTTACCCCTTGTCACTTTCGACAAATACCAACTCAAACAGCCACAAGCTCTAGTTTTGACAATCAGACCGTGAGCTTAGCCACCGCCCTCGTCGACTTTAGTACCCTCGATGGAATGGACGATGTGAAGCCGTTCGTCTAGTCTGAGCCTTCAGTTGTGCTCCTCTGTGGTCATGAGGACCACTTGGCTACGGGTAGTGCAACAGAAACCAAGAAGTGGAAGACGTGTTGTAGGCTACCTGCACGATAGTAATTTTCCTCTGCGCGCCCACAGGTTCCGGGCACTGAGAATGAGCGGTTGACACGTGTACCAGGGACAACCAAAGCCGCACTCATGTCCTTCGTCCTCAGGTGTCACTTTCAGATTTGAGTGTCCCTGATTTGCGGCTTTCGTTGTCCCTGGTTCACATGTGAACCAACATGCTCTTGGTTCTTCTCAACGCTCGCTTCGATCTCATTGATCTTACTGAGAGTAAGCAATATAGAACATAGAGGATCAAAACCGAGCGGGCGTCTTAACAATGTTCGGTTTGTCTGACACGTGAGAAACGTGAGACACAATGTCCCGAACCGCGCCTTCGAGCTCGGGAAACCTGAAGGTGTAGTCCAACCGCAGCATCTTCTCAGGGGCCATGCGGTGGTTGTACAGAATGGCGCGAGCAGGCTCGCCCATGAACAGCCTCATGAAGAAGCCGGGAACGCGCATACGCACAGGCTTGCCCAGCACACGCCCCACCGTCCGTGCGAAGGTCGCCTGCCGCACCGGGGCTGGCGCGCTGGCGTTCACCGGCCCACTCACCCGCTCGTCTTCTATGCACTTTATTATGATGCCCACCTCGTCCTCTTTGTGTATCCAGGGCATGGAGAGCACTAAAAAGTCGGGGGTATCGCGCCGGGACACGGGCTAGCAAAAGTCCGGAAGTTCTCTGCATACGCTCATGAAGTACTGTCGATCGCAGCCAAATAGCTGCCTGAGATGCTCCTCGTCTCCTGATACCCCCGACTTTTTAGTGCTCTCCTATTTGCCAGGCGGCTACCTGGTTGGCAGGGTATTCAAAGTCGGCAGACCTGCCAAGCACGGCCGTCAGTTTGGCCTCCATCTCCTTCTTCTGGTCGGGTGTGAGTAACCACCAGTGAATGATCACATATTTCACTCCCAGATCCCTAAGCGATTGCACTCCTTTACCATTAGCAATCCGGCCCTCCAAAGGGTCCGAGGGGCCTGTGGTATCAAGCAGGTAGGTGAGCACAGGGGTCTGTTCGACCAGGGGGTAAGGAGGTTGCCGTGCCAGGAACCCGCCTATTATAGGCTTCCCGTGTAGGGTCTGGTAGGCCATATAGTCGCCAAGGGGGCGCAACGGCAGCTCAAGCAGAGCGAAGCGTCCAGGCTCGGCGGCAATCTTCTGGTAGATACCCACGTCCCAGCCTGGAGGCACCGTAGGAAAGGGAATAGCCAGGAACTCAAATAGTATCAACAGCGGCAGACCCAGTGCAACCGCGATGTGCCCACGGGTGAATTTGTGGGAAGCTCCAGGTCGCCCCGATCTACCGGTTTTACCGGCGCGTGCCAGCAGCGCCGTGAGGGCCAACGACGCTAACACACTCATGGCAAGCATCGTCAAAACGGTTAGCCTGGAGGGAGTGCGCGCGATGCTCAACAGGGGAAGTTTGTCCAGGAGTGCATAAGGGAGTGGGACCGTGGCTCCAAGCAGGGGTATCTTGCTCTTACCGAAGAGTTGCAATTCAGGACCCAGGCTCAGCACCCATGTAGCAAGAGCGGCAAATAGCCAGAAGCGGACCTGGCGGTTGGCGCGCAATCGCCACCAGGCGTATAGAGCAAGCCCTATCACTGTGTACCCCAGAAACACATCCCGCTCCGATGGACCTTTCTGCGGCATATAAGGTCCAATACCGGCGATACTCTCTGTCACAGACTTGCCCCATATTGGGTGGAGTTCGGACGGCGTGAAAGCCAGCATCACATCGGAGGAATATATCAGTGTTTCGTTTTGAGACTCCTGCGCGTAACCCTGCTGCGCTTCGGCCAGCGTTGGGAAGAGTATGGGCGCTATGAGCAACAGGAACACGACGGCTCCAACCAGCAGGCGCACTGAGCCCTCGGCCCAACCTGTACCCACTTCGCGGAAAAGCCGGCGCTCGGACGGCATAAGCAACCGCCAGCCGAGCAACAGCGCGGTGAATAGGACAAGGAATATGGCGTACAGCCAGTCGGTGTAGGCGTTCAGAGCCAAAAGGGCTCCCGCGGCGGCAGCGTACTTGAGTCCTGAGTGCCCAAATTGCGGCCAGCTTGAGAACCTGGGGAGTGCAGAGAGTTCGGGTTGGGGCTTCTCAGAACCACCATGACCATGGGCATCAGCAGTCTCGGGATGCACATCTGGCGCTGCGGGCGTGGCGGCGGGTGGCCCCGTTGTGAGCTCATATTGTCCCTCGCTCTTCGTGGTCCCGGCTCCTCTCGCGTCCAGCGCCTTGAGCAACACCAGCACGTACAAGGGAATCCACTGCAGCGAAACGAGGTTCATATGGCCGAGGAGATGGGCGAAGTGGTAGGGGGCGAACGTGAAGATCGCACCCCCCACGAAGGAGGCCCACCGGTTTGCCGACAGATAATGGCAGAGCAGGAAGGCTCCGTACCCTGCAAGCACGAAGCTCAATAGCAACACAAGATTATATGTAGCAAGCAGGTTGAAGCCGAGCAACTGAAGCGGTATTGAGATGAGACCGGCCGTTAGCGTAAGGGTGTGAAGATAGAGGTTTACCCCTCCTGGGTAGTAGAGCATATCGGTATGGTACGGGTTTATGTGCCTATCCAGCAGAGCTTGTTTCACCCACCACAGGTTCCAGATGTTAGCCCAGGCATCCCCACCACCCGGCACCTCGGAGGAAAGCCTCAGCGCCACGGGGTATGTAAGTATGAGGGTAAGAGCGGTATATCCACCGAGCGCCAACAGATGGGTAGAGAGAGAAAGACGCCGCGGCTGATGCTGTGTCACGGAGGCCGCCATGTTAGTCTGTTCGCCGATGTAGACCATGATGTGGCCTCGGACGCGCTGTAGGTACTGGATTACAGCCAAATGCCCCAAAATGTCAATTTTGCATTTGCACCAGACACACCGGACAGGCATATATCCTGTGGCACGTCAAGGGCCGGACCACGGCCTACCCCGCGCACAGCGCACAGTTCGACACCGCCTGGAGCAGAGCCCGCACCATGACGCTCGAAGAAGATAGAGGCTATATATTAGCCTCTATCGCCTGGATGATATCCCGGGTGATAGCAATATCAGAACACCTGCTATAAGCGCCAGTATTCCCATCACAATGGCCTCTTGCGCAAACGTGATGTTGAATACCGCGAGCAACCCGTAGAGAATCAGGAATATAGCCAGGGCAATCATTCCGATATCTTTGGTAAAGGTCATCGCTCTTCCCCTCCTTCAGCGCCTGGTTTGTGCGCTCTGTTAACACCCACACCCGCCGAACCGCTCGCAGGTTGCCATATTATACACTAACCACAATGGTACGGAGGTTGCCGCGCTGAGGCAACCCTTCAGTGCGGCTTGATGACTTGTGGCGATAGATAGGGTCTTGCGACGGAAGTGTCAGAACTGAGCGCAACAGTTGGCATTGAGGCCATTCATCGGGTATGCTTGGCAAGATCGAATCATCTCACCGAGGAATACTCATTGAATTGTCCCCATTGTGGGTCTACAGAGACGACCCAGTTGTCCGGCAAAACCTCTCTTGGCTATCCCACTTTCTGCTGCTCTAACTGCTCCCGAAGATTCAACGAGCGCACTGGCACTCCCTACAATCATTTCTGTGCAAGGATAACCGATGAATGACCTGTGCGCCATGTGCTGACCTGAATTCTGCCACTTCCGGTCAGAAAGCCCCACTCTAACAGACGTATACAGTTGTTGCAACACTGTCATTCGACTAAGAGCTGCGCGAGGCATAACGTTTCTCATCTTGCGGTTTGTGGTATAAGTGGTACAATGGGCGGGCAATAGGTTTTACAGTGGCTCTTGAGCAGAGGCGGCGAAGCCGTGACTGCGCACTCTATTTCTGAGAAGGGGTCTTGTTTTAGGGAGGCCTGAACTATGTGTTACACCTGTGGATGCAGAAAGCCTTACGATACTATGGGAGATCCAAAGAACATTGTTGAAAAGTTCTTTGAAGAAGCGGGTCAAACAGAAGCTATCGGCAAAGCGGGAGTTGTGCAGGCAAAAAAGAATATGATGGAACTACTACAAGCAGAACTTGATGCACACGAGCTTGAAAAACCCAAAAAGCAATATTGACTCATGTCTATGAGTGACCTGCCAACCGGCACGGTCACCTTCGGCCTCCGAGTATTATCCAATACCGATTCCGATTCCGAAACCGTTGGCGAATTGCCGGCACAGTTCTTCTCACGGTGCCTCTTCTGAACGCTCCTACGTTGCTTCTCTTGGGTTATCGCGGCGTTCATGGCTCATGGCTCATGGCGCACCGGTATGTCGGTATGTCGGTATGTCGGTGTGGTGATATAATCTAATGCAGAATTATCGCGTCCGACTTCCTGGCGTAGTTATCCGGGAGTACGTACCATAATGCCCATAATGCCCAACTCAGCATCGAAATCCAATTCGCAGCTCGTCGTGGTCGGCTCGTCGGCGGGCGGCATAGAGGCGTTGTCCAAGTTGGCCGCCACTCTCCCCTCTCCGTTTCCCGCTCCCATCGTGATCGCTCAGCACCTCGACCCCAACCGGCCCAGCCACCTTGGCGAAATCCTTGAGCGACACACCTCTTTGCCGGTGGTCATCGTTCAGGATCAAGAGCCGCTCAAGCCCAACACCATCTATGTCGTGCCTGCAAATCGGCACGTAGAGGTAAACGACCATCACGTCACCTTGCTGCCCGACGGCGGCGGGCGGCCTGTGCCCTCGGTTGATCTCCTCCTCAGTAGCGCGGCTAAGGCTTATGGCGAGCGGCTGG
>JBBRDO010000154.1:0-8506 GCA_038203825.1 Chloroflexia bacterium | reverse complement strand
TATACAGGTATATGATCGCGCCCGGACGCCGCAAAAAGTGGGCGCGTTGGGCCAACCGTCAGGCGAGTCCAACGTCATCAAGACATCGCTGCCCGACACGCTGGGGCCGGGGGTCTACACGGTGGTGTGGCGGGTCATTTCGGCGGCAGATGGGCACGTTACGGCGGGCAGTTTCGCCTTTCGGGTGCGTAATACCACGGGCACGGCAGGCAGTGCACAGGACGTGGGACCCATAGCGCCCGATGCACAACTGGCTGCGGCAGCAGAAGCCCAGATCGAGTCGGGCGACCCATTCCGGTGGGTTATACGTGCGATTACAATGGCGGGTGGCATCCTGCTGCTAGGCGGTTCGCTCTTCACCATAGGCATAGCCAGCCCAACGGTGGCTGACCTGGGCGAAAAGGGCACGTCCATCTCTCCGGTCCTGCGCGAACGCTTTGGCGCATTTGGCGCTATTGCCGCAGTAGCGGTTACATTGATGCTTTTGCTCGACCTCGTGGCGCAGATCATGGCAATCAAAAGCATAGGTTTCCTTGATGCCATGAACAGCACGAATACCGGCTGGCAACTGCTGACCTCGACCCTGTACGGCCTTGGGTGGTTCGCGAAGATGGCTGCCGCGCTCATGCTCACAGGGGTCATGCTCTTTATATGGCGCAAGCCCCGGGTTGCCGTCGACGCGAAGCCTCGTATTGGTCCTGCATCCTGGGACTTAGCCATAATCGCGGGATCGCTTTTTATCCTGGGCCTATCGCTGAGCAGCCACGCAGCCGCCGTCCACACCGAGCCCGCGGCTTCGGCAGCAGTGGGCGTAGCAGCAGAGGATCATGGGCATGGACTGGGTCTGCCACTCCCGGTGCTGGCCGACTGGCTGCACGCCGCGATGGCATCTTTGTGGGTCGGTGGGCTATTTTATATGGCTCTGGTGCTGTTTCCGGCTTTTCGTCTCGCGGGCTTCTCGGCGGAAGAGCGACGGGGATTCCTGGCCAAAGCAGTACCCCGCTTCTCGCGCCTGGCCATTCTCAGCGTGGTAGCCCTGGCCGTCACAGGCACCTACAGTGTACTGACGCACTCCAACGACCTGGGCACTATACTGTCAACCGAATATGGCATTGTGCTAGCGGTCAAGGTATCGGCTTATTGCGTGCTGGTGGCCATAGGAGCGATCAACCTGTTGCGCCTTACACCAGCCTTGCAGCGAAAGGCGGAAGGCGCTAGCCTGAAGAAAGGCACGGTGGGCAAGCCTCAGTCCAGGGTGGCCTCCGCCGTGCTTTCGGGGAATGTGCGACTGGAAGCCGGGATCGCCATTATTGCAGTGGTGTGCGCGGCAGGGCTGACTTTGCTGCCGCCGCCAAGCGCAAACGCGACCGCTGCCGCCGTTGGACCCGCACAGATTGCTCCGGTAACATCAAACGCCGAGGTCGCCGGGTATACTGTGACGCTTACAGCCGATCTATCGTCTGAGGGCGATACACTTACGGCCAATGTGATCGCCACGTCGCCCGCTGCTGCGCCCCTTACGGACGTGGCGAAGGTGCTTTTCCGTATTACGCCTCAGACAATCGACGCGGGCAGCACCTCGTATACAGCGGGGCTCACGGGGGCTCTTACGGCGCAAAAGGGCGCCTGGACCGCCAGCGGGCCGATCCTTACCCTTGACGGAGGCTACCTGGTTACTGTTATAGTAGAAAGGACCGTGGCCCCCGACATGAAGGCAGGCTTCCGACTGGACCTGACCGACAGCGCTCTTACTTCCACACCCGTAGGTGTGGTGGACGTCTTTGTGGCTACCGACCCCAGCCCACCCATAAGCGGCACAGCGACGCTGATGCTGACCGCGCGTGACGGTGCAGGGCAAGAGGTGGAGGGCGCCACAGTCAGCGTCAGCGCGCAGATGCCGGCGCGTGGCTATGTCGGGCCGACCGGCATCGCCCAGCCGGTACCGGGCAAAGCGGGACAGTACACTCTAAAAGTTGTTTTGTGTCAGACGGCGCGTGGCTGCTGGTATTCAACGTAGAGCGTGCAGGCCAGCCTGCGATTAAGACCGATGCCAGCCTGGACGTGATCAAGCCTGACAAGTCGCCGACGCCCTCGCCATAAGCATTAAAATACCATCAACATTTTCGGCCAGGAAATTCATAATGAACAAACTGAGAGCAATCATCCTAACCTCGGTTCTCTTGCTGCTTGCAGCGCCCGTACTTGCCGCGTGCGGTGATGAAACACATGAGCCGACAGCGGCGCAGGTGGCAGTACAGACCCAGAGCACGCCACAGGGCCGCATTCTCACTGCAAACCAGGCATCGAACACTGTCAGCCTGATTGACGTTGCCACCGATACGGCCTACGGCACGGTCGCCACAGGCTCACAACCCCACCACGTTCTGGGCACGCCCGATGGGAAAGAGTTCTGGGTGACGCTTTATGGAGAGAATCGCTTGCAGTTGTTCGATCCCGTCAGCCTCAAGGAAGTCGCATCTGTTGATGTGGGAGCACCGAACGACGATCTGAACTTCAGCCCGGACGGCACGCGGCTATACGTTTCGCTTGGCACGACCAACGCCCTGGCCGTGGTGGACGTGTCCAACCGCAAGCTGCTGCAGACGATCCCGGTGGGCAAAACCCCGCACGGAGTAAGGGTCACACCCGACGGGAAGTATGTGGTCGTGACCAATACTGTTGACAACACTGTATCGGTGCTGAGTCTTGGCAGCGAGACTAAGGTGGTAGCCACCATTCCGACCGGGCAGGACCCGTTCGAGGTAGTAGTAAGCCCGGACAGCAAAACCGCCTATGTGAGCAACTTCCTGGGAGCGTCGATAAGCATCGTTGACCTAACAACGAACAAGACAACAGGCTATATCAAGAGCGGAAAGCAGCCGGCGATGATGTCAACCGTGCCCAGCGCGGACGGGAGCTCAGACAACCTGTGGGTAGCCAACACGGGCGCGGCGGAGGTGTGGCTGATAGACGCGCCCTCGCGCAAGCTGATAACCCGCATCCCTGCCGGTCAGGGTTCGCATGGCACGGCTGTCACGCCCTCGGGCAAGCTGTACATCACCAACACGAACGACAACAACGTAACCGTGATAGATATGGCAGGCCAGAAGGTGGTAGCTACAATCCCCGTGGGGCAGAGCCCTAACGGATTGACATACATGCCGGCCCCTGCGGCGCCCTAGCCTGTGCTGCACGAGGTACAAAGGTTGGCCCACGGCTGAACGGACGATGCTGCATATAGCAGTGTAGCCCGAATGTCTCATTGTCCAGGAAAAGTCTCATCGTCTATGATCTGAGGGACAATGACAGTGCGGCGCCTCTGACACGGAAATGGAAGGTTTGTACACGCCTTGCGTCCCGCCTGCAAGCAGGACCACTGGACACGATAGTGTACAATACGTACGGCGCAAGAGTGCCCGCGCAACGGCGCAAGGGAGGATGTACAGGATTGAAATCGGCAAGGAAACTGATTCTAGCTCTCGCGCTTGTCCTGGTTAGCTCACTTGCCGGTTGCAGTACACTACAGGGTGTGCCCCAAGCGGGCACCGCCACCCCGACCCGCGATTTTTCGACAACGCCTACCAGCTCAGCTGCCGCGACCAAGTTGCCCACACTCGCCGCCGTTGCAACAACAGAAGGATTCGCTCCGGTCCCCACAGGGCAAGCATCGGCCAGTGTGGCGGGTACGCAACCGCTTCCCGTAGGCGCTACACCAGGCGATCCGGCAGGCGTGCCCACGCCGACCACGAACCCGAAAGAGGCCCCGACCGTCACAATCATCGCCCAGCTTCAGGCGACAGTAATGGCGGAAGTAAGGCCAACGACCACCCCTGACTCAACGGGCATGACCCCATTTGGCGGAATAGACCACGTCAGCGTGATCCATCTCAAGTCAAGCACGCTACCGGGGAATTACTGGCTCGCATACAGCACGGGCAGTCGCATGTTCGACAACCCGCCGCAGCAGCATTTCGCCGTGATATATGAGTACAAAGATAGTGGCTGGAGAGAGATATCTCGCGTTGACCTGATGAACCCCGATTATCTTGCCGAAGGTTCGGTCGTTCAGGTGAATATTGAGCCAACCCACTACTGGATAGCTGTTGAAAGCGGAGTTGGCGCGCATGGCGGCTGCTTCGACCTGCTAAGCTTTGACGGCAACAATCTCAAGGACGAAGATTCCAACTGCGCATCAGACCCTGCAGCAGGCTCGGTGCAAGACCTGGACGGAGATGGCAAGGGGGAAGTGGTCTTGAACGCGAGCGATGACTACGTATTCTGCTATGCGTGCGGTGTACGCGTAGTCTCGTACAAAGTAATGCGCTGGAACGGAAGAGCGCTGGCCGAGATAAAGGCCGAAGCGCTGACCACCTCTACCGTGGTTGGTCTCAAGCAAGCCAACGATCGAGCTGTCGAGCTTTTTAACCATTCGCTGATGAAGGACGCGCACACGGCCATAGAAAAAGCGTATGCGCTGGACCCAACAAATGAAACGGTCAAGTGGAACCGAGTCCTGATCAATCTGCATGCGGACACGCGCAGGCAGGCAGCAATGGACAGCCAGTATCCCCTGCTGGCCAACATGTTCTATGGAGATTATGACGCGGCTCTAAAAGTGTTGCGCCCGCATACCCTCGATGAGATCCTCTCCGGCGCAAAGACGTCGCCGCTGATAATGGGGACAGTAGCCGAAGGCAACGAGGACGCACTCACTGCATACATTACTTCGACGGCGACCCTTGCACTGGGGGCCGACCCGAACCTGGCAGGCGCGTATTATTTGCGAGGCTGGGCACTTCATCTGGCAGGCGGGCACGATAGCCAGGTTGTCGCCGACATCGAGAAGGCCGTCATGCTGAGTCCAACGGACAAGCTCTTCGCGAGCACGCTAGCTCGCATCAAACCGTAGTCTGTTCGTCTGGGACCATGTCTTTCAAGGTAAGCGCGGGCAGCACCAGCGAGGCCAACCCACCGGCGATACAGAGGCCGCCCGCTATGGCGAACACCAGCGGTATGCCTATGGCGGCGCCCACCACGCCTGCAAGGCTCATAGACAGGATGGATGAGGTCTCAGCCACCGTGCCAATCCCGCCGCCAACCCTGCCGAGCATACGATTAGGGGTCACAATCTGTATCAGGGTGCTCACGCCGGTATTGATGGGGGCCACGAAGACACCCATCAGCGTAGAGGCGGCCAGCAACCACCAGTAGTCGGGCAGGAAACCGAACACCGCAATGGGCGCGCCTGCCCCTACCAGGCTAATTACGATAAGCCACTTTGGAGCCAGGCCGGATAGCAGGTTACCCACTACGACGCTCGCCACGACCATCCCTACCGAAAACACGATATCGAGCAAGCTCAGGCGCCAGGCTAATTCAGGTCCCTCATACCCGAACTGTGTTTTCAGGAACACGACCCAGAGGACGTTTATGGCACCCACGCCGAGCATGGTGATGGACATTACTATTGCCACCATGCCGATCACGCCGTTAAACACGAGGGCTTTAAGGCCAACCTTCAGCTCCTGCCAAACCTTGCCAATCGCCGAGCTTGAGCTATCAAGCTGCCGAGCAGCATGAGCGCCGTCCTCTGAGACCTGTGTATTGAGATCTGCAACAGACGCTTTGGCGGAACCGGGCATTCGGATAAGCCAGATCGTGAAGGCAGACACCAGGAATGTAGCAGAGTCGACGACCAGGGCTACCCATTCGTTGCCGGCACCGGCGGTCGCCAGAGTGAAGCCGGCCAAGGCAGGACCTATCATTGTCGCGAGCATTTGCGACGTCTGGGAAAGCGCGTTGGCCGAGAGGAGCTGCTCTTTGGCGACCAGGCGTGGGATCAAGGCGGTTTTGGCCGGGCCAAACACGGTTCCCACCGTTGACATCAAGAAGGCCAGCGCGAAGATGGCAGGTAGACTGGCGGCCAGAAACGCAGGAATCATGAACAATGCCAGCACCACGCGCACCAGGTCGGACACAAGCATCGTTCGGCGCCTGTCCCACCTGTCCACGAAGACGCCTGCCAATAGCCCGAACAGAAGGCGCGGAAGCGAAAAGGAGATCAACAGCCCGGACACGGCCAGCACTGTTCCCTGAGTGGTGTTAGAGAAGCCGGTTACAACAACTGTGAGGGCCAGAAAGGCAAAATAGTCCCCAATCTGCGACACGATTTGTCCCAGCCACAGATTGCGGATGTTGGCATTGCGCAGGACGTCCACGAAAGTCACGCGCTTCGCAGGCGCATCTTCATCCGGAGGTTGAATGCCGGCTTCTAACGATTCCTGTTCCAAATCAGTGATCATGTAACCCACCCTACCTATCGAGTAGACATATTGATGCATTATATCGCAAAGAAAGGGACGCGGCACTTGACGCCGCGTCCCTTTCCCACCAAAGTGGTTTCCTGGCTTCGAGCCAGATTGTAACTAGCGAGTGGTCTGTATGCCCCAGGCGGCGTGGTCATCCACCCCTGTCTGGATAGTAATTCTCTGCTGGTTGGTGCCGTCTATGTTCATGGTATACAGCTCGTAGTTGTTGGGATCGATGCGGTTGGAGGTGAAGACGACTCTGCTGCTGTCAGGGGAATAGGCGGGCCAGTAGTCCTGACCGGGGTCGTTTGTAAGCCTGAACTGCTCTTCGCCACCCGGCCTCATTGTGTAGATCTCAGGGTTGCCGTCGCGGTCCGAAACGAACGCGATGCGGTTGCCTACTGAGTTCCACTTGGGATAGTAGTTTTTACCTGAGGTGGTGAGTGGGCCGAACAAGCCGCTCCCGTCCGGGTTGACTGTATAGACCTGGGGGGTACCGGAGCGGTTGGACGTGAAGACTATGGTGCCGTTCGCTCCCCAGGATGGAGTAGTGTCGTTGCCTGCGGCCTGGGTGATGTTGGTGACGCCCGTGCCGTTGGAGGTCATCACGAAGATATCGGCGGATATGTTACCCCTCGTAGATACGAAGGCGATCTTCGAGCCATCGGGGGACCAGGTAGGTTGGTAATCGGCACCGGGGTCGTCGGTAAGCCGCGTAACGCCGGAACCGTCTACGTTCATGACGTAGATTTCCGAGTTGCCGTCACGTGTTGACGAGAAGGCTATCTTTGTATTATCGGGCGAGAGGGCAGGCCAATCCTCGTCGGCGGGGTTATTGGTCAACTGTACGGATTGAGTGCCATCACCCTTCATCCGCCAAATGTCCAGATTGCCACTTCGCATCGATGTGAACACAATCAAGCCACTTGTTACGACGTTGACTGTAGGGGTAGCTGTGGCAGTGGCAGTGGGCGGAGTGCCCGTGACAGTGGGCGGAGGGGTTGTGGTCGCTGTGCCGCCTCCCGGAGGCGTGGTTGTTGCACTACCGCTGGGCGGACCGGGAGTGCCGGGCGTGCTGGTGCTGGGAGGGGTGCTGGTGGCATTTACGCTGGGTGTCCCTGTGGGCTTGCCGGCATCTTTGTAGCGCCAGTCGTAGTAGTGCAGGCCGATGTTGCCCATTTCAACTTCGAAGCCCGGCACGTTGGTGGGTACATAGGTCAACACTCTGCGCTCGAACGCCTGGATCATAACGTCAGTCAGTATGCCGTTGATCTTGACCTGGCTCCAGTAGGCATCAGAGATAGGATAGCCGGAAGCATAGAACCAGGGGTCAATCAGCTTCTTGTTGACTATCTGGCCCGTCTCGGAGACGGGGCCGGTGGCGTTGAGGAAGCCCCAGAATCTGTCGGGGATATTATGCTGGGTGGTTGGCTCGAAGTAAGCGATCTTGGTGCCGTTCACGGCAGCCTTAGAGGGGTCATCACCCACCTGCCCGGACTTGTTAATGGTGTTGGTTGCAAACTGTCCAACGCGGTTGGGCTGCGGGTGGTCACCCTTGCGGGTATTGGAGACCGACTGGAACGACTGGTACGTGGGGGCGTTGGTGTCGTCCGAGTCGCCCGAAATGGGGATGTTGGCGGGATAGCGCTCAATGAACGCATTATTACCAATCTGCATCTGACCTGAGATCAGCTCAATGGTCAGCAAACCATTAGTCACGAAGAACGTGGTGGTAGGGTCGCCGGCGGGGTTGTTGATCTCCATGCGGCTTTTATCAAAGTATTGCACCAGGCGGGTCTGGGTACCGTCGGGCGCGTCAACGTACTGCTCTTGTGCGGCAGCGCGCGGTTCAGGCCCCCAGAACCACGTTCTGCTTACCAGGCCCTGCGCTACCAGCGAATCGGTGCGATCCCACACGCGCTGGAAAGCCGGGTTTGAGAAATCGACAGCGGAAGCAGGCAATGCGTTGAGGAGTGTTACTCCTGCCAATAGCATCGAGGCCACAACCGTGCCTGCCTTCGCAACTCTACTTGCCTTGAAAGTCATCCTATATATCCTCCTAATTCTCGCTTGAGCCAGGCTCCTGCCTGTTTTGGGCCTTTCGGCTAAATCATACCTGCGCTCTCAGTTCGCCCCAATAACATAACGAGCCAGCCGCACACAGGTTGCGAGAATTCGCCCCGCGTACTGTGCCAAGT
>JBBRDO010000153.1:0-8852 GCA_038203825.1 Chloroflexia bacterium | reverse complement strand
ACCAACCGCTCGTGGAACCATCTGCTTGGCGCGTGGGCTAGCTTCAAGGCGATTGCTGAACGGCACCACGGTGACCCCGGCACAACTGAGACCCGCGAGAAGTGGCTGCTCCCCCTCTTTCAGGAGCTTGGCTACGGCCGTCTTCCAACCGCTAGGGCTGTAGACGTCAGCGGCAAGAGCTACCCCGTGTCGCATACCTGGGGGCACGTTCCTATCCACCTGGTAAGCGCCGGCATCGACCTCGACAGGCGTACAGCAGGTGTGGCGGGTGCGGCGCGCTCCAGTCCTCATAGCATGGTGCAAGAGCTTCTGAACGCTTCTGACGAGCACCTGTGGGCATTTGTGTCGAACGGGCGGCAGCTGCGTATCCTGCGCGACAACAAGAGCCTCACCCGCCAGGCTTACGTCGAGTTCGACCTCCAATCAATGATGGACGGAGAGGTCTATTCGGACTTCGTGCTGCTGTGGCTGCTGTGCCACGAGTCGCGGGTGGAGGGCGAACAAACCTCGGAGTGCTGGCTTGAGAAGTGGTCGAAGGAGGCTCAGGAGAAGGGCACGCGCGCCCTTGACCAATTACGCAGTGGTGTTGAAGCGGCCATAAACGCCCTGGGCAGCGGGTTCCTCTCACACCACGCCAACCGCCCATTGCGCGAGAAGCTGCGGGCAGGCGACTTGAGCGCGCAGGACTATTACCGCCAGTTGTTGCGGCTGGTCTACCGCCTTATCTTCCTGTTCGCTGCGGAGGACCGTGGGCTGCTGCTCGACCCGAAGGCCTCGGTGGAAGCTCGCAAGCGGTACATGGACTACTATTCCACCATCAGGCTGCGCAACCTGGCGGCGCGCCGCCGGGGTACCCGTCATGCCGACCTCTTTCAGGGCTTGCGTCTCACTATGGAGCAGTTGGGCAGCGACCACGGCTGCCCGGCCCTCGCCCTGCCTGCCCTCGACAGCTTCCTCTTCCTCAACGGCGGCAAAGGCTCCATGCCCGACCTGGAGGGGTGCGAGCTTGCCAACGGCGACCTGCTGGGAGCGGTGCGCGAGCTTGCCTACACGGTGGACGCCAACACCCTGCGTCCTGTGGACTACCGCAACATCGGCTCGGAGGAGCTGGGCTCGGTGTACGAGAGCTTGCTGGAACAACACCCCGATCTGAACGCCGACGCCGGTACATTCGTGCTGAAGACGGTAAGCGGCAGCGAGCGCAAGACCACCGGCTCGTACTACACGCCCACCAGCCTGATCACCTCGCTGCTCGACTCGGCGCTCGACCCGGTGCTGGCCGAGGCTGCCCGCAAACCCAACCCTGAGCAGTCCATCCTCGACCTCAAGGTGTGCGACCCTGCCTGCGGTAGCGGCCACTTCCTGATCGCCGCCGCCCACCGTATCGCCAAGCGGCTGGCCGCTGTCCGCACGGGCGACGATGAGCCTTCGCCTGAGGCTACCCGCAAGGCTCTGCGTGACGCGATCGGGCGGTGCATCTTCGGGGTGGACCTCAACCCGATGGCGGTGGAGCTATGCAAGGTGTCACTCTGGATGGAGGCGCTGGAGCCGGGCAAGCCGCTCTCCTTCCTGGACCACCATATCCAGCACGGCAACTCGCTGCTGGGCGCTACGCCGCGACTGCTGAAGGAGGGCATCCCGGACGAAGCTTTCGAGCCAATAGAGGGCGACGACAAGGCGGTTTGCTCGGAGTACAAGAAGAAGAACAAGCAAGAGCGCACCGGCCAGCAGCGGCTGCTGGGCTTCGACATGGAGGAGCCTTTCGAGCAGTTGGGCGACCTGGGCGCGGCCATGCTCGACATCGAGAGCTACGCCGACGACACGACGGACGACATCCACCGCAAGCAGACGCTATATGAGAGCCTGGTCAACTCGGCTGCCTATGAGCACATGGCCCTGCTGGCGAACTCCTGGTGCGCGGCCTTCGTTTGGAAGAAGACCAAGGACTCATACCCCATAACTGAGGACGAGTTCCGGCGTATACGGGCGAAAGGGACCTATGCGATACCCGGCTGGCGCAAGGAGGAGATCGAGCGCCTGACGGAGCAGTACGGCTTCTTCCATTGGCATCTGCAGTTCCCGACAGTCTTCCGTCCTGCCGCGAAGGGCGAGCACGCAAGCAACGAGCAGGCAGGCTGGGTGGGCGGCTTCGACGTGGTGTTGGGCAACCCGCCATGGGAAAGAATTAAAATACAAGAGAAAGAATGGTTCGCGGCACGTAGCCCAGAGATCTCTACCGCACAAAACACTGCAACCCGTCGGCGAATGATTCAAGGCCTAAAAACTGAAGACCCTGCCCTATACGCTGCATTTGGAGAAGATTTGCGACAAGCCGAAGGCGAGAGCCACTTTGTACGCCGATCAGGTCGCTACCCGCTGTGCGGCAGAGGCGACATAAACACTTATGCGCTGTTTGCCGAAACTAATAGATTGCTAACTGCGTCCGCGGGGCGCGTTGGATGCATTGTTCCCTGTGGCATAGCTACTGATGATACTACGAAGTACTTCTTCCAGGAAGTAATAAAGAGTCAAACTCTCGATAGCCTCACCGGGTTTATTAACGAGCAGATGCTCTTCCCGGCAGTCCTACATAACTTCAAGTTTTGCCTTCTAGTTATGACTGGACTTTCATCTCCTGTTGAGGAACCTGATTTTGTTTTCAACTGCTACAATGCGGAACAGGCAGCCGATAGAGACAGGCATTTTACACTTACGGCTGAGGAGATCGATCTCCTAAATCCAAATACCGGCACGTGTCCCGTTTTCTTCTGGCGTAGAAGTGCCGAGATTACCAGAAGCATATACCATCGCGTTCCCATACTGGCACGAGAAGGTGGAGACAATGCTTGGAGAGTAACCTTCTATAAGATGCTTGATATGTCTCTCGACAGTCAGCACTTTCAGACGAAAATGTTCTCAGGGGCAACTCCCTTGTACGAAGGTAAGATGCTCCACCAGTACAACCACCGATATGCTTCGTATGATCACTTGGGCGAAGGAGAACGAAGTCACATGCTCCCGGAAACCGTAGTCGGGAGGTTAGAGGACCCAAATTACACCGTCACTTCGTGCTATTACGTTCCGAGCACAGAGGTTGAATCAAGGCTCCGTCCTTTTACCACAGCAAACTGGCTTCTCGCCTACAGAGAGATATCAAGCGCTGGTCTTGCTCGCACGACCATCTTTTCCGCCTTGCCTCGTGTAGGTGCAAACAACAAGATACCCCTAGCTATTTTAGATGGGCCATCTCTTCAACTCGCCCCGGAATTCCTGGCATGCATGAACAGTTTTGTCTTGGATTTCTGTGCGCGGCAAAAGCTTGGAGGAGCGTCATTCAGCTTCTTCATAATGAAGCAACTCCCCATAATTCCACCTGCGGCTTACAGTCGTCTTACGCCTTGGTTGAAAGGTGAGCGGCTACAGGATTGGATCACCCCCCGCGCACTTGAACTCACCTATACCGCCTGGGATCTGGCGCCGTTCGCCCAGGACTGCGGCTACGATGGCCAGCCCTTCCGCTGGGACGAGGAGCGCCGCTTCCTGCTGCGCTGCGAGCTTGACGCCGCCTACTTCCACCTCTACAGCATCGCCCGCGACGACGTGGACTACATCATGGAGACCTTCCCTATAGTCAAGCGCAAGGATGAAGCAGCGCATGGTGAGTACCGCACCAAGCGCGTTATCCTGGAGATATACAACGCCATGCAGCAGGCCATCGACACAGGCCAGCCCTACCAGACCCTGCTGGACCCTCCGCCCGCCATGGGAGCAAAGCTGTCCCCGCCGGTGCAAGTCGCTGCCAAGGCACCTGCGCCGGAGGTTGCGAAGCTGGCGTCAGCGGTTGCCCACAGCACGGCAGCATCTCCCGCGACAGCTCTCATACAGCCAACAGCAACCACACAAGCAAGCGGGCAGGTTGCGTCCACGTCACGTCCAACTAACAGCCAGAAGAAGCGAGTGCCCACCACCAAACCCGCAGCCGTCTTCGGCGCCGCCCCATCGATGCCCCAGCAACAGAGCTTCGTCGAGCCGCCCATGTTCGCCATCTTCAGCGGTGGGAATCGCGTAAAGCATGCCACGTTCGGCGAGGGCCAGGTGCTGGAGGTCGCGGCAAGCGGCCAGGACCAGATCGTGACGGTGATGTTCAAGACGGCGGGGAAGAAGAGGCTGATGGCGAAGATGGCCGGGTTGGAGAGGCTGGTGAAACTAGAGAAGCTACATTTGAACCGGAGCTTACTAGAGGAAATCCTAGGGCTCGAATCGTATTCCGATGCCGACCAAGCGATGGTGGATCTCATCAAGAGAAAGATTGATTACATCAAGGCCGAGACGGGTGCTAACATAACTACATGGCATGACGACTACGGCAACCTGTACGTGGTAAAGGGCGAACCTAGGCTGCCGGGCCACTTCTATCCCTGCTCAGTCTCCCATACCGATACAGTGCATGCTCTGGGGCAGAATTTGCGGGTTATTGAGCAAGCTGGGCGGTTATGTGGCGAAAATGGCCTGACTGGTAGTCAAACGGGTATAGGTGGTGACGACAAAGTGGGAGTCTACATATGCCTAGAGATGCTGCGTTACTTGGACAGGGTAAAACTGGCGTTCTTCCGCGATGAAGAAGTAGGCCGCCTGGGGTCAAAGGCAGCCGACATGGATTTCTTCGATGACGTAGCATTCGTGCTGCAACCCGACCGTAAGGGCAACTCGGACTTTATCGAGGAATCCAACAATGTACAGTTGTTCAGTGAGGAATTCTACCAGACCGTTGAGCCAGTGCTCGCAGAGTACGGCTATTCACGCAAGATTGGCGTTTCCACAGATGTGGGGCAACTGAAGCTGAATGGTCTACCAATATGCTGTGCCAACGTTTCGTGTGGCTATTACGAGCAGCATGGCCCCGGCGAGTACGTAATACTCCAAGACGTAGAAAAGTGTATCAATCTCTTCTACGACCTGCTCACATCCTTTGTTGATAAGCAGTGGTCTCATCGGAACTAATAGCTGGGTCCGCGCGGTGGGCACGCGTAATAGGTACAAGTAGATACAACCCAATCGTGAAGGCGATGTTCAAGACGGCTGGGAAGCGGCGGTTGATGGCGAAGATGGCCGGGTTGGAGAAACTATAGCCGGGAACGACCTTGCTAAATACAGGCACATGAAGAGGGGAAAACCATTACATCTCACAACATACTATCCACAACCGGGCTCGCAATACCAGCCAGCTTTGCTGCTTCTAGCTATAACGCGGTTCATCAGCGCGTCGAGTCCAAGGGCGCGAGCTTTCCCGATGCATACGGCGAATTTGGAGGGGCTTGGAATGCGGTCGGCTATCGATATATGGCCGCAGGAGATCACAGTCGCGCTTTCACGGATTCCATAAGCCGGGATGGGGATGCCCCGCCTCCGCCTCAGCGATATGTCCAGGAGCGCGAACTCTTCAACTTCTTCGTGAATGGATTAGCTGCGATAGAGAGCTTCTTCTACGCTATGCATGCGGTCGGAGCAATGCTTGACGTTTCTGCTTTCCCAATAGGGAGCGATGACCTACACAAGATCAACCCCAAGTCGGTAGTATCCAGCTTTGAAAGTCGTTTCCCCGGAGACGCGTGCACTGTCGCCATGCGATCCGCTGTCGACTCGGCAAAATACGGGGAGTGGCGGGATGTGCGAAACGTCCTCGCACATCGTACGGCTCCAGGTCGTACTATACACCTCTCAGTGGGAGGACCTCCGACGACTAAACCGGCGATATGGAAAGGACCACCAAGCTTCGACCTGGACAGCCAAAGCACCACCTCGAGGCTATCATGGCTCGCGACCACTCTCGATGGCTTGCTGGTAGCCGCGAGTGACTTTGTTACTCGCACCCTGAAGTAATGATATCGGCCCGCAGAGCTGTTGCAGAGAAAGAGTGGTCAGGACCGGATCGTGACGGTGCCGCTCAAAACGGCCGGGAAGAAGAGGCTGATGACGGGAGCGCGGGGTTCTTGACACGGACATAGAAGAAACGTCCTACTCTACATCTGAAGTCCTTCAATAGAAAATATCGAAAAGATCAACGACATGACACAACGCATTACCCCTTCTGATCCTAAGTGCCCTAACTGCATGGAGCCCGTACGACCCAGGTCGTCGTTTTGTGGCAGCTGTGGTGAACATATCCCGCCGCAGTCACCCTCTGCACAGAGTTCATCCGACGCCTACCCTGTCACAACCGCTCCTTGGGAGGGGGCCGAGTTGGTGTTCGATGTTTTCGCGGAGCCTCCATCCTCTCTCGTCGGCAAGAACGCCCTGGCGTCTCCTAGTGTTCTGGGTGAGATAGCGGTTGATTTCGAGTTCGATGCCGTCGACAGCTTCGACGATTACGATTTCGAAGCTGAGGCTGAGGACGAGTTATCTGAGCAGTCGGACATCTCGCTGGAGACACTCCTGACGGATCTAAAGCAACAGGATTATCACCGTGCAGTGTCTTTGCTAGCCGATCAACTGGGTTCTCAGTATGTCAGGACCGGCAAACTAAGCTACAAGGACTTGATTCAAGCTATTCGCGCTCTGGAATATAAGCGCGAGGCGCTAAAGGACCTGTGCAGCCGGCTTGTCGAGCTGGGTGTCCGTGTTGGCCGGAGCACCAGTCTCTATTTGCGCGCCTCCATCCCTGAGGAGGAGTGGCGGATAGTGGAGGGCATCTTTGCGCCGTTGCTTGACCACAACATGGACTCCGCGCAGGCACTCCATAAGCTAGGCTACGATGCAATACCGCTTCAGAAAAGCGAACGCGACCTGCTGATTGACGCCCTTGAGCGGCACACACTGTCACGCGCTGATGAGAGGCACTTATTCGAGGATATAGAGCAAGCAGGTGGCCCCCAGAGCGGAGATGCATTGCCAATGGTACGTGCTATCATCGAGGACAACCTCTGGCAGGTTGGCCGCGCAGCGCGTATCTACCTTGGCCGCGGTCTGCCACTGCATGACCTGTTCCAAGAGGGGGTTCTCGGACTTTTCAGGGCGGTGGCGCGCTTTGATACTAAAGCAGGCAATCGATTTATGAATTACTCAGGTAACTGGATTCATCAAGCCATGCGGCGGGCCGTCCAGGAAAAGACCCGCCTGATTCGGTTGCCAGTTCATGTATCCGAAAGGATCGCTATCGTAGAGCGGGCTGAGGATGAGTTATGGCAGGAACTGGAGAGGGAACCTACCATGGAGGAGATTGCCCAGCGGATAGGAGCGAAGATAGACGTGGTTCATCAGGCCTTCCAAGCGCGGCAGGATGCCTGTTCGCTGGAGTACCTTCTGGAAGAGCAAGCGCGATTTTCAAGCGACGGCAGCGAGGGCGACGGCAGCGAGAGCGACGACCACGTACTCGGAGACCTGTATAACATAATAGATGGTTCACAGGAGGATGAACTGTACCAGCAATCATTAGTGGAAGACGTTGGCCAACTCCTGTTGCTTCTCGGTGGTCGGGCTCAGGCTATAATCGAATTGCGGTATGGGTTCGATGGGGGCGGACCACGAACGCTTGAGGAAGTGGCAAAGCATAGAGGGCTCACAAGGGAGCGCATACGGCAACTTGAGACCAATGCTCTCAAGACGTTACGGTATTCTAAGCTTCCAGTTGGCGTTCTGCGTGCATATATAAGCGAAGTCCCGAGCGAGCAGGAAGATGCCACGGACAAGGCAAACTTTGGCGACCTATTGCTGAGAGATCAGCGCCGCAAGGCCGTACGCAAAACCTTAGTTACAGCCCTAACCAGCATGGGGTACTCGAGTAGTTTGGCTGAAATTGAAGCGCCCAGCTTTCTGAAGCGAATGCGGGAGTATAAAGAGCCAGGCAATGTCGAAGGCAGGGTAATGGGCGTTCACGGTGAAGTCGACCAACTGATCAGCCGCATTCAGGCGCGCCTAAGGGAAGAAAAGAAATCGATTGGAATACACGGCGCATATCACCTTAGGAGTGCTCTGCATTCCCTAGAGGATAAGCTCGCCGTAGAACTCAATGTTACCCAGAGTGGAGCGGGACTTTTCGCGTTGCGAGACCGACTTCGCAACTTGGAGGCGGCGCAAATCGCTCTAGACCTCAAGATCATATTAGAAAACAATAACTTAGGCAATGATACAAGTACCGGTACAGAACTTGATAGGAAGAGTGGGCATGATGACGAGATAAACTACTTTGATGCAGTGGAAGTGGACCTCCATCAAAGTCTTGGCTCCATAACTAACACCAAGTATGCAACACCACTACTCCAGCAACGGGGCACGGCCGCAGACCAGGATATTGCGGCTACTGGACAAGCGCCGGGCGATTCTCCACAGGAGACAGATAATGATGAAAGTCTAGAAGGAACACAAGAGAAGAGCAACCTATCAAATCCAGATAAGTTGTCTATCTTGGAAGGGATAAGCGTTGACCTATTTGCGGGTGGTTATGACCTTATGCAGGCGGGAGTGGAGCTAAAGGACATGAGCTTTGCCTATGAGAAGAGCCATGGTCAGAGTAAAGCGGCTGAAATAAGCATATTTGCTGACATGCTATTCATTGCAAGCGAAGAAATTAAGCGTCTACGAAATCGCGTCGACCGCTTTCGAACACTGCAGGAGGAGGTGCTTGAGGTGTCCCAGGCGGATAGGATAGCGAGTGGGAACCACCTGAGCGAGATGTCGCTTGAGCGGGACCAGCTCGGTAGAGCGATATCAGATGTGTATAATGACCCCATGAAGTCGGACAAGGAAAAGGCAATATTTAAGGTGAGATAGAAAACATGAAAAGAATGAACGGATTACGCAACCATTATACGGCTGAATACAAGGCCAACATCGTACGAGAGATACTCCGGGAGGAG
>JBBRDO010000152.1:0-8932 GCA_038203825.1 Chloroflexia bacterium | reverse complement strand
GGCTTTGTCTTTAGACGTGGCAGTGTTGGCTTTGACGAATGGAGGGGGTTGCTCCTTCTCACTGCGTAGGCGCTCAAGCTCCTGCTGCAACTGAGTAATTAGGGCCAGTGCTTGGGCCAGCTGCTCACGAAGCTGCCCGTTCTCTACTCGCAGCCGCTCTACTTCCTCTGCTAGTGCCTCCCTTTTCATGCTTCCCATCATATAGTGGAAATTGCTCCACCTCAAGTCTGAACACTTACGATCTAAGACTCTTTTGACACTACGTCGTGCCTATGCTATCATCAACCATGCGAGGATGCGTTGCGCGTCGCTTGCTGGGTGCGGCTACCATACGACGCGTTGGATGCCTGATGGGAAAGATTGTATGTCGTTTCACATAGCGATCCGTTTGATTGGCATGGCGCTCTTCGCAGCGGCAGGCTTCTTTCTGGGTCTTTATCTTTCGCCTATTATTTATGGTGGCGACAACTCTACTTACAACGACCTGGTCATTTATCTTACCCTCATTGGCGCTATTCTCGGTTTGCTCGTGACCCCCTATATCACCGTCTATCCTGTCCGGTGGGCCCGCAAGCGTATCAGGTTGATGCCCCCACTCGACCTGGTGGCTATGACGGTGGGCCTCTTCCTTGGTCTGCTGATGGGGGCCCTCTTTGCGTGGCCTCTTAGCCTCTTGCCGGGCTGGCTGGGCGACGTCGCGCCTGCGGTTATGACCTTCGTGCTGGCCTATCTCGGCGTCTATATCGCCACTCAGCGCAAGCGCGATCTGATAGATACCTGGAAGGCTGAGCGTCCCGTCTCCACGCCTTATCCGGTCGACTTTGCCGCCGCTAATCGCACCCAACGCGTTCAGGCGCTTGGCGGCCCTACCAACCAGCTATCGCCCGATATGACTATCCTGTCGGGGACGAACGGCCAGCTTGGCCTGGGCACCTGGTCGGGCCCGTCGGGCCAATCCGGGACATCAAACTCGGGCGGAGATGCCCGCTTCCAAATGGACAAATATCTCCTGGTTGATACCAGCGCCATTATCGATGGGCGCATCGCCGACATAAGCAAGGCCGGTTTCGTCGACGGCATTCTACTCGTGCCGCGCTTCGTCCTTCAGGAGCTGCAGTATATAGCCGACTCGCCCGATGCTTTGCGGCGTGCCCGTGGGCGGCGCGGCCTCGACATGCTCAACCGCCTGCAGAAAGAAGCCGTCGTGCCCCTCCAGATCAGCGAGGTCGACGCCGAGGACGTCACAGGCGTAGACAGCAAACTCGTGAAGGTCGCTCGCATGTACCACTGCCCCATCATCACGAACGACTTCAACCTCAACCGCGTCGCAGAGCTACAGGGCGTGAAGGTGCTCAACATCAATGAGCTCGCGAACGCCGTCAAGCCTGTGGTTTTGCCGGGCGAGGAGATGCACGTCCTCGTGGTACAGGAAGGGAAAGAGTTGGGGCAGGGCGTGGCATATCTGGACGACGGCACCATGGTCGTGGTTGAAAACGGCAGGAAGTTCCTGAATAACAATGTAGATGTGGTCGTCACGCGCGTTCTGCAAACGGTGGCCGGCCGAATGATCTTCGCCCAGATGAAGAACGGCAAAGCGGTAAGTTGAGATGAGCGAATTAGCAGCAATCATAGTTGCCGCAGGTAAGTCAGAGCGCATGGGCGGCGTCGACAAGCAGCTTCGCACTCTTGGCGGGTTGCCCGTGCTGGCGCGTACTATCGCCGCATTTGAGGCTTGCGACGACGTAGATGCAATCGTTCTCGTGGTCCGCCCGGACTCGATCACTGCCGCAGCCGAGCTCAAAGCCATGTACAGTTGGCGCAAGGTCCGAGCCTTTGTGCCGGGCGGCGAGCGCAGGCAAGACTCCGTTGGGGCCGGCCTTGCCGCTGTGGGAAGTCTGGGGCGCGACGATACCGCCGAGCGCACCAGGGGTTACGACTGGGTAGCCATACACGACGGCGCGCGCCCACTTGTTACACCCGGCCTTATCACCCGGGGCTGGGCCGCGGCACAGGGCGTCGGCGCTGCCGTAGCCGCCTTGCCCAGCACAGATACCATTAAGTCCACCGACGCGAACCACACCATCACCGGCAGCCCCGACCGCAGCAATCTGTGGCTCGCGCAAACACCTCAGGTCTTTCGTACTTCCCTGCTGGTCGGCGCCTACGAAGCGCTGGCCGAGCGCGAAGACCCCCCGACCATCACCGACTGCTCCCGCGTGGTCGAGCTTATGGGACACCGGGTCATCGTCTATGAAGGCGAGCGCACCAACATCAAGATTACCACGCCACTGGACCTCGTCATCGCCGAAGCGATCCTCAAGAGCATGCAGCACTAAACCTGCACGCCTTGCACTTGAGCCGCCAAAGAGGAGTCCACAACCTCCGCCCGGGAGCCAATAGCACTATGGAAAGCAATCCCATCCATCTTCCCTCTTCCGCTTTGCCTGGTCCGGTTCCCGGCGGCCCACAGTTCAGGGTCGGCATGGGTTATGACGTACACAGGCTGGTGGAGGGTCGTCCCCTGATCCTGGGCGGAATTCAGGTCCCATTCGAGAGGGGACTTGACGGGCATTCCGATGCCGACGTGCTCCTACATGTTGTCATTGATGCACTGCTCGGCGCGGCTTGCCTCGGCGACATAGGTACCCACTTTCCCTCGTCTGACCCTGTTATCCAGGGCATATCCAGCGGCGTAATGCTGCGCCGGGCCAAAGAGCTGGTCCTGGAGGCAGGCTGGCGCATAGAGAACCTTGACAGCACCGTGGTTGCCCAGCGACCCAAGCTTCTCCCCTACATCCCGCGTATGCGCGCCTCCATAGCTTCCATACTCGGTCTAGAAGAAGATCGCGTGAGCGTCAAAGGCAAAACCACCGACGGCCTCGGCTTCGCGGGCACAGGCGAAGGCATGGCTGCATATTGCGTCGCGTTGTTGGTTCGCTAACGTGATACCGCCTGGCGCAACATCCACCTCCGTTCGTGGTCCCCACCTCCAATGAGAGCCGTTCTCCAGCGCGTCCAGCACGCCCAGGTCGTAGTCGACGGCAACGTCGTCGGCGAGATCGGCCCCGGCTTCCTGGTATTACTTGGTGTCGGCAAGGCAGATACAGAGGATGACGCTCGATATCTGGCGGGCAAGATCGCCGGCATGCGCATCTTCTCGGACGCCGACGGCAAGTTCAATCTTGCGCTGGCCGATATTGGCGGCGCCGTTCTCCTGGTCTCCCAGTTCACGCTCTATGCCGATACACGCAAAGGCCGCCGCCCCTCGTTCATCGATGCGGCCATGCCCGAACCCGCCGAAGCCCTTGTCGAGCGCTGTGCTCACTATCTGCGCGAGGCAGGTATATCTGTTGAAAGCGGCACGTTCGGCGCGCACATGGAAGTGTCGCTCCTGAACGATGGCCCCGTGACGATCCTGCTCGATAGCGAGCGGCGGTGACTTCGAGCACATCGCCCGCCCATGAAGTGTTACTTCGTCGCCATCATGTTCGTAATATAGTAATATATAGTGCCTGGTGATTACGCAAGCGTATATGAGTACGGAGGGAGAACCATGTATCAACCAATGACTGCCAACGCCTCGCTCGACCCCATAATCTCGCGTTTGCGGCCTCGTTCTATTGGCGAGCTGCTCGACCAGTCGTTCAGGCTGTATCGAAAGCATTTTCTTACCTTTATCGCGATCCTGGCTGTGGTGCAAGTGCCAATGCAATTGCTCACCCAGTTCTTCACAGCGCTGCTTATCGGCGATGTGTCCAGCAACTCTTTTACGTCCCTTAGCAGCCGTTCCTCCACTCTTCAAAGTTCCAGTAGCACTCTGACAACTCTTCTCGTCCTGTACGGCGTGATTATCGCCCTCGCGATTGTTTCGGGCCTCCTTCAACAGCTAAGCCAGGGTGCGCTGACCGCTGCCGTGGCCAATAGCTACCTCGATAAACCCGTTAGCTTTGGTGACAGCTATCGCCAGATGTTTGCGCGCCTGGGTGCACTCCTTGGAGTAATCGCCCTGCAATTCCTGATCTACCTGGCCTTCATCGTCCCATTCATCGTCTTATTCCTGATTGGCGCGGGCCTGGGAGCGTTCGGTAGCGGCGATTCTGGCGGTGGCGGCTTTGCCGTCGTTTGCCTCGCCTTCCTCTTATTCATTGTTGCCATGGTGGGCGTTATCTATGTCAGCGTGCGCTGGACCGCTGCAACTCCTGCGGTCATAGTAGAGAAACTCGGCCCTGTTGCTGCTCTCCGCCGAAGCTGGACACTCATACAGAATAGCTGGTGGCGCACAGTCGGGTTGACCCTCTTGCTGTCACTGCTGGGAGCGGCAATCGCTCAGGGCCCAGCCTTCCTGGTAGGGATCTTCACCGTCCTCTTCACCCGCAATCTTGTCCTCCAGCAAGTCATAAGTGGAGGCATAACCACTCTTGTCGGTCTCGTTTACCTGCCAATCCAACTGATCGCCATCACTCTCTACTACTTTGACCTGCGCGTACGCAAAGAAGGCTACGACCTCGAAACCGCCATGGCGCAGCGTTATGCACCCTATCCCCCCAACCCGCAGTGGGGAGGCTACGCCCAGCCCGGTCAGTATGGTCAGTATGGCCAGTACGGCCAACCCCAGCCCGCCGGCGGTTATGGTCAGCCGACCATGCCCACAGGAGGATACTCGCCACCCGAATTGGGCTACCAACCCCCACCATCCCCCGCACCTGAACACGGCGATCCCCCGCCCGCAGAGCGCGAGACATAGGCAGGAAGGCAGACGGTATTTTGTTCCTGATTCCTCATAACGAGAAGAGAGCGTGAAGCGACTATGGGAGCGCCTGAGAGCCATACCTGCCAGTTGGAGGCTTGGAGGTGTGGTTACCCTTGCCATCCTGCTGGTCTTTGGCGCGTGGTTCTTCTTCTTTAGACCGGACAGCTCGCCGGTCCTGCCTGTCCCCCCACCTCCGCGCCCCGCCGTCGGTAAGGTTGTTCCCTATGCCGACTACCGGCAGACGATCAACGACGCCCTGGGCGAAGTACGCATTGCTCTCAATTCGAGCGGCGACGAGCGCAAAGCGGCCGTAAAGGGCGCCATCGCTGACCTTGACCGAGTAGAAGGCGCTGCCATAACTGGGCGTACAGGTGCCCTCACCATCGCCGAGGCCGATAATACGCTTCTACTGGCCGAGCTACACGGCGATGCCCCGAACCTCGAAGCTGTACAGAGCAGCCTCACAATCCTGTCCGCCAGCCTTAGCGCTGAACCTGCTACTGTGAGCGGCACACTCGCCGGTGCGGAAGCGGGCGCCGCTCTGTCTGCGGTGCTGGCCGACCCCTTGTATGACTACACCAAAACAGAGTCACCTCTCCAGAAGCTGATCAGGTGGCTGGCAAGCATAACGGGCAGTAACGACCCCAACGAGGTGCTGGCGAGGCTGCTGCTGTCTGCGGTAGTGGGCAGCGTAATCGGGTCACTGGTCTTCCTGCTACTCGGCGCCCGTGTCAAGAACAGGTGGCTCCGCCTGGGCATATCTTTCCTGTGTGGTCTTGTGGTCGGCATCCTCTTCTTCACAGCCACGAACGTGCTCGACCTCGTATTCGTCGGGCTGGGGGTGGCAGGTCTTGCGGTGGCTGCGGTGGCCGCAGGTCTGTTCATTGCGGGGCTGAACCGTGCAAGCACCCCTTCCACTGCCCGCTCCGTATCCGATCTGGAGGTCGTGCTGGGCATGGGTGCTGAGGAAGCCCGCAGGCGCGCTGCGGCGTCGGCCTCCGAAGGAGATTATAGGGCCGCCATTCGCTATCGCTGTCTCGCCGTCTTGCTGGCTCTCGACGAAGCGGGCATGCTCGTGTTCGACCGCTCCGCCACCAATCGCGAGTACCTCTTTCGTGCCCCTGGTCCCATACACGACGATCTCCAATCGCTCTTAAGCCGTTTCGAAGCGATCTGGTACGGCAACAGTCCCACCAACGCCGCAGAGTGGGCGCAGTACGATGCAAGTGCCTCCTCTATCGAAGACCACATAATCTCGCAAAGGAAGGCCAAAGCCGCCTGAGGCACCGAGATATGGACAGGCCCCAAGTACAAAGCAATACCGGCCCCGCAGCGCGCGCTACCCGCTCAACAGTGGGCGATCTTGCTGTGCTGGGCGTAATGCTGATCGTCTTGCTGGCAGGGTTGGTCTGGCTGGTGGGCCTCCAGGGCGTTTCCGATACGCCCGAGAGCGTCGGCTCCACTCTTAGCGCGGGCGAGCGCGGCACCGAAGTGCTGTACAAGTGGCTCGACAAGGCGGGCTGGCAGGTCGACCGCGTGTCTGCCGGTCAGACGTTCCCCCCCGCCGCCGGCACCCTCGTCATGATCAATCCCAATCCCGACTTCCCCGAGGGACAGAGCGGCAGTGTCCGCCGCTGGATTGAGGAGGGCCACACTCTCATTCTGGCGATGGGCGCGCGCGATACCGACCTGAGCTCAGGCGGCGGCGCGCACCCCATGTTGAGCGCCCTCGGCATTGACCTCGAGTTCCACTCGAACCTCAGCGATACTATCCCTCTTGCCCAACCGTTGCTGGACGACCCATTGGTCGCTAGCGTGAAGATTCCGGGCGTGTGGTCGCTGGCGGTGCCCATCACGGGCACCACTGTGTTGTTGTCATCGCCCGACCAGAACGGCAACCGCCTGCCGTTGGCCGCGATCCTGAAGGTGGGAGAGGGCCGCGTGTTCGTCGTCTCCAGCGACTACCCCTTCAGCAACCTCGGCATCCGGGACGAGAGCAATGGCGCCTTCGTCTACAATCTCGTGCGGCTGACCGGCGACCGCCGTGTGGTGTTCGACGAGGCCCACCACGGCGCGGCGGAAGGCGGCAATATCCTCGTACTCTTGACGAGTAACCCCTGGGGCTGGGCAATAATCTACGGTCTGCTGCTGTTGGGGATCTATGTGTTCTGGAGCGGGCGCCGACTCGGCCCGGCACTACCTGTCTGGTCGCCCGACCAGCGCCGCCCCACCGCCGACTATGTGCGCTCGGTTGGTGCCCTCTTCCGTCGTGCGCGCAAGCCGGGTTGGGCAGCAGAGCATTACCTGCAATACTTCAAGCGCACCCTCTCCAGGCACGCCGAGCTCGACCCCTACCTCACAGACGCCCGGTTCGTGCAGTCCCTCGCCGAGCGCGGTCGCTTCGCCTTCGACCAGGCCGCCATGTCCCGCGCCATCGAGCACTTGCGCAAACTCGAAGGAGGCGGTTCCGCGTCCGAGTCGGTGGAAGCCGAAACACTGTCCGCCATACGCGAGGCGGAGGTAGTACGCCGGCAGGCTTTGGGTCTGCGTTCAGACAACAATTCGGCAGGCTAGCGGCGTAAAATGGGTTTCTGTGTGAGTTATCTGATGGAACGGAGAAGGTATCGTGAGTAAGAAACCACCGCGGCAGGATATTGAACTTCTGAAAAGATTAGATCGGGATGCTCATCTTGCAAAGCTGGAGGAAATGCTTGATCAGTTCAACATTTTTGAAGCATTGGGCGTAGTTCGTCATGAACTACGGCATTCTGAATTCCTGGCGTTCTTGTTGCGGCCGCAAGCATCGCACGGCTTGGGTGATGCGTTTGCTAAAAGCTTGGTAAGATTGTGTTTTACGAAAGCGCAACGTTTAGACCCTGCAAGTAAGCCTAAGTATCTGCATATGAAAGACTACGAACAGCTGGAATTTAGCCAAGCTTCGGTTCTAAGGGAATGGGCAAACATAGATATCCTTTTCCTAGATAAGCAAAACAAACTGGTTATGATAATTGAGAACAAGATAGATACAATTGAGCACTCTGACCAACTACGAGAATACCTTCAAATAATAGAAAGCCATCCCACGTATAAGAGTTGGATCGTAATTCCCCTGTATCTCACGCCACACGGCGCACTACCTACAGATGCCCGTTATCTTGCCGTAGGCTATGCTGAGATTTGTGACATATTAGATGGCCTGTTACGCGAGCCGTCTCTTGCGCTCAGTACGGAGGTGCAATTGACGTTGCAGGCTTACACAAGAATGGTGAGGAGGTATATTGTGGGAAATTCGGAGATAGAAAGGTTGGCCCGAGAGATTTACATCCGTCATAAGCGGGCCCTAGACTTGCTCTATAGGGATCGTCCAGACTACCGGCAAATTGTGAATGAACGCCTTACGAAGTGCATCACCGCACAAAAGGATCCTGGACTTGTGTTGGATGATCTGGACCAAACATACATACGATTCGCTGTCAAGAATTGGGACGATGCACCCAGGCTAAAGACAGGTACCAACTGGACTACCTCACATCGCGTTTTGCTCTTTGTGGCCACGAATAGTATTGAAAGTCTTACGATGGAGCTTTTTATCGGTTCGGGAGATGAAAGCGTTCGTCAGCACCTGAAGGAGGATGTAGCCCGCAAACATCCGCACTTATTCAACGCGCCCAGAATAGTTCCACCTGCATGGATTCGCCTGTACAGCAAGCCTCTGCTTACTGCGGATGATTATGCGACAGATGATGTAGGAGACTTAGGAACGAAACTGGAGGGTCGCTGGGCAGATTTTGCGGGGGGCGATCTCCAGCAGATTGCGCACATAATTGAAACAGCGTCTTGGCTCTGGGAGCCTATGGCTGAAGTGGACCCACATACCTAAGGAGCATTAGCATTATGCCACTAATAGACCTGTACAAATCCCTAGACATCGAGCGACGAAAAGTAATTGTCGGCCAGCGCTGGCCGTTCGATCTGCTCTTGGTCGCCCTGCTCACCGACGGCCACGTCCTACTTGAAGGCGTGCCCGGTGTCGCCAAGACGCTCATGGCGCGAACGCTCGCCACCACCCTGCGCGCCGACTTCAAGCGCATCCAGTTCACCCCCGACCTCATGCCCTCCGACGTGATCGGCACCAACGTCTTCGACCTCCAAACCACCACTTTCTCGCTCAAGAAGGGGCCG
>JBBRDO010000151.1:0-8976 GCA_038203825.1 Chloroflexia bacterium | reverse complement strand
GGCGTACTTGTTCATGTACTTGGTGGCAAGGCCGATGTGGAACACGATACCGGAATAGCCGCCGTCGACGGCGAGCTTGATTTGGAATTCGGGATCAAGGGCTGCCGGATTGGCGAGGAAGTCGATGGGGCCGTGTTCGAGACCCTGGTCGATGGGAAGGAACAGCATAGTGCCGTTGCCGGGGCCATGCTCGTACATGAGGCGGTGCAAGCGAGCTCTCTTGCCCGTGGGCAGGTCGAGGTCGTCGAGCGTATAGCGGCGGGGAGCCGGAATATCGAGGCCACCCATCGCGCCGTTGGAGCTAGTGCTGATCGGTGTCGCACCGGTCTTCTCCCGTGTCTCCATAAACTTATCCTCCTTGAGTGCATATCGGTAGGCGACGATGCACCAGAGGCGACGATGCGGTTTGACATCCTCTGGGCCTCGTAGATCTTCCTTCGCCTGTTACCCGCCTGCTACAGCCCATAGCTTCATGTTCTCGGTATGATGCATTGAAAGTTCCGGCCCTGTTCGTACGGGTGAGCATTGACCACTGGAATGATTACGAACCGGAACTGGCATATTGCGTCGTGTCGCCCACGAGTTTTGCCTCCCTACTGCCCTGCGATAGTCACTCACCTTCCTGAGCCAGAAGCCCGGCAACCCTCGCCGATATATTGCTAGGCACGCCATGCATGAAGCCCACAAACACTAGATCCTCGTCTAATGCCCGCACCGTATGATTTTCCCCTTCGTCAAATATCAGCAATGAATTGGGACCAAACTCCCTCTCCTGGCCGCCCTTGCCGGCGAACACACCCCTTCCTTTCAGTACAACTACATAGAACGGCGAGTTGGGCGCATTGTGCTCCTTGAAGCTCTCACCCGGCCTCAGCGTGAAACGAAGTACTCGGCCATTCTTATCTACCAGGATCGGTTGTGCGTATGGGTGCTCAACATGGAATTCCAAATCGTCCAGCAGTTGTATAGTTCTCATTTATTTCTCCTTTTCTGGGCTGAGCTAATATCCTACGAATTCTTCGGTGCGGATATTGTCTTCGCTCACGCCCGCCTCAGTGAGCAATTTGCGCATGGCGGAAACGAGCGTTGCGGGGCCGGAGCAATAATAGATGGGCATCGTAAGGTCTTCGATATATCTTTGCAGCATGGCCTTTGTGACATATCCTGTCTCGCCGGTCCATTTGTCACGCGAATGCTCCATTTTCGTCATCGTAGGAACAAAGGTAAACTGCGGGTTCTTCGCTGCAACCGATCTCAACTCTTCCGAGAAGGCGGTGTCTTCGGGCGCATGGTTTGAGTAGAAAAGCAAGATGCGACGGGATAACGTTTCCTTGGTTGCCTCAACGAGCATACTGCGCGCCGGCGTGATACCGATGCCGCCTGTCAGGAAGACCGCAGGGATCGCGCTGTTCGTATGAAGCGTAAACGAGCCATAGGGAGCATCCAGCTTCAGTTGCGTGCCGTACGGTAACTTCTTTAGTACCCGCTTGAATGCAGTGTCGCGCATACGTGTTGCGATTTTCAGGTCTTTTTCACAAGGGGCACTTGCAAGAGAAAAGCCGCGCGTGGTTCCTTCAGCATCCGTCTCCGGTGGGTCGATGAGCGTGAAGTCCCCAAACTGCCCGGCTCTATACAGGAAGCCTTGCGGCTTCTCAAAGTGGAACGCCATTGTCCCGTCTGCCACATCCTCTCGTTTCGTCAGCTTAACCATGTTTATTGTCATAGCCTTACTTCCTTTCCGAAGCACCCGCACCGCAGAGCCCGAGCCGAAAATGCACTTGCAACAGGCGTATGAGCTTCAGGCACTCTTCCTTTGACGAGGCTGCCAGCAATGTCACCTGGTGTGGTGCTCACGCCTTTTACTCGACTACATCACCCACCGGGCCTACCGCACCGGCATCACCCCGACGTCGCGGCCTCATGAAATGGCCGCACGTAGCTAAACGTACCGTTGCTCAATCTGTGGGAGCGGCTTTCCACCATAGCACCGTTTGTAGTGCCTTGCCCGTTTTGCGCCCCTTATGAGTCAGCTTTGGTGGAGTGAATGAGCCCGCCCAGAGGCGGAAGGCTAGTCCTCAACTCGTTTGTCGCTCACTGCCCGACCCATGACTATTATCCTGTGCCTGGCCCCACGCCGACTTTGATTGATGATCGTCATGCCACGTGCCACCAGTTCGGGGTCACGAGTCTCGACGTTTGTTTGCTCCGAAGTATCCTGCACCCTCACATGGCTTGTGTCTTCGGGCGTATCCGAGATTGGATTATCGAGACTGCCTGTCATTCGCATCATTGCCTTTCTATAGTGTTTCTATAATAATTGTCCGTGGTATCGTTTCCATGAAACCAGTATAGCACGTTGGAAACGTTTCCACAAGGGGCTGGAATATGTTATGATTGCAATGCGAGGGGAAACAAGTTTAGAGTGGGCTACCCATGCATTCAGATCGTCGAGAGACTATAGGGGTACAGGGATAGGTGGGATAGGGGGTATTGCATGCCAACAATCAGCGACGTAGCCAGGGAAGCAGGTGTGGGCGTCGGCACCGTATCAAGGGTACTTAATGGTAGCCGACAGGTGACTCCAGCCACGCTCCAACGCGTCAAAGAGGTGATGGAGCGGCTCGGTTACAGGCCTAACCCGATTGCACAGAGACTGCGTTCGCGGCGTAGCCACACGATCGAGGTATTGGTGCCGCTATTTACGAGGCATTTCTACGTAGAGGTGCTACGGGGGATCGAAATGGGGCTGGGCACTACCGATTATGGGCTGCTGATTCGTAGCATCGAGAAGCAGGCCGATCGTGACCGAGCTTTCGCCAACTCCGGTGCCCACGACTATGCCGATGGCGTGTTGATCGTCTCGCTCGCTCCGGCAGACGATCTGGTTGAGCGATTCCATGTTGCCCAATGTCCGGTGGTATTAATTGATGCCGAATACGGCGGACTATCAAGCATCAGCGTGGACCACGAAGCTGCTGCGGCCATGGCCGTTAGGCATTTGCTGGCGCTTGGCCACCGCAGGATTGCGCTAATCGACCGCCCGCAAGACCCGTTCACGGCTACGTATTCCGGAGGGCGATATGCAGGTTATCGGCAGGTGCTGGCGGCGGCCGGGCTGCCTGTACGCCCGGAATATGAGGTGCTTACCAAGTTCACTCCCGAAGCAGGCACAGCAGCACTCTACACCATGCTGGAGCTGCCTCAGCCGCCCACAGCCATATTCGTTGGCAGCGACTCGCAGGCCATCGGAGTTATCCAGGGTGCGCGTCAACGCGGATGCCGGATACCCGAAGACCTATCTATCGTCGGTTACAACGACGTCGAAATCTCACGGTACCTGGATCTGACGACTGTTCGCGTGCCGATGTACGAGATGGGGCGGCGTGGCGCCGAGTTGCTGCTGGCAAGACTGGCCGAGCCGGAGCAAGCCCAGGTGCAGGAACGCCTGCAGGCCACACTGGTGGTGCGGGCTACGACCGGCCCTCCTGCTGATGAGAGGTAGTTATTCAAGCATAAGGATTACGGATCGGGTGCCAGTCCGCGGCGCATTCGAATGCCCGTTGAGAGGCAATATATGACTGTCGATAAGTTGAGAACAAAGTGTGGGGCGCGTGTTGCCTGCGTGGCCGAAATAGCATATGGCAACGGCACTTGCATAGCATTCGAGGGAACAAACATCGCGGTTTTCAATGCTGACGGGGTCTTCTATGCCATAGGCGATTCCTGCCCGCACGCTGTGACTTCACTTTCACAAAGTGATTTCCATGAAGATATCCGGGGTTGGGAAGTTAGGTGCCCGCGACGCAGATCCCAGTTCGATGTTACTACAGGTGAGGCCATATCACTTCCTGTTACCGGCAACTCCGGCGCTTACGAAACCGGAGTGGAACAGGGGGAAATTTATGTCAATGTAGAGCCAATGACGCCTGGGCAAGAGTGATGAGGAGGACACGTCCGGTGCTGAAATCAGAATCGCATATCGCGCCGCCTGGCTGGGTGCTGGCCGATCAGCTCGCCGTGGCGTGCATCCCGCCTTACCGGCTCGACCTGACCGTGGCTGTGCTGCGGCGTACTCCGCTCAACCCCGTGGACGTCCTCGCCTCGGATGGTCGCTATCTGCATGCCTTTGCAGACCCGACCGGCCTTCGAGTCTGCGTTGCCCACCAGCCGCCAGGTACGAATACCCTTCACGTAACATTCTACCAGCCCGCCACCGCTAACGACGAACGCAGGCCTACAAATGACGAACTCAGAGCGCGCATTCCTCAGATGCTGGGCACCGGAGTGGACCTATCCGGCTTTTACGCCGTCGCTGCAAACGTGTCGGAGCTTGCGTCATTGGTGGCACAAGCGCGAGGGGTGAAGCCGCCGCGCTACCCGTCGCTCTGGGAGGCGTTTTGCAACGCGATAGTGTTCCAGCAACTGAGTCTTGAGGCGGCCATCGCGACAATGCGCCGGATGATCGCCCATTGCAGCGCGCCGCTCGCGTTTGGGGATGTCCAAGTCTACCCGTTTCCCGCGCCTGCGAAGATTATAGAGACCGACCCGGAGGTGCTACGCTCGCTCGGTTTGAGCGCCACGAAGGTGCGGACCTTGCAGGAGGTCGCCGGTTTGCTGTTGGATGGGAGGCTGACGGCAGAGGAGTTGGAGGCGCTGCCAACGGCAGATGCGATGGTCCGGCTGACGCTGCTGCGTGGGATCGGTCCGTGGACAGCCGCCGTAGTCATGCTGCGAGGATTAGGGCGACTTGACGTCTTCCCAGCCGGGGACAGCGGTGCGCGGCGCAATCTGCGGGGGTTGCTGGGGACAGGGACAGGGGCAGGGGCAGGGGCAGGCGAGGGTGAGGACCCCAAGGGCGCGGCGATCGTGGCCGTACTCGGGCCGTGGCGAGGGATGCTGTACTACCACCTGCTGCTCTGGCGGCTGTCGAGGCGGGGCCTGGTCAGCCTGGCTGCGAGTGGGCCATGATGCTTGATGGTCGAGTGGTGACCGCAGTAGGTAAGAAGGAGAAGGTTATGAAAGACGACTTCAAGGTTGGGGATCATGTGGAGTGGAACTCGGAAGCCGGAAGAGTAAGCGGCACAATAATCAAGAAAGTTACTTCAGAAATTACTTTTAAAGGCTACACAGTACATGCGTCGGAAGATGAGCCCCAGTACCAGATCAAGAGTGATAAGACAGACCATGAAGCAATGCACAAAGGCTCTGCCCTGAAGAAGATAAAGAAGGGCGAGGCGTGACTTAGCAACAAAACGGACAGAAGCTGCCACTGAAATAAGGTCATAATCCGCGAAAGGGGAAGACACTAATGGAGCGGCAGAAAGAAGACGGAGCACTCCCGGAGTTTACCGCACAAACTGTTGCGATGATGACGGCAGAGCACTCCAGCCTGCAAGCCGGGAGATTCATGACTGTCTCAGAGGCCAGCGGACGCAGCACGCTCTTCATCGGCACGGTGTCTAGCGCGTTGATTGCCATTGCTTTTGCCAGGCAAGCTTCCCAGATGGGCCTAGCCTTTTTCATGTTTAGCCTTGTCCTATTTCCCTCGCTGATCTTTATGGGTCTATTCACCTTTGAGCGCGTGCTCCAATCGGGTATTGAAGACCTAATTTATGCGCGGGGAATCAATCTCCTTCGCCAACTCTATCTCAAGCACGCTCCTCAGATGCAACCTTACTTCATCATGTCAGCTCAGGACGAGAGCGGGCAGCCATTACTCAACGTGGGCGTACACCCATCCTAGTGGCAGATCTTCCTCACGACCGCGGGCATGATCGCCTTCATCACCGGTATGCTAGCAGGGGTCTTCGTGGGCTTGCTGCTTGCCTTGTTCACCTTTCCTTTGCTGGCCTGTATGAGCGCTGGAATCGTGCTGTTTCTGGTGAGCTTTGGAATACTTCAACGCTATCAGTGGGGACAGTGGAAGCGTCTGGAGCGGAACCTGACCTTGCTATTCCCAAGCAAACTACTCTAGATCACCTATTCCAGTCTTCACTCTGCTGATCTTGCGTGCCTGGTCACACCATGTGCCGACCGCTTATCAGGAAGTAGGAGAAGAACTCTCGTTCTCGGTCTCCTGAGGATATGTCAGGTCGTCGCCGCTGACCCGCGCCCAGGGAGTTAGCTTGTGCGGTTCGGCCCGCTTCTCGCTAATGATGTCCTCAACCCGGACGCCGCGCACCAGTAGAGCATCGCCTATGAGAGAGCGGTGGCAGCGCCATGGGACCGCCTCGGCGCACATAATGGCAACCCGCTCATGCCCTGCGAGGTCAATTAGCCGGTGCAACCCGGCCGCGAATTCGGGTGTGAGCATATAGTCAGCGTAGCCACGGAATGATGCGTTGCGCCACCCCATATTGGGCGAGTCGACCCTAGCTTTCCGCAGCCCTCCCAGTGAGGATATATGCTCATAGCCAATTCCATTCGCCTTCAAATCTGAGGGGAGCGTTTCTCGATTGAACTGTGGGTTGTGCCGAGAGCGCGGTACGGTGCGTACATCTACAAGGTAAGTAACACCATGCTTCCTCAATAGACTGAGGAACTCTTCCAGCGAGTGGGTTGAGTGCCCTACGGTCTGCACGACAGGTGCATCCGCTGCCGCGAACAGATAGGGTCTCTCAGGCATGTTGCTCATACTAACTCCTCGTAGTTACGCCATGATCGGGGCTTAGCAGTAGGCTAAGGACGTAGGGTATGAGAGTGTTATAGCACAGGTGTGATACAGTGGGATACCCGTAGAAGCTATGGGCATCTATGTTGTGTAGAGCCGTCACTGCCAACCACTCGCTACTCGGCCTGCGGGGTGGGCGTTTGTGCAGCCTGCGCAGGCCCTATCCACACGGTCTGAATGTTTACGAACTCTCGTATGCCGAACTCTGAAAGCTCACGCCCATATCCGCTCTGCTTTACCCCCCCGAACGGCAGACGAGGATCGGAAGCCACCATACCGTTGATGAACACCGACCCCGCCTCAATACGACGAGCAAGGTTGCGCGCTGTGTCCAAATCGCGAGTCCATAGGTTAGCGCCCAGCCCAAACGGTGTGTTGTTGGCTACTTCGATAGCCTCATTAGCGTCTTTTACTTGGATCACAGCCGCGACCGGGCCGAAAGTCTCTTCGGCGCAAACGGGCATTTGCGGGGACAGATTGGTGAGCACGGTAGGTTGATAGAAATAGCCGGGGCCGCTGATCCGCTCAGCACCAACCAGCGCCTTCGCGCCCTGCTGCACGGAAAGACGCACCTGTTCCTCCAGAGCATCACGTAGGTCGCCGCGAGCCATGGGACCGATCTGCGTCCCCCGATCCAAAGGATCTCCCACTTTCAGAGCGGAGACTTCCCCGGCAAAGAGCCGCTCAAACTCGCCCGCCACCTCCTGGACAACGATGAAGCGCTTGGCGGCTATGCAGCTTTGACCGACGTTCTGGAAGCGCGAGCGCACTGCCTTGGCAACAGCAGCCGTCAAGTCAGCATCAGCGAGCACGATAAAGGGGTCGGAGCCGCCCAGCTCCAGCACGCTCTTCTTGAGGGAGCGCCCGGCTAGGCTCGCCACATGTGCTCCGGTCGCAGAACTTCCGGTCAGCGAGACGGCCTTGACTCGCGGGTCTGCGATGATCGCATCTACCGCAGCGCCTCTCACCAGCAGGCTGCGGAACGCACCTGCCGGCAGCCCTCCCTCTCGGAACGCTTCCTCGATTGCGAGGGAGCACTGCGGCACGTTGGAGGCGTGCTTCAACAGGGCAGTGTTCCCAGCCATAATGGCGGGAGCAGCAAACCGAAAGACCTGCCAGAATGGGAAGTTCCAGGGCATGATCGCCAGAAGCACGCCGAGAGGCTCGAAGGCTACATAGCTCTCGGTGGCGTTACTCTTCACGCGCTCCGGCGTTAGGAAACGCTCGGCGTTGTCGGCAAAGAAATCGCAAGCCCAGGCGCATTTTTCTATCTCACCCTCCGCTTCCGCGAGGGGTTTACCCATCTCGAGGGTAATTAGCCGTGAGTAGCGAGGTTTGTTCTCGCGCAGGTAGCTCGCCACGCGGTGCATGGTCCGCCCTCTCTCGGAAAGTAGTGTGCGTGACCAGCTTTTCCACGCAAGGTGGGCCGAGGCGATTACGTCCTCTACCTGTTGGGGGTTCAGTTCGTCAAAGGTGGCCAGCACCTCTTCAGTGGCGGGATTTACGGACACAATCATGATCTTTCTCCATTTGTCTGGCCGGCGCCCCTCTATCCGGCACTCTGGCACTCTGGCACCAGAGCATATCTGGGCCCAAAGCTGCCTGCACGCAACAGCATTTCGTCATTCGGCCGAGCCAGCAAAACGGGCACTGTTGCCTGCTGAATACCAATACCATGCTCTACTACGCTGACACTCCCGAAGGGAGCGTGGTGGATACCATGAACTCAATCTTCGTGACAATGCATATCTGTCGAACCGGAGGTCTATTTGGTCGTCTGAAGTTGCACAGGCCAGGCACGATCGCCGAGCTGCTAAGCCACGAACACCTCTTCGCTGCGAATGGCCGCCGACTCTTCATTCGACTCTTCCTGCCTCCCTACCCGAACCGTCCGACCCACTTCTGCTCGCGCAAGTAGCACCGGCCGTCTTGCTTTTCGCATCACCCTTGTTGCCACGCTATCGTCCAACAGACGACCGAAACCACGCCCGGCGTGCGTTGGCCCATGCGTGGGCATCACGATCAGGTCGGCGTTAGCCTGACTTGCATACCGCAGGATTTCCTCGGCTGGATCGCCGTACATTACACGGAGCTCCACCGAAGGCAGTGTTGCAACAACTTTGAGGGGTTGGAACGAAGGCGTGTTGATGCCAGTCGAGAAAACTGGCTCTAAGAAGCCAGGCCAAACGCCGTAGATACGAACCTGACCTGGCTCCTAACCTCTCCCTTGCTCGTCCCCCTAATCTGCCCCTTCCTGAGTTGGTGCATCGCCTCGTAACCTTGAATAGTTCGCCACCCCGTCTCAA
>JBBRDO010000150.1:0-9030 GCA_038203825.1 Chloroflexia bacterium | reverse complement strand
CACGCCATTGATGAATCTGCTTGAGCTATCGCTTCCGAAACGCTTTCCAAGCTCTACAGCCTCGTTTATTGCAGCCTTCAGAGGCACTCTATTATCAAATAGAATCTCGAAAATTGCAAGCCTCAGGATAGTTTTGTCAATGGAGGACATCTGGTCCAAAGGCCAGTTTGGAGCCGATTTTTCGATGAGGGCGTCGAGCTCGGCGGTATGCTGGAGCACGCCGGTGACCAGGCTGCGAGCGAACTCACGACCCGAGGGGTCGGAGAGGGCGGTGGCATCGGGGTTCTCGGAGGTGGGTTCGTCGAGGTTACGGCGAAGCACGTCGTCCACAGGGTGGTCGGTGGAGTCGACTTCATAGAGAGTTTGCAGGGCAGTTATTCGTGCCTGGCGGCGGGGTGTGGCCACTATTCGGTGACGTCCTCTATGTAGACGTTTACCTGGTCAGCAGGGATGCCTACCATCTGGTCGAGGGCCTCACGAACCTTGAGTTGGAGAGCCTGACCCATCAAGCGGAGGTTGGCATCAGGTTGGGCGATGACGTAGATATCAGCGGAAATGTTGCCGTTGCGTATCTGCAAGGTCACGCCAGGGGCAGTGCCGGTGTTGGTGCGTCCGACGCCGCGGCCGGGGGGGTGAGAGACGTTGCTCATGCCTGCAACACCTTCAACGGCGGCTGCGGTCATGCTGACGATGGTGGCGATCACGCTGGGGGCAATGCGGACGGTACCGAGCTTCGTTTCTTGCATGTGGACCTCCTGACTAGAGCCTGCCCGCAGTGATGGCTTCAGCCTCGCGGGTGGCGGCTTGTTCCGCGAGCCAATCGGTGACGAGGCCCGTATGAACGTCGCCGTTCACAAAACGCTCATCTGCCATGATCTCCTCATGGAAGGGAATGGTGGTTGGTATGCCCACGATCACGGTTTCAAGAAGGGCGCGCCTCATGCGGTTGACGGCTTCGGCTCGATCCTGCCCCCAGGTCATTATTTTGCCGAGGAGGGAGTCGTAGTTCGAGGGGGCGGTGTAGCCGGAATATAGATGCGAGTCGACACGGACGCCCGGGCCACCCGGGGGCAGATAGAGCTCGATCAGGCCACCGGCGGGGAGGAAGTTGCGGGTTACGTCTTCGGCGTTGATGCGACATTCGACAGCGTGGCCACGGAACGTGATGTCCTTCTGGCCGAAGGAGAGACGCTCGCCGGCAGCTACTCTGATCTGCCACTTCACGAGGTCAATTCCTGTGATTAGCTCGGTGATACCGTGCTCGACCTGGATTCGGGTGTTCATCTCGATGAAGTAGAAGTCGCCGCGCTCGTCGAGGAGGAATTCGAAGGTACCTACGGTGGTGTAACCTATGGCAGCAGAGCCCTTTACGGCTGCAGCGCCTATCTGTTCGAGCGTACGGGGGGACAGACCAGGGGCGGGCGCTTCTTCCACGATCTTCTGGTGGCGACGCTGTAGGGAGCAGTCGCGCGTGCCGAGGTGGACAACATTGCCATGCTTGTCGGCCAGCACCTGCACCTCGATGTGGCGAGGGCGCAAGAGATAGCGCTCAAGGTAGACGTTGGGGTTGCCGAAGGCGAGGGAGGCTTCGCTCTTGGCGACGTTGTAGGCCTCTATCAACTCATCGGCGGAGTTGACGACGCGCATACCGCGACCACCGCCGCCGCCTACCGCCTTCATCAGGAGGGGGTAGCCGATTTCGTCCGCGACGAGCCGCGCCTGGTCAGCACCCGTGAGGGCTTCTTCGGTGCCGGGGATGATGGGCAGGCCGGCGTCGCGCATGACCTTGCGGGCCATCACTTTGTCGGCCATGGACTGGATTGCTTCGGTGGTGGGGCCGATGAAGGTTACGCCGACCTTTTCGCAAATCTCGGCGATGTAAGGGTTCTCGGACAGGAAGCCGTAGCCGGGGTGGATGGCGTCGCAGCCAGTCATTTCGGCGGCGCTAATGATGGAGGGGATGTGGAGGTAGGAGCGCGCGGGAGCAGCAGGGCCGATGCAGATTGCCTCGTCGGCCATGCGCACAGGCAGGGAGTCGCGGTCGGCCTCCGAGTAGGCGATGACGGCATTTACGCCTAGCTCGTGGCAGGCGCGGATGACGCGTAGGGCAATTTCGCCGCGGTTGGCGATGAGGATGCGTTCAAACATGTTCGTGATAAGTGATAAGTGATAAGTGACGCTTGGGGTCGCGGTACTTATCGCGTGTTACTTATCTAGGCCCTCCATTACCTTGTCTACTTTGTGTTGCATTGAGGCCGGTTTGTCGCGGCGCTCGTCAATTTTCAAGGTTGTGCCGACGCGCTGGGCGCCTGCGGCAAATATGGCTTCGTTCATTTCTTCGATAACGTCTATTATAGCGCGCCGCTCGCCTTCGAGTACAGTGCCCATGGGGTTTAGCTCGTATTTGATCTCAGGGTGCTGCTTGAGGATGGCAAGGGCGGACACCACGTAGCGGCTGACGCTGGGTGTGGCGGTGCCGATGGGGGAGAACATTACTTCAGCGATTACACGGACCATTTTAGTTACCTGCTTTAGTTTGAGAAGTGGGGCTCAGGAGAGTAAGTCTTCCGAGGAGAAAGTGCGAGCCTCGGGCGCGATGCGCTTGATAAGGCCGGAGAGGACCTTGCCCGGACCGATCTCGACGAAGGTTTGTACCTGATGGTTCCACATATATTGTACTGTTTCTATCCAGCGAACAGAAGAGTAGGTTTGCTCGCGCAAAAGCCGCTTTATGTCGTCGGGATGGTGGACGGGGAGAGCGGTGACATTGGCAACGACGGGCATAATGGGGTCGGCGAAATGCGTGGCATCTATGTGCTTGCCGAAGTCGTCGGACATCGGCTTCATCCAACGGGAATGAAAGGCGCCGCTCACCTGCAGAGGGAGCACACGACGCGCGCCACTTTCTTTGGCGAGGCCGGAGGCGACTTCGAGCGCCTCGAGCGAGCCGCTGATAACAACCTGGCCGGGAGCGTTGAGGTTGGCGATGTCGACGCCCGCAGTATCGCATATCTGGGCAAGAGCGTCGTCGGGGAGGCCTATGATGGCTGACATGCCGGTTGGCTTGCCGATGGCTGCGCTTGCTGCCTGCATGAGCGTGCCGCGCTCAGCTACCAGTTTCAGCCCGTCCTCAAAGCGGAGGCTATCGGAGGCAACGAGCGCAGCGTACTCGCCGAGGCTGTGGCCCGCGACGAAAGCGGCCCGGTCAAACTCACCGGGATAGCGCAGGCGGAGGGCGAGCAGGTGCGCGATTTCGGTGGTGAGGAGGGCCGGTTGGGCGTTATTGGTCTGCTGGAGCAGGTCGGCAGGACCATCAAAGCAAATGTCGGAGATTGGAAAGCCAAGGGCGGCGTCTGCGCCTACGTAGAGTGAGCGCACGGCGGGGTGCGCATCATGTATGGCTTTGCCCATGCCAACGACTTGCGAACCCTGGCCGGGAAAGACCCAGGCCACCCGCGCATCGGGCCCGAAGAGGGCGCTCATCAGTTGGGTTGGCCCCCCCAGCGTACGACAGCCGCGCCACTAGTAAGCCCCGAGCCAAACGCGACAAAGAGGATGTTATCGCCTTCCTTGACGAGACCCTGGTCAACTGCTTCGCAGAGGGCTATGGGGATAGAGGCGGCAGAGGTGTTGCCGTACCTGTCGATGTTGAGGAAGACTTTTTCGGGGGGCAGCTTCAGGCGGTCGGCGATGGAGGCGATAATGCGGGTGTTGGCCTGATGGGGGATGCAGATCGATATGTCCTCGTATGCCAGGCCCGACTTGTCGACGGCGGCAGCGGCGGAATCGCCCATGATGCGCACGGCGAAACGATAGACTTCCTTGCCGTTCATTTTCAGGAAGTGGTCGCCACGGTCAACGCTCTCGTGGGTGGCGGGGATGGCGGAGCCACCGCCAGGCAGTTTGATGAGGTCGCTACCGGAGCCATGGGAGCCTAGAACGAAGGAGAGGAGGCCGGTTTCGGTGTCGGAGGCCTGCAGTACAACAGCACCGGCGCCGTCGCCGAACAGAACACAGGTGGAGCGATCATGCCAGTCCATTATGCGAGAGAGGACTTCGGCTGCGACAACGAGGACTGTCCTGTAGGCGCCAGACTGGATAAATTGGCTACCGACGGTGATACCGTAGATGAAGCCGGAGCAGGCTGCTTCAAGGTCGAAGGCGCCGGCGTTGTCTGCACCGATTTCGTTTTGGATGATGCAGGCCGTGGCAGGAAACAGGAAGTCGGGAGAGGCAGTGCAGCAGATAACGAGGTCGATCTGGGAAGGGGAAATGTTAGCACGTGCAATGGCCTGACGGGCGGCGGTGACGGATAGGGTAGCGGTGGTTTCGTGTTCGCCTGCGACGTGGCGCTCTCGGATGCCGGTGCGAGTGGTGATCCACTCGTCGGTCGTATCTACGAATTTTTCAAGGTCAAAATTGGTGAGCACCTTCTCAGGTATCCCGCTCCCCCAGCCGGTAATAGCCGCGTACGTTGCCAATCTTTGGGTTCTCCCTCGGCCTGGCCGATTGTTGATCCTAGATCAATTAAGGATAAAGAGGGCGTGAAGAATTGTGGAGTGAGGCGCTATGCCTGATTGGTATAGCGTGTACATTCTACCCTGTTTCGCGTTGTGCATACAAGTGGCGTTAGCAATGGAAAAGGCCAAGCAGGGGATAGTAGGAGGAAGTATAGCGCGCCCCACTGCACACTATACTTCCCAACTTTTGCGTTCTGTACGCGCTAATCTTAGCTTTGCGTGGTATCTTCGGCCTTGACCTGTAGAACCTGGCGGCCGCGGTAAGTACCGCACACCGGGCAGACGTGGTGAGGCAAGCGCGGGTTATGGCACTGTGGGCAGTCCACAAGGTGGAGTGGTTTGATGTGATTGTGGCTGCGTCGATCGTGGCGATGCTTACTCGAGATTCTTTGCTTCGGTGTTGCGCCCATTGTCGGGGTTCTCCTTTGGTTGTTGCCTAGTTTCCTGCTCCCAGCGCCGGGTGGTACCGAACTGGAACGTCTAGATTAGTTGGCGTTTCGGTCGACGGGGAAGTCGGCGAGGTCAAGTTCTCGCAAGCCTTCCCAACGGCTGTCCATTGGTTCTTGGTGATGACCACAGTCCGTATTGTTGCGGTTGGCGCCGCAGACAGGGCAGAGGCCTCTGCAATTCTCGCGGCAGAGGGGCCTCATGGGGAGGGCCACAAGGAGGGCCTGGCGGATAGGCTCGGACATGTCCATCTGGTGAACATTGTCTATTATAAAGGCGTCGTCCTCTTCCTGCTCTTCGTGTTTGATAGCACGGCCGGTTTCCACATCTACGGTGGGCTTGAATTGCTCTTCGAGGCGGGCGTCCACGGGCACCGTGATGTCGTCGAGACAGCGGCTGCACTGAAGGTCAACGTCGGCACGGATGTCGCCTTGAACGAGCAAGCCGTCGCTAAGGCGCGTGACTTTGACTTCACCAACGAGGTTGCGGGCGTCCATGTGATTGCCGTCGTCATCGTAGAGCGAAAGCGCGGAGGTTTCAACAGGCAGGTAGCGCACAGCGCCAACGTGCTCTTTGAGCAGTTGTGCCACGTTGAATATGAGATCTAAATTGGGAGAAAGTTCCATTTTTACGCCTACCATAAACGAAGACAACCCCACTATTATATGGCACGAGCGCGGGACGTGTCAAGCATGGGCGGGAAGCGTAGAGTCTTAATTGAAACGCCAAGATCGCAAAGATCGCCAAGGGTAAATATGGTTTGGATTAGTAGCGATTTACGCTCCGAAGCCAAGGACGATGAGGACCAGCAGAAAGATGCCCAGGAGGACGCGGTAGACGATGAAGGGAAGGGTCGAGTTGCGTTGCAGGAAGCGCAGCAGGAAGAATATGCACAGGAAGCCCGAGACAGCGGCGGCGATGAAGCCCATGGTATAAGCAGGCCACTGGGCCGAGGTTATAGCGTCGGCGGGGAGCTTCAGCGCGTCGTAGAGCTTCTTGAGACCCGCGCCGAACACAATGGGAGTCGCGAGTAAGAAGGAGAAACGGGCAGCAGACTCACGCTTGAGGTTCATGAAGAGACCGGCTGTGATCGTGCTACCTGAGCGTGACACGCCAGGAATAATGGCGAGGGCCTGGGAGACGCCCACAACCGCGGCAGTGCCGAAGCTGAGAGTGCGCAGGTCGTAGATGCGCTTGCCGATGCGCTCAGCCAGCATGAGGACGATTGCCAGCACGATCATCATGATGGCGATAATGACGATGCCCGTGCGGACATTTTCGGGTTTGTGAAAGAGCTCGTCAACCTTGCTTTCGGCCAGCACTCCCACAATTGCTCCCGGTATTGAGCCAATCACGAGGAACCAGGCCAGCCGCCTGTCGGTGTCGTCGCCAATGCGCCTCTCGAAGATGGAACGCACGAAGGCCACGATTAGCCGCCGCCAATCACGCGCGAAGTAGACGAGCACAGCGATGAGGGTGCCCATGTGGAGGGCCACGTCGAATTGAATGCTGGTAATGGCGGGATCTTTCCAGCCGAACAGCCAGGGCACGATCAGGAGGTGGGCTGATGATGAAATCGGTAGGAACTCGGTTAGACCCTGGACTATGCCCAGGACTATAGATTGAAAGATGTCCAAGTTGGTATACCTTCTTTGATTGCTATAAGGTGGATGGGTCGCTAATCGTAGGGCGCGATTTAGCGTTGGGCTATGGTTGGGCGTCCTTGCTCGCCCTCGGGGATCTTGCCCTCTTGCACCAGTTCTATATCAGTGAGCGGGCCTTCGAGCTCATGGGCCTGTTCTGAGGCAGAGGCACGGGTTTCTTCAAGTTTAATGAGGTCGCGGTAGGCGATACTCTGACGGGTCATATAGTAGATGCCGAGCAGGGTAATGGGGAGGAGAAGCGCGACGTGGAGTACGAGCACGAAGGAGATGGATTGCGACTGCTCGACGCCGAACGCGCCGACGAGGACAGATTGCCCCACGAACTCGAACACGCCCAGAGCGCCGGGGGCCTGCGGCAGAAGGCCGCTGAGATTGACGACACCGCAGACCAGCACGTACACGTAGAAGGGGAGAGGGTGGCCGTCGGCGCCCCTGAGGTCGAAGCCCAGGTTGCCAATGACGAAGTACATGGAGGTTTCAAAGAGCCAGGCAACCAGCGAAAGGAGCAGCACGGCGCCGAGACTACGACCGCTGCGCAGGGAACCAAGGCCGTCAACGAAGGAGTGAGCGATCTTTTCTGCGCGCTCGCGAAAGCGGCCGGGCAGGAAGCGCAACGTGCCATTTATCACGGCCTCTGTTCTGCTGCGAGACGCCGCGATCACCAGGAAAACCACCAGCAGAGCAAGGAAGATGGTGGTCAGGATGATGGCGGGGACCTGGAGGCTGCTGAGGAAGGTGCCGAGTTTGTGGTCCGCACCCGTGATCAGGGCGTTACGGTCCGTGAGGATGATGTAAAGAACCGCGCCCGCGGCGAAGCCGATCATGGTTATGCCGTCGAAAATGCGCTCGACCACTATGGTGGCGAGGGTCGCTGTCTTGGTGACTCCTTTGCGCAGGCTCAATATGTAGGCGCGGACAAGCTCGCCAATACGGGCAGGGAGGATGTCGTTTGCCATGTAGCCTATGACCACGACATCAAAGGTTTCTTTGACGCCAATCTCTGGGATTATGGGACGCAGCAGGATGCGCCAGCGAACCGCACGCACACCGACGCCTATGAAATAGAGGATGAGGGCAGGCACCAGCCACAGGTAGTTGGCTCGGCCGAGAGCAGCCCACACCTGATCGAGATGGACACCCAGCAAGGCGACCACAAAAAAGATCAGGCTGATGACTATTCCGATGATGAATTGACGTGACTTGAACAAAGAGTTTCCTTTGGAGGGGTTAGGAGTGATAAGTGATAAGTGATAAGTGGGTGTGGGCTTGGCGGTCAGTCGGTTTGGCCCGAGTTGCCGGGGCCGAATATGCGGGCCTTGTGTTCGCGGCTGAGCACGTTCACCAGCCTCTTGCGGAAGATGGGATACTTGCGGATGCCCATCTTGTTGAGCCAGTATTTGCGGGCCACGTTCAGGGTGGAGAGGCCGTAAACGAGGCTGCGGCGGAAGTTCACGCTGGAGGCTTCGGGGAAGTAGCGGGTGGGCACGGGCACTTCAGTGATGCGGAAGCCACAGGCAACAGTCTGCGCGATCACTTCGCTATCAAAGACAAAGTCGTCGGAGTTGAGCAAGAAGGGGATAGTCGTGAGCAAGCGGCGCGAATAGGCGCGGAACCCAGTGTGCATCTCGGAGAGGTGGGTACCGAAGGCTAGATTTTCGACCGTGGTGAGGAAGCGGTTGGATATGTACTTCCAGATGGGCATTCCGCCTTTGAGTGTGGCGTCGCGTCCGCCGAGCAGGCGAGAGCCGAGAACGAGGTCGGCCTTACCGTCGAGGATGGGCTGGATCATGGAGGGGATGCGGGTAGCATCGTACTGGTTGTCGGGGTGGAGCATGACGACCACATCTGCGCCCTGGGCCAGAGCTTCGATGTAGCAGGTCTTCTGGTTGCCGCCATAACCTTTGTTCTGGAGATGCACTATCACTTCGAGACCAAGCTGGCGCGCGATCTCAGGCGTGTCGTCCTGGCTGGCATCATCAACAAGGATCACCCTGTCAACGATCTGGATGGGAATGTCGCCGTGTGTCTTTTCGACAGTCTTGGCGGCGTTATAAGCGGGCATGACCACAACTACGGTCGCCTTTTTGGCGGCCGCGGCGATAGGCTTTTCCTGGGCCGGGTCTACTGGCATGAGTCCTCCGGTAGAAATCCGAGATGTGTGGGTGATAGAACAATACCTTCACTGGAACTCATATATAGTATCTCAATTCTCATTTGATCGTAAACACTTGCACATTATTGCGTGTCCGGTCCAGGACGTAGACGCGACCATCAGAGCCCACGGCGATCCCCTGGGGCGTGCGGAACTGCCCGGGGGAATCTCCTGCCGTGCCAAAGTAGTCGATCTCGCCACTTTGCACGTTTATGATGGCGACGCGCTGGCGGTCGGGATCGCTCAT
>JBBRDO010000149.1:0-9151 GCA_038203825.1 Chloroflexia bacterium | reverse complement strand
ATGGGTTGCCTAGACTGGGCGAACTCAACTATTGTAGCGACCTCTGAGTGGGATGTCAACGGTAAAACGGATATTTCCCTGGCAATTTGATATATATCTCTGAAGAGACCGAGGCTGATAGGGTGGCGAAGAATATACTTTGGGGTTAGGGATTGAAACGCCAAGATCGCAAATATCGCAAAGGGACTGGGGATTGATCACGAAGGGTAAGAGGGTAAGAGATAGAGCGGTAGAATTGGTTTGGAGGGGGGCTTTGGTGAGCGGGAAGGTGAGGAGGGTGATTCTGTGCATAACCTTTGCCCTTTTTCGGTCATTTGTGCTACACTTATCCCAGTTGTATTTACGCGCAATTCTACTTCCCCACGCCGGCTGCCTACACGACATTTTTGCACAATCTTCCGGAATCCCTGACCCTCTACTGCGGACCGCTGTATGGACTTACGAGATCGACTAAAAGCTATGGGCGTGCGTCCCCGCGTTCCAGGCGCTATTTCTGCACCTACTAGCGAGGAGGGCGGCGTGCCTGTGGGCGGCGCGCAGATATCGAATGGCGCTCAGCCGTCGGCCAGTACATTTGCGCTGCCGGATTACAGGCCGCTGCGGAGTTCGCAGGCTACGATTGATAAGGCGCTGCCGGGGCGCTGGCACGAGACCGAGGATGGGCCCTGCTTTTATGCCGAGCACAGGTATCCGGTCGCGCAAGCGCGAGGGCCCGTGTTGCTGGGGGCCATGCTGCATGCTCGACCCAGCATTTTGTATGAGGCGGGGCGGGTGTCGAGGCTGCAGGACATACCTGTGGGCAAGATGCTGTTCCTCGATACGGAGACTACGGGGCTGTCGGGTGGCACGGGCACGTACGTGTTCATGGTGGGGGTGGCTTTTTTCTCGGAGGGCGCGGACGAGCTGGTGGTGCGCCAGTATTTCTTGAGTGACGTGTCAGCAGAGAGGTCATTTTTGAGGGCTCTGAACGACCTGTTTTGTCAATTCGAGGCTGTGGTCACTTTTAATGGGAAGTCGTTTGACTGGCCTTTGCTGGAAACACGCTATATCACGAGCCGGATGAGGTGCATTTTGCGTGACCCGCCGCATCTCGATATGCTGCACCCTTCGCGCAGGCTGTGGAAGGATCACCTGGAGTCTTGCTCGCTGGAGATGTTGGAATTGCATGTGCTGGGGGTGAATCGCGGGTTTGATGTGCCGGGCTGGCGGATCCCCTCGCTCTATTTTCAGTATTTGAGGGCGGGACACGCGGGGCATGTGTTGCCTGTGTTCGAGCACAACGAGCACGATTTGCTGACGCTGGTGGCGCTGACTGCGCACGTGTCGCGAATACTTGAGCAGCCGAGTGAGGTGGACTTGCAGGCGGCGGAGTGGTTCGGGCTGGGAAAGATGTACGAAGACCTGGGCAAGTTCACGGAGAGTCTGCACGCATACGAGCACGGACTGGCATTGCACCCATCGGACACTTTGCGCGGGGCTACGCTGCGACGGTTGAGCTACCTATATAAGCATTTGCAGCAGAGGGAAGAAGCGGTGGTGATATGGGCGCGGCTGGCACAGGAAGGCACGCACTTGATGTTCCCTTATCTGGAGCTTGCCAAGCACTACGAGCACAGGGCGAAGGACTACGTGACGGCGATAGAGTACACGCTGATGGCGCAGACGAGGGCGTCGAACGTGGTGGAGCGGGCTGAGTTGGAGCACAGGCTGAAGCGGGTGCAGGTTAAGGCGCGGGGGAAAGTGATAAGTGATAAGTGATAAGTGATAAGTGATAAGTGATAAGTGATAAGTGATAAGTGTTGGGTCATGCGTCATGCATGAGCCGCTAACATCACTTACCAGAGCAACCCTATGAAGCTTGGACTGCAGATTATTGGTTTCGCGTGGCCGGGGGCACCTGCTAGCATTGGAGAGAAGTTAGGGGCGATAGGCAAGAGCGCCGAAGTGGCGGGCATTGACAGCCTGTGGGTTATGGATCATTTTTTCCAGTCGCCCAAGCTAGGAGCGGTAGAAGACCCTATGCTTGAGGCCTATACGGCGCTGGCGTTCGTGGCGGGGAAGACATCGCGGATTGGGCTGGGTGTGATGGTCACGGGGGTCACTTACCGGCACCCGGGAGTACTGATCAAGACGGTGACTACGCTTGATGTGCTGTCGGGCGGGAGGGCATGGTTCGGGATCGGAGCAGGGTGGTACGAGCGCGAGCATGTTGGGCTGGGGGTGCCTTTTCCGCCGCTGAAAGAGAGATTTGAGCGTGTTGAAGAGACACTGCAAGTAGCACGGCTAATGTGGTCGGGGCAGGTGACGAAGTACAGGGGCGAGCACTACAGGCTGGCCGAAACGCTCAATTCACCACAGGCGATCAGGAGGCCGCACCCGCCGATACTGGTGGGGGGAGCCGGCGAGCAAAAGACGCTGAGGCTGGTGGCGAAGTATGGAGATGCCTGCAACTTCTTCGCGGCGCTGGGGGAAGAGGCGCTAGGGCGCAAGCTGGAAGTGTTGAGGGGTTATTGCGAGGAAGAGGGGCGCGCGTACGATGGGATCGCGAAGACGGTTATTGGGGATCCTGCCGTGATGGGCGATGGGGAAGGGAAGCTGGTTGCCGGGCGCGTGGTAGAGCATGCGGCGCACCTGGCCGAGTTGGGGTTCGATTATATTCATTTGAGCGTGCCGAACGTGAGCGAGCCCGGGGCGCTGGACTTATTTGGTGACGAGATTGTGCCTGCTATTCATAAGCTGTAATGCCCGCATTTAACGCCAAACCCGCGATTACTCTATCGCTGGCCGCGAGCGACCTGCTGCTGTTTCCACCTGAAGGAGTGACGGCGGAGGCTTTGCTCGGGCAGCTGCGCGACATGGGGTGGAGGGGGCGGGCGGTCATTGATGGGCGGCGGCGATGCTTGCGCGTGCTGCCAGGAGATTACCCTTCTGTTCGGGTTGCGCTGGGCGGGCGGTATTCGCTCAGGACTACGTTTGAGTTGCGGCCCGCTTTGCCTCATGGGGTTGAGGTGAAGTTAGAGGCGAGGACGTACCAGCAGGAGGCTATTGAGGCGTGGCAAGGCGCGGGTCACCGGGGCGTGGTGGTGCTGCCGACGGGCGCGGGGAAGACGCTGGTGGCGATGCTGGCTATGGCTGCGCTGGGCACAACGACGCTGGTGTGCGTGCCGACGCTGGATTTGCTGTCGCAGTGGCGGGTGTCTATGCTGGCTAACACGAACCTTACTGAAGAGGAAGTAGGGGTGTGGGGAGGTGGGGACAGGGAGTTGAGGCCGGTGACTGTGGTCACGTACGACTCGGCGGCGATACATACGAGCGCGCTGCAGGGGTTCGGGCTGCTGGTGTTTGACGAGGTACACCATTTGCCCGCAGATACGTACAGGACAATTGCGGAGGGGGCGATCGCTACGGCACGTTTGGGGTTGAGCGCTACGCCTGAGCGCAGCGATCAGAGGCATACGGACCTTGATCAGTTGGTGGGAGCGACAGTATTCGAGAGGTTGCCTTCGCACTTACGGGCGTCGCACCATATCGCCAATTACCGTACGGAGAAGATAAAAGTGGCGCTGAGCGATGAGGAGCGGGTGCGTTACGAGCAGGCGGACCGCGCGTATAAGTCATTTTTGAGGTCGCGGCATATCAGCATGAGGTCGGGAAAGGACTACGAGCGCAACTTGATTTTGCGCAGCGGCAGCGACCCGGCAGCGCGAGAGGCGTTGTTGGGGCACCAGGCTGCGCGGAGGATTGCCCTGAGCGCGGAGAGTAAGCTGGAGGTGGTGGAGGAGCTGCTGGCGCGGCACAGGGACGACAGGGTACTGGTGTTCTCGGAGTACAACGCACTGGTAGATACGGTGTCGGCGAGGTTTTGCATGCCTGCAGTGACGCACAAGACGCCTGCGCCGGAGCGGAAGGCGATACTGAACGGGTTCAGGTCGGGGCGGTTCAGCAAGCTGGCGACTGGGAGGGTGCTGAACGAAGGGGTGGATATTCCCGATGCTAATGTAGCGATTATTTTGAGCGGGAGCGCGACGAAGCGGGAGTTTATACAGAGGCTGGGCCGGATATTGCGGCCCAAGCAGTCGGAGGCTGTGCTGTACGAGGTGGTGACGGAGGAGACTACGGAGGAAGGGATCGCGGCTAGGCGGAAGTCGCGGTGATGTTGTTTTCATTGACCAATTTGAAGAAGCGGAGCACTCGGGACGCTGACGGGGAACAGGCGGTGGTGCCGAAGCTGCTGCATGGGCGGGCGGCGCTCAGGCAGGTGGGACTAGCTATTGAGTTGTTCGAGGGGTTCGTGGGCAAGGCGCGCAGCGAGTGCGATATGCGGTTGCTCGAAGGGGTGATGGGAGACTACAGGCTGGGGCGGTGTATTGAGTCTTGCCTGCTTGCCTATTATTCGTTCGTGCAGCCTTCTTTTGAGAGCGTGCTTTCGGTTGAGGAAGTGGCAGCGTTGGCTATGCATGGGATTAACGGCCCGGCGGATGTGAGATATGCGGTATGGGATGCGGCGAATGAGCGGCTGGGAGGGTTTGCGCCGGCGCAGGAGCGGGGCAAGTTGCTGGGTGGGCTGGCTGAGGAGTGGGGGCTGGAGCACGACGCGGGGATTGTGGACAGGCTGGCGGAGCTTGATGGGGAGGGTGCAGCGCGGCTGGTGAGGTCGGGGGAGATGCCGACAGCGCAGGAAGTGGTGAGACTGTATAACAGGGGGGCGGTCAAGACGCTGCTGGCGCACTCGGTGCGGGTGGAGATCGGGGTGAGGAGGCTGCCGGGCGCGGCTTTGAAGCGGCTGTATTTCATCGCGAAGAGGAGCGGGGTGCTGGTGGACGTGGAGGAGATGGAGGGGCAGATTGAGAGGGGGGGCAATAAGGGGTTTGTGCTTACGCTGTATGGGCCTGAGCAGGCGTTTGGCACGGCGGACAAGTATGGAAGGAGGCTGGCGGACGTAGCGCTCGATTTGCTTCGGTCGCTATTGCTGATGCACGATGTTGAGCCGGGACAGGTGGCGGCGACCGCGCACCTTGTGCTGTACGACAGGCCGTACCGATTTCATATTACGCCTGAGATGCTTCAGAAGCTGGAGTATATTGTGGGTCCGGAGAGAGGAAGGGTGGCGGAGACGGCGGCTGCTTATTCTGTGGGGGCGACGGTGGAGCAGGGCAAGGAGGGGGAGGCAGCGGAGCCGACGTTTGATAGCCTGGTGGAGGCGAGGTTGTATAAGGAGTACAAGTCGCTGGAGAAGGGAGGATACACGCATGGGTGGATGCTGCAGCGAGAGCCTGAGCCTGTGCTTGCGCCGGGGGTGGTGCTGATACCTGATTTTGGGTTCAGGCGAGGGGATACGCATATTTTCATGGAGATCGCGGGGTTCTGGTCGCCGGGGTACAGGGAGCGCAAGGTGGCCAAGCTGAGGGCGCTGGCAGCACAAGGTGGCGAAACGCGTATGATTCTGGCAGTGCCGATGGATGCGGTGAGCACGTTCGCTGGGCTGCCTTTTCCGGTAGTGGCGTACAAGAACAAGGTGGTAGCTACGGACCTGCTTGAATTGCTGGACCGCGAATATGGGAGCCGAACGGAGCGCAAAGGGGCGGCGCAGGAGAGCTTTGAGCCTCTACGGGTCGAGGCGGAAGAGAAGGGGTTTGTAGGGGAGCAGGAGGTGGCGGCGAGGCTGCAAGCTTATACGCGCACCGAGTTGCTGGAGGCAGCGGGCAGCTTGACGGGCAAGGGCACGCGGTATGTGCCGGGGGTGGGGTTACTCTCTACAGGGCTTTTGGAGAGGGTGCGTGCGAGGCTCGCTGAGGCACTGGAGGCTGCGGAGGGAGACAGGATTGATTTGGGGGAGGCGGAGCATATAGTGCGCGGGATGCTGGGCGTGGCTCACGTGGATGTCGAGTTGATGCTGGCCGGGTTGGAGGGGTTCAGAATAGAGAGGCCCTCGTTGTTCGAGGCGTATTTGACCTCTTGACACAAGTACTATCATCCTGTATACATTGTGCGTATAATACGGTATACTTTAGTAGCGTATCCTCAGAGCCGAGCGTAAGGCCAAGTTGGGGATGCGTTTTTAATACCAGCCGGATGTCGTTGCACAGGATCAGCCTGGAGCGGGTATTTGAGGGGGAGAAGTAAGTTGTCAGTTACGATGGATATGTCGGGTAAGACGGCGCTGGTAACGGGCGCGGGCAGGGGCATTGGACGGGCCACCGCGATCAAGCTGGGCGCGGCAGGCGCGAAGGTAGCTGTCAACTTCAATGCCAGTGAAGCGCAGGCCGCAGACGTGGTAGCCGCGATCAAGGCCGCAGGCGGCGAAGCGCAGGCGGTGAAAGCCGACGTGAGCAAGGCTGACGAAGTGGATGCGATGGTGAATGGGCTGGTTAAAGAGTGGGGAAGGGTCGATATTCTGGTGAACAACGCGGGGATCACTCGCGATAATTTGATGATGCGAATGTCGCAGGACGAGTGGGATGCTGTGATGGACACCAACCTGCGCTCGGCATATTTCTGTACAAAAGCGGTGTTGCGCTCGATGTTGCGTAACCGGTGGGGGCGCATAATCTCGCTTTCGAGCGTGGTGGGGCTGACGGGAAACGCGGGGCAGGCCAATTACGCGGCGGCCAAGGCGGGCTTGATCGGCTTCACGAAGTCGGTGGCGCGAGAGGTTGGCGGGCGCAATATAACGGCTAATGCGATAGCGCCCGGCTTTATTGAGACGGATATTACGGCGGGGCTCCCGGAGGAGCTTAAGGCGTCGATGCTGAAGACTATACCGGCGGACCGCTACGGCCAGCCGGACGACATAGCAAACGCGGTGGTTTTCCTGGCGTCCGACCTTGCTGCGTATATAAACGGACAGGTTCTGAATGTGGACGGCGGGATGGTGATGTTCTAGGGGCCGGACGACCGAGGACCTGGGACGGATCACAAAGAGCACAAAGGACACGGAGATCACTAAGATTAATATGAAGACAAGTTTTGTATTTCCAGGGCAGGGTTCGCAGTTCGTGGGGATGGGACGCGACCTGTACGCCAGCTCGCCTGCGGCGCGCGCTGTCTTTGACGAGGCCGACAGGGTGCTGGGGTATTCCCTTAGCAAGCTCTGCTTCGAGGGGCCTGAGGAGAAGCTCAATGATACGGAGTACGCCCAGCCTGCTATCTTGACCGTCAGTGTGGCCTACCTTGAGGCTTTGCGTGAGAGACTGCGCGAGCGGGGCGAGGTGCTGGAGCCTGCATTTATGGCGGGGCACTCGCTGGGCGAGTACACGGCGCTGGTGGCGGCAGGCTCTGTTAGCTTCGCTGATGGCCTGAGGCTGGTGGCTGAGCGGGGCAGACTGATGAAAGAGGATGGAGAGCGCACACCGGGCGGCATGGCTGCCGTGATCGGGCTGTCGTATGAGAGTCTCGTCAAGGTAGTGAAAGAGGCCAGCTCGGAGGGTGTGGTGGTTATCGCCAACTCCAACTCGCCGGTGCAGACCGTTATTTCGGGCGAAGTTGGGGCGCTGTTGAAGGCGATGGACCTGGCGCGCAAAGAGGGCGCGGCGAGGGTGGCGAGACTGGCGATCAGCATCGCATCTCATTCGCCCTTGATGCAGCAGGCGGGTATACAGCTTACTCAGCTGATCAACAATATTCACCTGACCGACCCGCTGGTACCGATGGTGGCAAATGTGACGGGAACAGTGCTGCGCACGGCGGAAGATGTGAAGCGCGAACTGTCGGACCAACTTTGCAAGCCGGTGGCGTGGGTGGCTTCTGTGCGCCAGATGGTCGAGGACGGCGTGGGCACCTTTATCGAGGTTGGGCCGGGGCAGGTATTGTCGGGCCTCATCAGGCGGATCTCAGATGACGTTCAGATATTGAAGCTGGACGAGGTTATGAAAGGCCCGGAGGTTCAGGCCGCAGGGGCGTGATATGCGTGACCGATGACCAGTGACTGTAAGTGATACGTGGCGCTTATTGGGGATGGGAATTAGAATAGAGATATGACAAGACGAGTAGTTATTACGGGCCTGGGTGCGCTGTCGCCTGTAGGCAACAACGTCGAAGACACGTGGGCTAATTTGCTGGCGGGGAAATCGGGCATCGCCGAGATTACCCTGTTTGATACGACCGACCTGGCAGTGAAGATCGCGGGCGAGGTCAAAGGGTTCGTGGCCGAAGATTGGATCGACCCGAAAGAGGCACGCCACATGGACCGCTGTGTGCAGTTCGCGGTAGTGGCGGCGGGGCAGGCGCTGAAAGACTCCGGGATCGACATGGCCAACGAGGACCCCGACCGAGTGGGGATCATAATTGGATCGGCTGCTGGAGGTGTCGGTACGCTTGTGGCCCAGCAAACGATCTTCATGGAACGCGGCGCCAGGCGGGTGTCGCCCCATTTTCTCCCCAACTTCCTGGTAGATTCTGCATCGGGCCAGGTGGCGATCAATATTGGTGCGAAAGGCCCTAACATGGCCGTCGTTTCGGCCTGTGCCACGGGCGCCCATGCGGTGGGCGAGGCGATGGAGACGATCAAGCGGGGGGACGCTGACGTCATGCTGGCAGGGGGCACCGACGCGGTGCTTGCGCCCGTGGTGGTGGCAGGCTTCATCAATATGCGCGCGCTGGGCGACGATGTTACGCCACAGCGAGCAAGCAAGCCGTTTGATGCACGCCGTAATGGGTTCATATTGTCGGAAGGGGCGGCGACGCTGGTGCTGGAAGAGTACGAGCGGGCTAAGAATCGCGGGGCGCATATCTACGCCGAGGTGGTTGGGTACGGATCGACCAACGATGCCTTCCACATGGCGGCCCAGCTTGAGACGGGCGATGGCGCGGCGCGCACCATACAGCGAGCGCTGAACAAGGCGGGGATCACAGCCGACCAGGTGAGCTATATCAATGCGCACGGTACGTCCACACCCATCAACGACCGGGTGGAGACGCTGGCTATCAAGAAGGCGTTTGGAGAGGCGGCCTATAAGGTGGCTATCTCGTCTACGAAGAGCATAACGGGGCACATGATGGGCGCATCGGGGGCGCTGGAGGCGATGGTGTGCGCTCTCGCTATACGAGACAGCCGCATCCCACCTACCATCAACTACGAAGTGCCAGATCCCGACTGCGACCTCGATTACACCCCCAACCAGGCACGCGAACTGCAAGTAGAATATGCCCTGTC
>JBBRDO010000148.1:0-9187 GCA_038203825.1 Chloroflexia bacterium | reverse complement strand
AGGCTTACGCGGTCGTCAATGCCTGCGCGCTCGGCGTCGAACAGGAACGCGCCCGATAGGCCTCCTGCCCGGTAAAATCCGAAGCCGAACGTCTCGCCCACCCAGAACCTGCTCTGGTTGGCCAGCACTTCGCCTATCCTGAACGGCCCCAACCCGGTCGCGCCGTCCCTGTACAAACAGCCGCCGTCCAGCCAGTAGACATGTCGTGAATTCGCCTCGCACAGCGCCGTCTTACCCAGCATATCCACCGTCCGCCGCTCTGGTGTTTGCCCCTCTGCGAGCGTTATCGCTATCCCTTCCGCCGCCAGGTGGGTCCTATTGCCGCTCAGTGCCGCCCTCATGCCAGGCCGCAGCCTGCCTTGCAGGATGGCATCCCCCTCTTCCCGCTTCAGTTGACCTCCTTCCTCATACAGCCACTTCAGCCCGCCATACTGCGAGGCCGCCGTGATGATCCTGCCCTCTGTGTGAAAGATGAGTGTGGCGACCACGTTGCCGCGCACCTCCCGCGCTTCAATGCGTGCCATACCCTGCATAATCGCCCCTCCCAGGTTGGTGCAGTAGGGGCACACTGGCCGGGCGTGCAGGTTGCCGCACTGCAAACAGTGCGTCCACCGCAATTCCTGTAAAAGTGCCACCGGAAACGCGCCGCGCTCGTCGCGCTCAAATGTAGCGTGGAAGTATTGCAGCAGGTCGTCCGGCAATATATACAGCGGTAGAGCCGCCTTAGGATATTGCACCTCGCTGTTGAATAGTGTAATCCGGTGCAATGGGCGCGCTATATCGGCCACCTTCTGCTGCATCTTGCTCGGCTTGTACAGTCCGCCGTACGGGTCCACATAGACCAGCGCTTGCATCAGCATGACCGCATAGGCGTACCAGTCTGAGGCGCCATTGTGTGGACGGCACGGTTCAGGTCGCGCTGCCGCCGGGTCGCACAGGAGTGGGTCCAGGAACCTGTACTGAAATGTGTTGCACATGAACCCGCCGTACTGGAACGAGTCGGCGTCGGCCAGGAATACGCGCCCCTCCTTCACCAGCACGTTCAGGTCATTGAAATCCCCCAGCACTACTCCCGCAGCATGTACTTCACATATCGCCGTGTGTAATTGCAACAGCAAATCACGCACGCACTCGTGCGTCACCCCCGACTGCAATGCTGCGTCCCGCCAGCCCCGCTTGCCGTAGTGGAACAAGAGGTCGGCCCCCGCGATAAAGGGCATCGTATACCCGATAATGCACGCTCCACGCCCCTTCGCATCGTATGCCAACTCCACAGGCGAGAGCACGGAAGTGGGCAGGTTACCGGGAAAGGCGGGCAGCTTGCGCTGGTGCGTCGCGATGCGCTCCTCGGCTGCTCGCCGCAATATCGCGCGCTCTACCGGGTCGAACGACTGCAGGTCAGGGTGGTCGGGCGTCTTGAACACCTTGAGCGCCAGTCCGCCGCCGATGCTGTACACATCAGCCTCTCCGCCCTTGCCGATTGCGTTTCTGTTTGATAGCGCGATTTCGCGATCTCGTATGAATACTCTGTTCATGGCGTTTCTCTGCTCTCTCTAGCCTGCTTACTGTTTCCTACCCACGACCAGCGTCGTGTCGTCCGGTAGGCACCCACGTTGAACGCTCTTCCTGTGTTCCTGCCAGTCGATCTCTGTTCGCTCCGTATTAAGCAGCCGCAGCTTGTTGCTTATGGTGTAGGGGTTCTCAAAGTTGAGCGAGTCCGTCCAAAAGGCTTCAATGCCGCCCGCGCAAGACGTGTCTATCAGGTCGTTCACCCCGTCTGACCCAATGAGGAATGTGTCCAGTTCCTCCGTTGCGACGTGCGCATGAAGCGTGAAGCGCAGGTCGTCCTGCCCACGGCAGTCGGGCAGAAGCGCGTAAGCCATATAGGGAGGAGCGTTGTCAGGGTAGGGGCCTATCGATGTTGCCCGCTCATTGACGATGATTGTTCCGTCGCCCAGCGAAAAGAACGCCGCATGCTCGCCGGTGATGGCGCACCCCACGACCGTAAACAACAGGCATTCGCTAATGGCCTCCACAGGGTCGGCGCTTATTCCCCGTGCCAGCTTTCGGAGCGACCCCAGCATCTCCCGCCTCACCTGCTCCAGGACTCGTTCGGCCTCCTCTGCCGTAGCCAGCCTACCGGCCTCACTCGACAGCACATTTGCCAGCCTCTGCGCGATCAACCTCGCCCCCAGGGCCGCGCCCACCTCCGAGTGGCTGCTGGCCGGGTCGCCGCACCCGTCGCACACTATGGCGACCGATGTTTCGCCGCGCCGCACGATATGGTAGGCGTCCTGCCCGTTGGCGCGCAGTCGATAATGCTCTCGGCCTGTCACTGTCCCGCCCGCAATTTCGAATTGTGTCGTCATGGTAACCTCATCCACTTCTGATTTAGAATATTACGTAGTCAAAATAGTTGGTACTGATATTACTGTCCATTTCCTATGAGTTCCGGTAAATCTCTACCGCCGGCTGTGCCAGGGCAGCTCCCGCTCCCAGGTGCCCGCCAGCGGACCCGAGAACCTGTAGAGGTCGCCGGGGCGTCCTCGGCCCTGCGTGTCGGCGCGCTCCCCCGTCGGCACGAGCACTCCCGAATCGAACAGATTGGCGAAGGCGCGCTTGAAGTTACTGCTATTGAGGCGTGCCACCGACGGGTCTAGGATCGACGAATAGACTGCCCGCAAGTCCGGGATGGTAAACTCTTCCGGCAAAAGCTGAAAGGCCACCCACGAATAGCGCATTTTGGAGCGCAGCCGCGCTACCGCCGTGCTCAGCATATCAGCATGATCAAAGGCCAGCTTCGTCTTCACGGCACGGCGCACAGGCACCCATTCGGCCTGTAGCACCGTGCTGCCCGGCACCAGCATCAACTGGTCGGAACGCACGAGCGCAAAGTACGCCACTGAGGCCACCCTGCCTCTGGTATCGCGATCCGGCTCGGCCCACGTCCCAAGCTGCTCCAGGTACCACTGGCTCGCATCAAGGCCTGTCTTGGTGCGTAGTGCCCGGCCCGCGGCCTGCTCGAGCGTCTCTCCGGCCTGCACCAGCACGCCCGGCAGCGCCATCCTTCCATCGAACACAGCCTTCTCGCTCTTCACCAGCAGCACCTGCCAGCGGTCGTCAGGCTCCTCTGCCTCGCGCACCGTAAAAATGACCACATCCACCGCCAGCACCGCATTATGCGCGATAGGGCTTTCGCCTGTGTCCTGTTGTTTCCTGCGATCCTTCATACTCTCCCCACTTACACTCTACCTAATTTGAATTATCCATAGTTATATTAGCATACCAATCAACATTTGTCAAGAGGCAATCCCCGCCTTAATCAACTCACCTTGCCTCCCCACCAACAAGGAGGTGCAGGGGCCATCCCCCTGCCGGGGTTCCAGGGGTGTCCTCTGGCCTTCACACCACTACTCCAGCGATAAGCTCCAGCGCCGCCTCTAGTGGCCGCTCCGCTTGCAGCCGCACCGATGCCGCTTGCGCCGCCCACTTGTACTCCGGATCGTGCAAAACCGCATCAATCGCCTCAGCCATCGCATGAATACTCAACGACTCCCTCGGCAATACACGCGCGGCCCGCATGCTGGACGCCCGAGCGGCCACCCCGAACTGGTCTCTCGACCACGGCACCAGCACCATCGGCACCCCGTACAGCAGCGACTTCATCACCGAACCGTGCCCCGCGTGACTCACAAACAGCAGGCTCTTCCCCAGCACCGCCGAGTGGGGGATATACTGCTCCACGTGCGAGTTCGCCGGGATCGGCGCCAACTCCTCCGGCAAGTGACCCAGCCCCACCGTCACCGCCAGCCGGTGGTGGCTGTGCGCGATTGCGTGCATCGTGTCCCGGGCGATCGGCGTATCGTCCTGCCTGTGCGATGACAGTGTACAAAGCGTCCAGGGCTCCCCTTCAGTGTAAATGTACGGCGGCACAATCCCCGGAGCCTCCCAGAAGAGCGGGCCGATATAGTGGTGGTTAGGTGGTATGCCCCTGTGGTCGTAATCGAACCAGGCGTCCGTCGCGTGCAGCACTAGCGCAGCCTCAGGCAAATACGGGATAACCGAATAGCGGAAAATATCCGTGGCGCGGGCCGAGAAATCGCGCTCCATCGGGCGGGGCGGATTCGGCCCTATATAATATGTAGAGTTCACCGCCACCCACGGCTTGCCCGACATCCGCGCCAGCTCCGACCCTATACAGGTCCCGAACAGCGAAGTGACGATCAGGTCGGGTTGTGTAGTCGCGAGCAGGTCTGCTGCCGTCACCGCCAGTCGCTTGCGCCACCCCTCAATTGCCGTGTCTATTGCCGCTGCGCGCTCGTCCAACCCCGCCCCTTCGGACGCCTGAAGCGCCGCTTTGACAGTATCTCCCACCTCAAATTCCACCCCTGAGATGATAGTCGGGAACTCGAACCGTGCGAAGATCGGCTCAGAAGCCGGGTCGCACAGCACCGTAAGCGCATAGCCCGCCGTCCTCATCCCCAGCGCCAGGGCCACTACAGGATTCAGGTCGCCACCGGCCCGCGTGGTCGCCTGTAAAAGTACCTTTTGTGTCATTCGAGATTTCTTGCCTTCTTCATTTCTTATTTCGCTTCTCTCGCAACGTTATTTCTCGCCTGCGTTCATGCCCAGGATCAGGGTACATGGCCCGCGCTTTCCTGTCAATATGCCCCTTGCACGCAAAGTCGGCCCGGATTGCCCATTGACAAGTGTAACCAATGGATGTATATCTTAGTGGTAGTGTTTACTACTACTAGAGAAGGCAGGCACCATGAAAGACACGACACAGATCTTACAACGATTGGGTTTCGGCGATTACGAGGCGAGAGCCTACACTGCCCTCCTCCAGCGCAGCCCGATGACAGGCTACGAAATCGCCAAGCTCTCTCGCATCCCCAGGGCCAACGTCTACGACATCCTCCCGAGGCTGGAGGAGCACGGCGCAGTAGTGCGCGTCGACTCTCCCTCCGGTACGAAATACGCGGCCGTGCCCCCTTCCGAGCTCATGCCCCGGCTGGCGGACAGGTTCAACGACGACCTTGTCGCTGCCGAAGAAGCGCTGGCCGGCGTCGCAAGCACCCCAGTCGAAGAGTACGCCTGGAACATCGAAAGCCCCCGGGCAGTCATGGACCACGCCCGCACTCTCATAGACTCTGCCGACAAGGAGCTCATGGTCGCCGTCTGGCCTCAGGAGGCAATCGCTTTGGAGAGCAATATGTCGCAGGCTCAGGAACGCGGAGTTGGCATCACCACCTTGTGCCTGGCTGCATGCCCCCAGGAGTGCGGCCGCTGCCGAGGCCAGATCCACAGATTCCACATATCCCCTGAAGACATCAGCCGCTGGCTCGTGGTTGCCGCCGACGCGAAAGAGATGCTGGCTGGTGAAATCAGGTCCGACGACACCGCCTACGCAGTCCGCACCACCCAGCAAATGCTGGTTGAGCTTGCAGGTTGGTACGTCCGCAACAGCGTCGCCCTCGCCACAATAATAACTGACCTCGGCGACCGTATGTCCGGCCTCCTCAGCCCCGAGGCGGCGTCTGTGCTCTCCTCCCTCGGCACTGACGGGCTGGGCGGCGGTTGGCTCGAGCAGATGCGATCTGCCCTCAATCACCCGGCTGTGCTAACGAAGCCCACTGGTATTCAACCTGAAAGGAGGGAGCTATAGAACACCACCTCGCAAAAAAAGTGGCGTAGGAGTGCCGTTAACACCCCTACGCCCATCGGAGAGCCGAGACTATCAAACTCTACCGCATCCTAATTGTAACATAGCTTCACATTATCAGGCGATGCGGCAGATACGACGAATCCTACATCTATTCTTCAACAGGAGACATACCATGAACCCGTCACATCGCAAAATCGGAAAGAGCATCCTTACAACCATGCTCGCGCTAATACTAATGAGCCTGCTAAGCCCAGCCTTAACCACCACAACCCTCGCAGCCCCCACCTCTGCAACCATGTCAACCCTGACCTTCCGCGACACTATGCGCAAGCTATGGGAAGATCACATCACCTGGACGCGCCTCTTCATTGTGAGCGCAACAGCAGGCCTCCCTGACACCGATGCCACCACCCAGCGCCTGCTCGCCAACCAGACAGATATCGGCAACGCTATCAAGCCCTACTACGGCGAGGCAGCAGGCAATCAGCTTACATCCCTCCTCAGAGATCACATCCTGGGTGCTGCAGCCCTGTTGACAGCCGCCAAAGCAGGTGACGCGGCAGCCACTCAGACAGCCTCCGACAAGTGGTACGCCAACGGCGACGACATCGCCACCTTCCTCAACGCCGCCAACCCCACCGCCTGGCCCCTCGACACCCTCAAGATGGACATGAAAATGCATCTTGACCAGACGTTGACCGAGGCAGTAGACCACCTCAAAGGCAACTACGCAGCCGACGTGGCCGACTACGACAAAGTGCATGAGCACATATTGGCCATGGCCGACACCCTTAGTGCCGGCATCATCAGCCAGTTCCCCGCCAGCTTTACGGCTGCCCCGTCCGATGCCACTGTGTCCCTCCATCTCGCCATGCGCAAGCTATGGGAAGATCACATCACCTGGACGCGCCTCTTCATTGTGAGCGCGTCGGCTGGCCTACCCGACACTGATGCCACCACCCAGCGACTGCTCGCCAACCAGACCGACATTGGCAACGCCATCAAAGCCTATTATGGTGATGCCGCAGGCAACCAGCTTACAGCCCTCCTCAGGGATCACATCCTGGGCGCCGCAGCCCTGTTGACAGCTGCCAAAGCAGGCGATACTGCCGGTGTCCAAACGGCCTCCGACAAGTGGTACGCCAACGGCGACGACATCGCCACCTTCCTCAACAGCGCCAACCCCACCGCCTGGCCCCTCGACACGCTCAAGATGGATATGAAGATGCACCTTGACCAGACGTTGACCGAGGCAGTAGACCACCTCAAAGGCAACTACGCAGCCGACGTGGCCGACTACGACAAAGTGCATGAGCACATATTGGCCATGGCCGACACCCTTAGTGCCGGCATCATCAGCCAGTTCTCTGCCCAGTTCGGCGGTGCAGGAGCGCCTCCCGCCACGATCGGAATGCCCCACACGGGCGTGGCGCAGAATCAGGTTTCGGATATGCTCGCCTGGGCTTTGGGAGCCTTTGGCCTAATGCTCATAAGCTCAGGCGTATGGGTAATGCGCAAGCGCTCCATTCGAATATAACCGGTTGAGCAATCGCGCCACCCTGTAGCGGTCAGGCTCTCCAAACGAGAACCTGGCCGCGGGGCGGCAAAACACAGAAGTATTGCATGACAGAAGTATCGCATGATCGTATGATGGTAGGGGATAGCTCACGATAACCATATTATACAAAACACAACAATACACAAAAGATAGGAGAAACAAAGAAATGCCTGGTTATAAATACCTTATCGTGGGTGGCGGCATGAGCGCCGCAGCTGCCGTAAAAGGCATCCGATCGGTGGACGCCACCGGCACCATAGGCCTCGTGAGCGAAGAGAGCGACCCTCCATACAAGCGCCCGCCTCTCTCCAAGAAGCTCTGGCAGGGCAAGCCTCTGGAGACTGTCTGGAAAGGGATGGCAACTGAGGGTGCAGATCTGCACCTGGGCCACACCATCCAGGCAATCTATCCGCAGGAAAGGCGCGCCGTCGATGAGCAGGGCACCTCCTATTCATACGAGAAGCTCTTGCTCGCCACGGGTGGCACGCCCACTCACCTCCCCTTCGGGGGCGACGACATCATCTACTACCGTTCCCTCGACGACTTCCGGCGCCTCAAGGGACTTGCGGACGAGCAGAAGCGCTTCGCCGTGATAGGCGGCGGCTTCATCGGCAGCGAGGTCGCCGCCGCTCTCGCCATGACCGGCCACACAGTAACCCTGATCATGCCAGGCCACGGCATAGGCGAGCGCATTTATCCCCCCGACCTTGTGCGCTTCATCAACACCTACTACCAGCACAAGGGCGTAGAACTCATCATGGGCGACCGTGCCGTTGCCCTGGATAATGCCGATGGCGCACTCGAGCTGAAGCTGGAAAGTGGGCGTTCTATACCGGTCAACGGCGTTGTAGCAGGAATAGGCATCAAGCTGAACACCGCGCTGGCTCTGGACGCAGGTATTCAGGTGGACAACGGCATCGTAGTCGATGACTTCCTGCGTACAAGCGATCCCAATATCTATGCCGCGGGCGACGTCGTCTCCTATCGCGACCATACTCTCGGTACGCGGCGTCGGGTCGAGCACGAAGACAATGCCAACGCCATGGGCAAGGCCGCGGGGCGAGCTATGGCCGGCTCCGGTGAGCCGTACGACCACCTCCCCTTCTTCTATTCCGACATGTTCGACCTGGGGTACGAGGCGGTGGGCGAGCTTGACTCGAGCATGGAGATAGTGTCTGATTGGAAGGAGCCGTACCGCGAGGGCGTGCTCTACTATCTGCGCGATGGGCGCGTGCGGGGCGTGCTGCTCTGGAATGTGTGGGGGCAAGTGGACGCCGTCCGCCGCCTCATAGCCGAGCCCGGCCCCTTCAACGCAGCTAACCTTAAAGGACGATTACCGGAAGTGAGTTCGAAATGATACGAGATATTGATTACGAAGAAGACTTTACAGCGAGTATGGAGTTGCACAAGCGCAAGCTCTCGGACGAGCAGCTTCACAAGTTCCAGGGCTACGCAGCCGAGATCTTTACTGCTTTCGGCATGGACGTTCACACTCCCTCTACCGAGGACACTCCCCGCCGCTTTATCGAAGGTCTGTTCGAGGCCACCAACGGCTACGACGGCGACCCCAAGCTGCTCAAGGTGTTCCACACCGAGTGCAGGGGCGGCCCCGACTGCCGGCTAAGCCAGGTGATCGAAGGTCCCATCCAGTTCTATTCGCTATGTGAGCACCATGCCCTCCCCTTCTACGGCAAAGCCTACGTAGGCTACATCGCCCACGAGGGTATCATCGGCATCTCTAAGCTCACTCGCCTGGTGCGCCTGTTCTCCCGCCGCTTCTCCGTGCAAGAGCGCCTCGGCCAGCAGATCGCTGACACTCTCGAAACTATGCTTGAGCCTCACGGCGTGGCCGTCTACCTGGAAGCCCACCACATGTGCATGCAGATGCGCGGCGTCCACGAAACCTCGCCCCTCACCCGCACAACCTTCTGGCGAGGCGCCTACGACGAGAACTCTGACCT